>NZ_CP036281.1:4701096-5057192 GCF_007750395.1 Polystyrenella longa | reverse complement strand
GTTAAGCGACTGTGGCTGCGGACGAGTGTGCCGAGGCATTCGCCATCTTTGGGGGTCAATCCTTCAAACCGAAGTACGCTGTCTTTGGACCCCTTGATTAGATCAATCGTCGGCGGAATGACAACGCGTCCGTGCACCTGTTGTTCTCCCGGGTGCAGCGTGAGCGTTGAATTGCTAACCTTTCCGATCGTGGATACATCGAGATCGGCACCATAAGTGAGGGTGCAGCTGAGAATAATAGAGAAGACGGACAGGCTTTTGATGATCATATGCAAAGTTGTAATTCTGACATTGTCTTTAAGGACGGTTCGATAATTTCTTCGCTTAGAAACTAAAGCGAATTCTGGACCGTGCGCGCCGTTATTCTATACACCCAGCCCGTTCCTGTCTGGCCCCTTACTCATCATCCAGCGGAATGCCCAGATTTTCCATTCGTCTGTACAGCTTGGCGCGTGTGAGTCCTAAACGTTTGGCAGCGTTGGTTTTAATTTGTCGACAGTCGGCCAGAGTCTCTTCAATCAGCTCTTTTTCAATTCTTTTGAGTGCAATGTCGAGCGGTTCCTGTTCTTTAAGCGGGTCGGTCAATTGCTGGGCATCGCGGCCGGTTCGGAATGAGAAGGGTAGATCGTCCAATGCAATTTCGCTGCCGAGGCAGTTGGCATACGCGTCCCGTACCGTCGTCTGTAGTTCATTCAGATTTCCGGGCCAGTGGTATTGCTTCAATTGTTCCCAGACCGAGGAATCGAAACCACTGATTTGCTGGTCGATTTCGAATAGCCGACTGCATTGTTCCAGAAAAAATTGAGCCAGTAGAGGTAAGTCTTCCGGTCGTTCACGTAACGGGGGAAGATGAATCTGAAGAGGTGCCAGCAAGTAGAAAAATTCTGTGGAGAAAACATTGTCTTCGCGAAGTTGAGCGAGCGATTGACGCAGACCCACCATCAGTCGAGGACGACGCTGAGAGGTGACGCTGCTGAACTGCTGGACCAACCATTGTTGGATCTCGCGCGGAAGATATTCTACTTCTTCCAGATAGAGCGTTCCCGGTTGGAGACCGGAAGGCAATTGATCATCGTCACTTGCTGCAAATAACTGCTGAAGTTCTTCCTCAAGCTGAAAGTCCGTCAGGCTGTTACAGTTCAATGGGACAAAGGCTCGACTTTGAGGATTGTCCGCATGATGAATGATGCTCGCGACGTGTTGTTTACCAACGCCTCGTTCTCCCGACAGACAGATCGGTTGTGATTTACCAACACCAAGCTGGATCTGTTCCAGAACTGATTTCATCACGGGAGACTTAGCGATGAATCGATCCAACTCGTACTGTTGTCGCAAGCTAATACGAAGCGCCGCCAGTTCCGTATGGACAGAGTGTGAGGGGCGCGGTTTATCAGGTTTGTTGGTTGAAGTCAGTTCGCCAATGCTTCCCCAGACCGCTTGACAGAGACCTTCTTCATCAAGCAGGGGTGTAAAACGAATTAACTTAGACAGAGGTCGTTCTGTCGACCGGCGATGACGCACGAAGGTGGGTACCGCGATTGATTCCCCTTGCCACACTTCTTCCGGAGGGGCGAGAATCGAAGTCACCGATTCCGGTTGAAGGGGATCTGGTTCCGTGACGTAACGACATTCACGGTCTCCCAGTTCTGCCATCGTCCAACCGAACAACTCTTCGCATCCTCGGTTGAACAGGACGACCCGGCGCTGAACATCAAGTACGAAGCAGGGACTGTCACTTTTCGCTACCAGAGAATCCCAATTGCGTAGTCGTTTGGCGGCCATCCGTTTTTCTTATTCGTACGGGGAAAGTTCGTGCGGGAACAGGCTGTTTAAGAAGTCGTGAGCCGTTTGGCGTTTGTTTGAAAACGCTCAATAGCCTTCAGTAGAACAGGGAGCAAAAACAGGTTTCCGGCGAGACCGCCCAGCATGGCGAGACTGACGAGAATTCCAAAGTAAATCAGCGGGATGAAATGAGAAAGGGTCAAAACACTGAAACCCGCAATCAATGCCAGGTTCGCATAAACTAAAGCTTTTCCTGTCGCCTGGTGAGTTCGGTGAATCGCTTCCTCAAATGTGGCTCCGGACTCACGCTCCCGGCGGAAAGAGGCCAGGTAGTGAATGCTTGAGTCGACTGTTAAACCGAGAGAAACCGAGGCGATCATTGCCGTCGCTATATTGATCGGCACGCCGAACCATCCCATAAAACCGATGACGACGATAATTGGAAAGAGGTTCGGCACGATTGAAATTAACCCAATCAGCAAGCTCCGAAACGCGAGGCTCATCATCAGGAAAATTCCCAGACCGGCAAAGAGAAAACTGATCAACTGGTCAGAGAGCAGGCTGTCGATCAGGTAGGCCAATAGTACATATAACCCCGTGGTTTTTGCCTCACCGAATTCTTTGGCGACAATCTGTTGAGCGGAATGTATTAAGGCCAGTTTCTGTTCGGATGGTTGCCGTTCCTGCGCCCGCAATACGATTCGCATTCGTTGTTCGTCCACATTATAGAGCGAGTCCACAAAATTCTTTTGAAACCCATTCAACAGCGCCATTCGTTTTCGCAGGGAACTGGCGACGATTGGAATTCGAGGAATTGTGTTGACGCCGTCAGCCAGCGAGATGACTTTCGTAAGGTATGTCTCTTCATCAACGCGTAATTCCCGCAGTTGGTCGGATACCTTCTCGACGCGTTCCAGAAAGGCTTCGTTCAATTCGTCAGGAGCGGGAAAGTTGACCTCCCAGTTTCCGGCGCCTCCCAGGTGCGATTCTACAAAGTTTAAAGACTGGACAATGGGACTCGACTCGCGAAAGTTACGACTGAAGTCGGTTTCGACTCTCAGCTGGGTAAATCCAATCCCCGCCAGAACGAGTAGTCCAAGAAATCCGCCTACAACGCGTTTCGGATGACGTTCGAGTAGCATGGCCTGATGGTAGAGCAAATTCCCCAAATGTGAGTTTGGTGCGTTAGAATCGGGGGAATCAAGCCTGGTCACCTTTCCAGATCGCCACAATACGCCGCCCGGAACGAATAGCAGAACCGAGACCAGCACCATTAACGATGCCAATGCCATCATAATTCCAAAACTTTGCACGGGCCGGATCTGACTGGACAGCAACGCACCAAAACCAACCGCAGTCGTCGCACAGGTCCAGGCGATCGCCGGTAATAGTTTCTGCATCGTCTCGCTCAAAGCATCACTGGGGGACAGTAAGTTACGAGCGGACAGGTAATGAACGGCGATATGTGTGATCGTTGCAATTCCGATGATCATCACGAGTGAGTTCAACATCGAGCTAACCATACTCAATTGGGCTTCGCTCATTACCAGAATCGCTTCAGTTCCCTTGATGGAAAACAGGCACATGGTAATCGGAAGCAAAACCCAGCGAAGGCTGCGGAAGAAACAAAGCAGGACGACCCCCAATAGACCGAGGGAAGCGTAAAAAAGATTTCGCCCATCCTCTTCAACGTAGTTGAACATCTCCTGAATTTGAACCGGCTCACCCACGACATATGTCTTACGTGATTGTTGTTCAGCAATCTCCTTGATTTCACGAATCGTTTCGGAGCGGGGAACAATAGCCTCTTGTTCCGGGACGAGCCGCATCACCACAGCGTTTGTTTGCCGGTCTTCTCCAATGAGAATCCCTTCGATGAGATTCGTGATGCGCTTGCGTGTGTGTTTGAAATCGAGAGTCGTCGCCAGATTCTGCACTGAATCTGTCTCGACGCCTTGAACACCCTCTGGCCGGTCGATTGAGGGGGCGTCCGATTCACTCGTCTCATATTCCTCATCGGGGCGTACTCCAGTTAGTTGCTCGACGAGGGTATGAATTTCATCAATCGATTTCTCGTTGAGCTCCAATTCATCCTGATTGTCAAACAAATCGGGATTCTGATTGACCAGAATGACAAACTCATCTCCACCAAAGAATTTCCGGCTCTGGACGTAATCCGCCAGATGAACATTGTCGTTCGCATACATAGATTCAATCGACTGATCGAAAGAAATCCGATTTGCGACCGGCCAGAAAATGATGATCAGTGCGATACCCGTGAGCAGAAGAATCCACCGCAACCGGATCAACAGATGAACCAGGCCGTCGAGGCTGCTCGAAGAATGGGAAGGTTGTTCGCTGGAGGCGCTCACGCGTGTTCATTTCATCCGAGAAAAATTATTACCGGTTGTTTCCGTACAATCCTGGATCTGGCCGTCACTGAGCTATCGGTCCTTAAGTTGTCGTTTTTTCTGGTGACTATCCTCAACTGATGATCATATTCGTCTGAGCTAAACGAATGGAGCCCAGTAGCTTCCGTGTCGCCACTAACTCCTGGGTAAGTCCCTCCACGAGGTCGACCTTATTTTCTGGCAAAACATCCCAGGTATATGTTTCGACTTCCAGATGCGGAGCGTAGGTGAGCTGATGCACGGCGTCGAGCGCTTTCTTCAAATCATGACGTGTCGTGCCCAACGGCCCCACTTGTTCGGCGTTGACGGGCACATGATAGTGGACTCGCCAGACGTCGGCCTCGGCAAAGTCGGCCGGAGGGGACATCGCAAATTCCTTCGTTAGATCGACCAGTCGACGAATTTCGCCTGCGGCATTTCTGGCCATCGTCTGATGCAGATACCGGGGTTCCACGTATCGACTAAGTACTTCTCGCAATTCGGCTGCTGTGCCCGGGTTTTTGATTTCAATCGCGCAAGTGATATGCACCTTGTTGATGCGAATTTCCTGGTCTTCCAGTCTTTTGATCGATGCACCCACATTTTCGAATTCAATCGATTGGTGGCAGACATCGTAGCAGACGCCAATATGTCGTTTAACTTCGTCGAGAAGGTTCTGCTCCGTTGCAATGGCGAACAACTTCTCAAAAAAGGCGATCGTTTCGTCGGTCGTTTCCAGAAGACAAAAGGGTTCAGGTTCAATCGCCAATCGGACGACATTCCCTGTCTCGTCGTGTAAGTCATCCAGCTTCTGGGCGAGTTCGATAAGTTTACCGATCGCGACCTGCTCAAAGTTATCTGCGTAATCAAACTGTTTGAACCCGAGCGGGACTGTTGAAATGGAGCCTTCGCGACCTTCCGGGAGAATCCCCGCGAGAATACGGGCACAATCGAAGGTGTAGTTCAACCGTTCGTCCGTAGACCAGTCGGGCAGGTAGACCTGCTCTTTCACTCGGTCACTGTGGAAATTACCATAGGGGAAGGCATTTAGAGTGTGGCAGGTTAAATCTCGAGCGGCCAGTTCCTGGGCGAGTTTTGTTACCCCGTCGGGCTCGCTTAGAATTTCATCGGTGACCGATTTCGCCAGCCACAGCCCGGCTGCCAGCTCGCTTCCATATTTCGCTTTCACGGGAACGGTGTACTGAGTTAACCCTGCAAGAACTTCAGGTACAGTTTGCGCCGCGTGCACATTGGTGCAATAACAGAGAGGAAGAGTGCTGAGAGACATACAAAACCTGTAGAAAAGAAAAATCAGTTGATGACAATGCGGGAAGAATACGTAACTGTTTAAGGTGCTTTCTTCGGCCGCTATTCTAGCAGAACCAGAGGAAGCTCACACCGAACTGCCTCTCGACTTGCGACCGGAAGAGGAGATTCTCTTATTTTGGACGCTACATTTTCCTGTTTTTATTGTTCAATTCAGAGGACAGGGCTGCATAATGGTAGATTCTTCAGACAGGCCGTTCGTCCTAACTAGTTTAATAACAGGCAGTAGCGCAAGATAGGGATGCTTGGCGACCCTGTAGGACTGATTTATCCGTTCCTGATCTCAATAATAATTGCTCCGAAACCAATCCTTGGTTAACGGGAGTGAATTTCCCCTATAGCAACGAGAACGACTGATTCGTGGTGACGACGTCTTCCCTGGATTTAAAATATCTGAAAGATCCCGACGTGCGACTGATGTTGCGTGTCCGCGATGGGGATGAAAAAGCATTCAGTCAACTCGTCGAAAATTACCAGGACCGCATTGTCGGTATATTTTCGCATATTCTCGCTGACCACGAAGCAGCAGAAGACTTGGCACAGGAAGTTTTCCTACGCGTCTACCGAACCCGCAGGGGATATCTACCGACCGCCAAGTTCTCGACGTATATCTTTCACATTACGAACAATCTGGCGAGTAATACCCGTCGGAAAAAAGGGCGCCGGAAAGAAGTCGCAATGCCGGGAGGCAAATCGACCGTGTTTGGCGTGCGACCGGAAGAAGAACTGGCTGTCGAGAAATCGGCACTCATGCCTGCCCGACAAGTGACCCGTGAAGAATTGCGAGGTCAGGTTCGGGAATCGCTCGAATCACTATCTGATCGAGAAAAGACAGCCATTCTGTTTCACAAGTTTGAAGGAATGAGCTACCTGGATATCGCCGCCGCGATGGACATGACGGAACCCGCCGTCAAATCATTACTCGCCAGGACGCGGGAAAAATTGAGAGTCATTCTGGAACCCCTGATCCGTTAAAGGAACGAAACGAAACAAATAAATTGCCCCACACGATTTTCGACCTCACCACTTTGTGTTTTTCGTAGACCTGTAATTCCATGAAAAAAATTGTTCGAGTCAGTTCAGACCTGCGATCCAATCTGGTTGCCTATCTCGATGGGGAACTGGACGAGGATGCCTCACACAATGTTGAGATTCTGCTCGCTCAGAGCGAAGTTGCCCGGCATGATGTGGAGATGCTCTCTCGCAGTTTTGACTTGCTCGATATGTTACCCCAGGAAAAAGCATCCGAAAATTTCACAGAGCAGACCATGGCTTCCATCGCGGCGATCGAAAGCCACATCCCCTTGTTTCATCAACGCTGGTTCCACTGGGTACGCAAAGGGTTGGTTGTGCTCTGCTGGTTGGGAATTATGGGAGCGGCTAGTTTCGGTGGATACGTGGTCGGACAGCAAATCTGGCCAACACGAACAGAGCAGGTTCTCGAAGAACTTCCGCTCTATGAGAATCTCCACATTTACCGGGAAATGGGCGATGTAGAACTGCTTCGGCAGCTCCTGCAACAAAACCTGAGCGGTCCCCTTCAAGGGGAATACCCCGAAGAAGTTGCTCCGACTGACGAGGAGGGTCAGGAATGAATCAATTCTCCAAGAAGACGAAAATGATCGGGGCGACCTCAATTCTTCTGACGGGTGGGATTATTATCCTGTTCGTTGCTCGACAACTTGAAGCGGCTGATCCCAAAGCGGGTTCGGAATTGTTAAAACTCTCGCATTCTGAAAAAGTACAGGTCGAGAAAAACCTGAATTACTTCCAATCGCTCTCTCCGGAAGACCAAACGGAACTTCGGGAGATGCACAAAAAGATTCAGGGAACGAACGATCTCCGTAACATGTTCAACATCTACTGTGACTGGTTAGATTCGTTGACCCCCTGGCAGCGTAAAGAACTGGCCGAAACAAATAGCGTTCATGAACGTATGGCGTTGATCAATCGGTTTCTTGAAGAAAACCGCGCGCAGGAGAACCAGAAAAAAATGTTCGATCAGTTGCGCGAAGAAGAGCTTTCCAATCAGCAGGAAACGGAAGCTCGTCTGGCGCAGTTGCCTGCCGAAATAGCGTCGATTCTGGAACCACTTCGCCAAAAAATGAAACTGGAACCTGAAGTTCAGCAAAGTCTCGACCTCCTTGATCAGCAGGACCAGAACGCACGACTACTCCGTATCGCGCTCGAACAGGAATTCAAAAAATCAGGGCGTGAGCAGGATGAAGAATCGAAACTGGTTACTTCCGATATGGTCAAGGAGATGATTCGCCGGATTCCGAATAAAGAGACCCGCAAATGGTTGGAGAAGATTCCCCCTCAAGGGCACGGAATGGCCGTCTTCCATTTCATCCATCATCAGATTGAAAGCTACTACCGCGATTTCGCCAAGAAGGGGCAGGAACCGACTATCGAGCAACTGGAAGATGTCTTTGACAAGTTGGATGAAAAAGTCAAAGCCGATATTGGCCCTGCCAATCAACCGCCAGAACGGTTCAAACGGTTATTGAAAAAGTACTGGCTGAATCAAGATTTGGGCGAGATCGAGCGGCTTCTGAATTCTCAGCGCAAACGTGATTCACGCGGTCGACCGGGTGGACGTTCCCGGCATCGACGTCCAGACGACGACCGGTCCCGGTTTGGCTCCCCTCCACGCCCAAATCCCTCCTCTGACGAGCGTCCGAAGGATTAATACAGGTAAATATCCCTGCTCTAGTCATTCGAATCAATGTTCATGAGGCGTTTAAACACCTGCATCTTTGGTTGATGACGGACTGCGAACCTGCGTAACGCATGATGAAAAGCGTCTATAAAGGCTGGCTCTCGGTTGATGACTCGCGTTACACTGGAAACTATCAACACCGCTCTTTAATCGGGATTATCACTTCAGATTCATCTCTTCGACACGCACTATTATTCAAAAGGAACAAAAAGTGAGCCAACAAAACCGACGCGATTTCATGAAAACTTCTGCGGCCACCGCGCTCGCCGCTGGATCGATGCCTTACTGGTTCTCTCCTCAGCCGGTTGAGGCCAATTTTAAATCGGCATTGGAACGACCTGTCATGGGTTGCATCGGAACCGGTAGCCGCTGGGATGACGTCGGTGGTCGTCGTGCCGTCAAATTTGCCGACATTGTTGCCGTCTGTGATGTTGATAAACGCCACCTTGAAAAAGCCAAAAACAAAGTCAAAGCCGAACTGGGTAAAGCGCCTGAAGCATTCGAAGACTACCGCAAGATTCTCGACAACAAAGACATCGAAGTTGTCACAATTGTTACCACCGACCACTGGCATACAAAAATTGCCATCGAAGCGATGAAAGCGGGCAAAGACGTTTACTGTGAAAAGCCGCTCACGTTGACCATCGAAGAAGGCAAGATGATCAACAAAGTTCAAAAAGAAACCGGTCGCGTTTTCCAGGTAGGAACTCAGCAGCGTTCCGAAATGGGCCTGCGATTCCTCAGAGCGATTGCCATGATTCGTGATGGCCGCATTGGCGATGTCCACACCGTCACCTGCAACATTGGTCAGGCTCCCGTCAGTCCCAGTATTCCCGCAGTGGCAGCTCCTTCGGACCTCAACTGGGAAATGTGGCTCGGACAGGCACCTCTCGTTGATTACCGTTACATGGAACTGACCAACAGCAGTGGCAAAATCCAGCCGCAGACTCGCGGCCACTACGAATTCCGTTGGTGGTACGAATACTCCGGTGGCAAGATGACCGACTGGGGCGCTCACCACGTCGACATCGCTAGCTGGGCCTGCGGTCTCACCGAGACCGGCCCACAGACGATCACACCCATCATGGCCGAGCATCCTGTCGAATTTAAAGATGGTATGCCGCTTCAGGATGACATGTACAACGTCGCCACAAAATTCGACGTGCAGTTGAAATTCGAAAACGGCATTACGATGAACATCGTTTCCGACTCGGATGATGGTAACGGAATTCTGTTTGAAGGAACCGAAGGTCGCTTCCATGTCAGCCGCGGATCGATGAAAGGCAAACCGGCTGAAGATTTGGAAACGAATCCCATCACCGACGATCAGATCGCCGAAGTCTACGGTGGCAAAATGCCCGAAGGTGGGTCATTTGCTCACATGAATAACTTCCTGGAATGCGTGAAGACAGGGGAACAACCGATTTCCGATGTTCACACTCATCACCGCGCTCTGACCAACTGTCACCTGGCAAACATCGCCATTCGGCTAAATCGGGAACTGAAATGGGATCCGACGACCGAACAGATTATCGGCGACAGCATGGCTCAGGAAATGCAGGGCCGCGAGCAACGCAAAGGTTACGAAATCGAAGCTTAATTCGACTAGATAACAACCACTGTTAAACAACAAAACCCGCATCGACTTCATTCGAGTCGATGCGGGTTTTTTATGTTTGAATTCCGGGGGATGTAATCAATCGATTCCCAGGAACTTATGGGTCTGCAGGCTTAGTTTCCACTGGGGATGTTTCAGACAATACTGAACCGCTGCCGCCGTATTCTCTTTCGTATTCGGACCATCCATCGGTTGCAGATAAAAATGTTCGAAATCGAGTCCCGCAAATCGCTCCGGCATCGCTTCAGGTTGGGGATAAACGAGCTTTAACTCGTCACCCTGAGTAAGCTTGAAGTCACTTCCGGCCTTCGGACTGACACAGACCCAGTCAATTCCTGCGGGAGGGAGTTTCGTCCCGTTGGTCTCAATCGCCATGATCATGCTGCGCTCATGAATCGCCTTGATGAAAGCGGCATCAATCTGCAGCAAAGGTTCTCCGCCAGTGCAAACGATGTAGGGCGTGGCTTCGTTTCCCGTCGGCCAGTAGGAGTGCAGGCGCTCCGCAAGTTCGTCCGCACTGGCAAATGTTCCACCACCGGGACCGTCTGTTCCGATGAAGTCGGTATCGCAGAACTGGCAGATCGCTTTTTCACGATCCTGCTCTCGGCCCGTCCACAAGTTGCAACCAGCGAATCGGCAGAAAATCGCCGGTCGGCCCGTATGCGACCCTTCGCCCTGGAGTGTGAAATAGATCTCTTTAATAAAATAAGCCATGCGAATGTGCCGACGCGGAACTGAGCCGCAGAGGAGAAACGGAGCCCAAGGGAAAAAATCCGAGGAGTGCAAATGCGCGAACGGTTCCTCAGGCTGCTTTCTGGTCGGGAAGTGCAGGGGAGTTGATCACCGGTGCTGCCTCCGGCACGCGGCGTTTTCCGTTTAACCAGTCCCCCAGCCGGGTCTTGCGAACAAACAACTCATAACTTCCCACGGTCACCCCGACCGTTAATAACCAGGACAGAATTCCTTTTAGCACGGCATGCAGGGAAACGAAAGCAAGACCGGTGTGAATCGCTCCGATTATGGGATGATGAATTAAGTACATCCAGAAAGAGGCGGCGGCAAAATAACTGATCCAACTGACTTTGCGATTCATCCAACGGAGATAGCAGCCCATCAATCCCAGGCAACTGAACCAGGCCGTGCAAACGATTGAAGCACACATCAGCCAACGCTCGTCAGCCGAAATCACGTTCCGGACTTCCTGATGAATAAGAGGAAGAGCACAGATGAAGACGACCATAGCTCCGGCCGCGCTGACTGGTCCCCATTTCCGTAGCCAATCCAAGCTACCTTCCGCGCGTTGTAGCCAGAAGCCGCCGACGAAAAACAGGTCGCTGTACAAAAACTTCGAAGGGACTGGCCAGAATCGATGCTGAAACCCAACAACCACAGCCGGTTCCCAAAACAACACCACTACTCCCGCCACCGCCAGAAAGGTCACTTTCCACCAGTGATTTCTAGGTTCAATCCCTTTCAGGAAATCGTGCAGACGGGGATAAGATTTCAGAACCCACAGTCCTCCGGTCAGAATCAGGCTGTATAAGAAAACGTATTGCAGGTACCACAGATGAGAAAGCCCCCACAAATTATCGTCGATGCGGTCGCCAAATTTCAGAGCGAGCAGTTTCTCCAGGGGAAGTCCGCCATGCAGCACAAATCCGATGCCCCAGGCGTAGAGGTCAAAAGGGAGTACAAAAACGATTCCGAATAGCAGAGGGTACAACAGCCGTCGTTTCCGATGCTCTAAAAATTCGGAGCCGGAATATTTCAGTAGTAATCGTCCTGTGACAAAGCCGGACAGCAGAAGAAACAGAGGCATGATGACGCATTCGATCCACCAGAAGATCGAATCCAGGACTTCATCGCCACCCGACTCAAGTACAGGCCAGACTAACAGAGGCATTTTGTGCGTGACGTAAGGGACCAACGCATGAAGCAGCAAGACGAGCAGCACCCCGGCCACTCGAATATGATCAAGGGCAGGCAGATGCTCTAAGGCAGGCTTCGGTAGCGGAACCGTAGATGGGATTGCGTGGCTTATCTCTGACTCAGACATCGAAAATCCAGTGAACACGTCCTTGTTTGGCTGGTTCCGGTCTTGTACTTCAAATCGTGGTTTGAGGAAAGAGGATTCTCTGTTCGATCAGCTACTGTTTGCCGATCATCGCCAGAAAATCATTCTCAGAGAGTACTTCGATTCCCAGTTTGTCTGCTTTGTCTAATTTACTGCCCGCTTTCTCACCCGCCACAAGAAAGCTGGTTTTAGAAGAGACGCTCGATGAGGGTTTTCCCCCCTGTTCACGAATCAGTTCGTGTATTTCATCTCGAGTGAATTTTTCCAGCGAGCCAGTCACCACGAGCATTTTTCCCGCCAGAATTCCTGCTTCCTCTTCCGACTTGGGTCGTTCGGCGACCGGCGTCCCCATATTCAGCCCGAATTCCTTAAGTTCCTCGACAGTCTCCCGTCCCACTTCCGACTGGAAAAACTGGTAGACCGATTCCGCAGTGATGGGGCCAATTTCTTCTACCGCCGCCAGTTCTTCGATACTCTGTTCTCTGATTTTGTTCATCGTGCCAAAAGCTTCGCTCAAAACTCGACTTCCATTCGTACCGACATGTCGAATGTTGAGCCCCGTCAGTAATCTTCTCAAAGGTTGCTGTTTCGACTTTTCAATTCCCTCCAACAAGTTATCCACTGACTTCTGTCCCAGCCGATCCAAGGCCAACATTTCTTCTTCTTTTGTCGAAAGCCGATAAATGTCGGTCAGCTTCGTCAGCAATCCAGCTTCGATCAGTTGCTCCACCAGTTTGATGCCCATACCTTCAATGTCCATTGCACTGCGGGAAGCATAAAACCGTAAGGTCTCGCGCAATTGGGCGGGACAGTTCAAATTGATGCAGCGAACATAGACGCCTCCTTCATCCTGTTGGACTTCGCCGCCACAGGCAGGACATCGTTCGGGGAACTTAAAAGGTTGTTCTTCTCCCGTCCGCCGATGTTTTTCGACACGGACAACATGAGGGATAATCTTCCCCGCCTTCTCAACGACAACCCAGTCGCCAATGCCAATTTCCAACCGTTCAATTTCATCTCTGTTGTGCAGGCTGGCGCGGGAAACGGTTGTGCCAGCAATCTCTACCGGTTCCAGATAGGCTACGGGGGTCAGTGCGCCCGTCTTGCCGACATTGATGTCGATCTCTTTCACCTGCGTCGTCGCTTCGTACTTTTCCCATTTATAGGCGATGACCCAACGGGGGCTTTTGGACCGTGTTCCCAATTGTTCGCGTAGATCAAATCGGTCGACTTTGACGACAATTCCATCGACTTCGAAATCGAGCAGGGGTAACTTTTCAATCAAGCTGTTCAATGAACGCTGCACATCGTCGATATCGGTACACCGCACCATCTCGGGTGTCGCCGGAATTCCCATCTGTTGGACCTGTTTGATAAAGTCATGCTGCGTTTCAAAATCAGCACCTTCGGTATACCCTATCCCATGCGCGAAAAAGTGAAGTTTCATTTTGGCCGATAAACTGGGATCGAGCCGTTTCAGCGCCCCGCTGGTAGCGTTTCGTGGATTGGCAAACACTTGTCCGCCTGCCGCTTCCTGCTCCGCCCGTATTTCGGAGAAGTCAGAATTTCGAATATAAGCTTCCCCGCGTATCTCCAGCACAGCTGGAAGCTTCTTTCCCATCAATTTGAGCGGCACGCCTCGCATCACCCGAGCGTTATGAGTGACATCGTCTCCTTCGACTCCATTTCCGCGAGTCACCGCCTGAGTCAGTACGCCTGCCTCATAGATGAGGGACAGAGCGACTCCATCGATTTTGTATTCCAGCGTATACTCAAATTGCTCTGAGTCCAACAACTTGCGAACGCGTTGATCAAACGTCGTCAGTTCTTCCGTGCTGAAAGCGTTTTCGATCGACAACATCGGAACGCGATGGGTGATCGTTTTGAATCCGGAGATTGGTTCTCCACCGACCTGATGCGTAGGACTATCGGGCGAATCGTATTCGGGGTGATCCGCTTCCAGCTTCTCCAGTTGTTTCATCAACTGGTCGAATTCCCGGTCCGTCACTTCGGGGGCCACATCGACGTAATATAATTTATTGTGGCGGAGTAACTCCGCGCGGAGAGATTCGATTTCCTGCTGTATCGCTTTCGACATCCGAACGGGATCCTTTTCAATACGAACTTCAGGGACGGGACCTATGCGTCAGGTCCGGCGTTCGTATTTTAAGGTCTTCCGGGGTGAGTGCGTAGCATGTCGTTCTGTTTTTCCATTCTCAAACAGAAATCCAATAACGCCAGGACCAGTCAATCGTTACGGATTGTGTGCACGATGAATTGTCTCAGGCAATCAAGTCATGAATTACATGGCCATGCACGTCTGTCAGTCGCCGATCAATTCCATTGGAACGATAAGTAAGGCGAGTATGATCAATCCCGAGCAAGTGCAGCAACGTGGCATGAATATCATAACCTGTCGTGGGGTTTTCCCGATCAAGTGGTTTGTATCCCCATTCATCTGAAGGACCGTAAGTCGTCCCTCCTTTGATTCCTCCACCACACAGCCAATTCGTAAAGCAGAAAGGGTTATGATCGCGGCCAGTCGTTCCCTGGGAACAGGGCATACGACCAAATTCCGTCGTCCATAAAACGAGTGTGTCTTCGAGCATGCCGCGCTGCTTCAAGTCCTGAATCAACGCGGCAGCACCCGTCGACATTCCAATCGCCAGGGGGCCGTGGTCCTGTTTGATATTTTCGTGCGAGTCCCAATTCCGCCGGGGGTGCCGGTTGTCATTGCCACTCCACACTTGCACAAACCGAACTCCACGCTCCAGCAATCGCCGCGCGACAAGACATTTCCGTCCGAAGTACTCTGTCTCTTCTACCGGGTTGATCTCTTTGGGGAAGGTCGAAAGACCATGATCGAGTCCGTACATCTTCATGATATGTTTGGGTTCACTCGATAAATCCATTGCTTCCGGCGCCGCTAGTTGCATACGCGCCGCTAGCTCATACGATTTGATCCGCGCTTCCAGGCGGGAATCTCCCGGTCGCGTCGCCTGATGCCGTTCGTTGAGTTGCTCCAGAAGTTTCTGTGTCTCTTTTTCGCTACGAGCGGAAATAAAATCATTCTTAGCCGGGAAGAGATCGTTAATTGGATTCGCTGTCCCGGGCCGTAAAATCGTCCCCTGATGCTGCGCGGGTAAAAAGGCAGAACTCCAGTTCTTCGCCCCATTCGATGCAAATCCGCGATGGTCGGGTAACACCACAAAGGTAGGCAGATTATTGTTCATGCTTCCCAGACCATAACTGACCCAAGACCCCACTCCTGGAAATCCAGGTTCCTGAAAACCGGTCGCCTGTAGCAAGGTAGCCTGGCTATGCACTCCCGTCTTCGCGACCAGGTTGTGTACGAATGCCATGTCATCGACACACGCCCCTAATGGAGCGACAATCTCGTTCAATTGTTTTCCAGATTCTCCATACCCCTGCCATTTCCAAGGCGACTTCAGTGTGTCCCCCATTCCATTCTGGAAGAGTTCGACCTGTTCGCCCGGATCCCATTTCTCTCCATGATATTTGATCAATGCCGGTTTATAATCAAAAGTATCCACATGGCTGGCGGCACCCGACATGAACAACTGCACGACCCGTTTCGCCTTGGCGGGAACATGTAATGGCTGCACTACACCCCCCATGCCGCTGTTGGTAGATTCGGTGTCGGCGGCCGCGGTCTGGGTCTGTTCGGCCATCAGGGAAGCGAGGGCGATGCCTCCTAATCCCCCACCCGACTGCCAGAGCCAGTCTCGGCGAGAGATGGAGTCGTTATTTTGTAGTGTGCGGGCAAATGAAGTCATGATATTGAAACGCAATAAATGAGAGCAAAGATCGAATAGAGAAATCAGTCGACGAAAACAAACTCGTTCAGATTGAATAACAGCCGAGCGCTGTTGGCCAGACCATGCTGGCTGAGGTAATTCTGGAACAATTCCTGTTCCACTGGTTCCGGGTTTCGCTGTAACACTTTGCGGAACAGAAGCTGAACCTGGGATTCTGGTTCGTTTGATTCGTTTTCAATTTCATCTGCCAACGTGTCGGCCATGTGCAGCATGAAACCATTATTGAGAAGTGCCAACGCCTGGAGCACCGTTAACGTTTCCGCTCTTTTGGGTACCCGTTCGGAAGGATCGGCACAGTCGAGCGTTTCCATAAAAGGCTGAGGTTGCGACCGGACGAGAAACCGATAAACAGAACGTCGGAATGATTCTGGGTTGGTCGGGTCGTATAACTCATATTCGTAGTGGGGGGAATGTTCCGGATTCTTAATCACAAAATCCTGAAAGGAAGGGCCGTAAAGTTCCGGATTGAGATTGCCAGACAGCAGTAAGACAGAATCCCGAATCGCTTCCGCATCCAAACGCTGTCGGTTCATTCGCCAGTAAAAACGATTGTCAGAATCGACGGCGGCTGCTTGTTCCCGATAAGCAGAGCTTTGCCGATAAGTGGCACTCAACAGAATCAGGCGATGGATTGATTTAAAGCTTTGCCCCCCATCCCGGAACTGAACCGCCAGCCAGTCGAGTAATTCTGGATGCGTCGGTTGTTGTCCCATCCGACCGAAATCATTCGGGCTATCCACAATCCCTCTTCCAAAATGAAATAACCACAAGCGATTCACAATGGATCGCCAGGTCAGTGGGTTGTCTTCACGCACAATCCAATCAGCTAACGCGACTCGTCGGTCGGATTCGGTGTGATCTTCTGGAAGATTAAACTGGGCCGCCGAAGGAATAGCTGGAATGGTTCCCGGCGATACAGGCTTCAGTTTCTTCCCAACATCCCCCCGGTCCAGTATAAAGATTTCTCGTGGCTGCCCTCCATTATTCCCCGTTCCAGTAAACGTGCCTGAACCTGAGTAGACCAAACCACAGTAAACTTTCTGCTTCGCGGGAAGCGTTGCTAACTCTGATTTCTTATTCTTCAGCGCCTCTTGTGATTGCTGAATCTGTTGCTGCACTTCAACGGGGATCGCCGTTTTCAAAAGCTGCTGTTCTTTATTGAGAAGATGGAGATAAGCCGGAAAGGATTCGAGTGCATTGAAGGCCCCGTAATACTTTCCGTCCGTTAGATTCTGTTTTCTCCACCGTTCTCCGGATTCGATGGAATCCTTACTGGAGATCTCAGCGACGGACAGAAGTGTCTGGTCTTCGCCCAACAGCATCACTTCGCCGAGAGCCAGATGGTAGTCGCTCGAGCGTTCAATGAGCCGTGTCGCCACAACGCGGACGTATCGGGCCGTCTCATCCAGAGTAAAAGAAAGCGGACGCGCACCCGGATTGGCCTGATCCGTTTCAGTTCGATCAACAATGGTGCGAACGCCTTGGGTGAATGCGGCGTCTTCGGCAACATCAATCCGATACCGCAGCGGAAAGCCAAAACCGGCGCCGATTTTATTATAGTCGTCGTAGGCGCCAATCAGGACAATCTGACTAATCGCCGTCTCGGTTCCCAAATCAAACTGCACCCATTTTTCAGTGTCGGCCGACTTTGAAATCTCACTGTGATATCCAAATGCGGAAGTCTGCTCTTTTAGTCGAGATGATTCCAGTTCGGCCAGTTGTTGGCGAAGCTCTTGCAATTCCGGGCCCGCGTGGTCCATCGCTTCCTGATGTTTACTTTGAAGTTGATGTTCCAACTCCAGGACTTCCGCCGCTAATGTAATTCGTTGTTCGGCCATCTCAGGGTCGGCGTCGAATTCCCGATCCGCCCGGTCGAGCGCCGAGAAGACGGCTTGCAAGCTGTAATATGCTTCCATCGAGACCGGATCAAACTTGTGATCGTGGCAGCGTCCACATTGAACGGTTGTGCTGACGAAGGTATTCATCGTCGTCGTGACCATATCATCCCTGTCCAGATTACGAGCGATCTGCCCATCTGTTTTGGTTTCGGGGACTTCGGCATGTCCAATGAAATCCCACGGACCCGCGGCGATAAAACCAGTCGCCGGAATACCATCGGCGGTCTGTGGGTAGAGCACGTCGCCCGCCAGTTGTTCCCGAACAAAACGTTCGTAAGGTTTGTCGTTATTGAACGCGCGAATCAGATAATCTCGATAGGGCCAGGCATTCGGTCGCGGTTTGTCTTTGTCGTAACCATGAGTCTCACCCCAATGCACGATGTCAATCCAGTACCGGGCAAATCGCTCACCGTAATGAGGCGAGTTCAACAGTTGATCGACCAACTGTTCATACGCCAGTGGGTCTTCATCGTTGATGAATTCTTCCACTTCTTCATAGGTGGGAGGCAATCCAATCACATCGTAGTAAAGCCGACGAATTAAAGTACGACGATCTGCTTCCGGATTGGGCGACAGTTTCTGTTCACGAAGTTTATTGTAAACAAAATGATCCACAGGCGTACGTGCCCAGACCGCACCTGCTTTAATAAGAGTAGGGATCTCGGGAACTTCAGTTGGTTTCAATGACCACCAGTTCAAGTCCGCTCCAGGCAGACTCAGTTGTAAATCTTCTGGCCAGTTTGCTCCTTGAGATAACCAGACACGGACCAGTTCCAATTCGTCGTCTGTCAACGGAGGTCCGGAAGCGGGCATCATGGGGTCGTCGCCGCTGACATATTCGAGCAACAGACTTGCGTCAGGATCGTTCGCGTCGAACAGATCTCCTGAAACTCCTCCGTGCAACCAACCCGCAGCACTCGACAGATCGAGTTCTCCCTCAGTTGTCTCGGAAGAATGGCACCGCAAGCATTTGGTCTGCAGAATGGGAGCGACCTGTTCGCGAAAGAAAGTGTCCGGCTCCGCTCCATAAACGGGGAATGTTAATCCCAGCAGGAATCCGAGCGAGAACAGAAGATGATGAGCACGTTTCAGCATGAGCGATCAGAGATGGGAGTTAAGTGGTGATTGCAGAAGAGATGTCAGGTGCGTGGGAATGCTCTGTTTTGAGAGCGTCCTATAACTAAAGGTACGATCTTCTCGGAGTTGATACCCTTCATTTTAATCATTTCTGGAGAAAAACCAGAATTTCACGGACGGATATCGTCTTGATCGGAAAACGGACAATTCAATCTGTTTCTCCGTTGGAATATTCCGGTAACATGAAGGGATATAGAAACTTATCTCTCTCCTTCGATTTGAACAGGTACTTGAACTGGCGTGACCGACTCTGGCCGCTTTGCTTCCTTAATTCCCCCCACCGGCGATTCACACAATCAGCAACTCGTCTCGCAGTTCACTCAGCTGATTGAAGAGTCTCGTGGTTCGTTGTACGCCTATATCTTTGCACTGCTTCCCCGGCACGATGCGGCAGAAGAGGTTTTTCAGGAAACGGCGTTGTATCTGTGGCAGGAATTTGAGCAATTCGAACCAGGGACCAGTTTCTACAGTTGGGCAAAAGCGGTCGCTTTTAATCGAATCCGTGAGTATCGATATCGTCAACGAAACGATACTCTGGTGCTGTTTGAACCGAAGTTGATGGAAGAACTGGCCGCGAGGCAGCAGGAAATGGAATCGGAACTGGATGAACGATGGCAGCAATTTTCCACTTGCATGGAAAAATTACGTCCTGAAGATCAGCGGCTTTATCATACTTATTACACGACTCGCATCACGGCCGAGAAATTGGCGAAGGCGGAATCGCGATCCGTCTTTGCTATTCGTAAATCGATTCAGAAAATTCGTCGTCTGTTATTTAAGTGCGTTGGGCGACATACGGAAATAGAATCTGAGAAATAACTCATGGCTGTAGCGGACAATGAATTTCAGGAACTGCTCGATCTGTTATGCGACGGAGATCTAGACGCTGCGCAACAGCAACGACTGGCAGAGCTACTGGAAAACTCGCCCGAACGCCAACGGGAGTATTTACAGTACCTCGACTTGCACGCACGAATGCAGGCAGAGCAATCGAGCGAACTGCCGGCGATCAAATCAGTCACACTGAAACAAATGACGGTGGAGTTTGAGGACTCGGCTAATAGTTCCTCTACATCGACACTTGGTCAATTCACTCGCCGGATTGAAGGTGAGAGGGTCAGCAGTCCCAGACGGTGGTTAATATTTTTGATACCGGTTGTGATTGGCCTCATTGGGGCTCTGTGGTTTTTTAATTCCACGAGAGAAGAACAGGTCGTTGCCACAGTTCATTCCTCTCAACTGGAAACGCCGCTGGCCGCATGGCAACCGGGTGTGAAACTGAACCGCGGTAAACACCAACTTCCCGCCGGAGAGGTGACCATTGAACTATCGAATCGAACCCTCCTGACAGTGAATGGTCCGATCGAGTTCGAATTGCCAGCACGCGGAATGATGTTCATCGAACAGGGGATGCCGCAGGTTCAGGCAACCACGGCTCAAGATATTTTCGAGCTAACTTATGGAAATATACGATTCATCAGCCGCGAAGCCGATTTCGAAATCAGTAAGTCAGAAGAGTCTGGTGCCGTCGAATTAAAAGTGACAAGTGGCGAGGTCGAGGTGCGTCCTCGATTATGGCAACCACAACACTATTGGAATTTCGATGAAACCGATCGGCAGGTTCGAGATCAGTTTGGAGATGCGGACGGTCAACTTTCGAGAGGGACAAGTCGTGTTGCTGGGTTGATCGGAACTGGGGCGGTCGAATTCGATAATACATCGGAAGCAGGAATTGCTGTTGGAAGCGGTGGTGGTCAAGCACTGGGAACAGGAACGTTTGCCGTGGATGACGGAATCACTCTGGAAGCGTTGATCGTGCCGCGTTGGGAAGGTAATGGATTCAGTACGGGAGACAAATCGGATTACGATGAAATCATTCGAAAGGATGGAGATGGGGAACTGCGATTCCTCTTGTCGTTTCAAAACGATGATCCGATGTTGAACGAATATTCAAATCCAAAACAACCCGCAGGCCCTGTACTCGCCTTCGGACTTTATCTAATTGGTCAAGGATATCAGGAACTCGAAATTCCCTTGGCCGGAGAGAACGCAACGGTTTTGTTGAGTGAATTGAAAGATGGAGAACCACATCACATTGCGGCGACTTATGAAACGGCGAGTGGACGGAAGCAGGTGTATGTCGATGGTCGGCTGGTCGCGTCATACCAGTATCCCCACGGTACGCGACCGTTAACAGGCGGACCAGGCGAAGTGGTGATTGGCAATCTCAGTCCCCCTGGCGAAGAGGCACGAGAACCTTTTCACGGAATCATTGATGAAGTCGCCTTCTATAACTTCGCACTCCCCGCAGCCGAAGTGGAGTCCCATTTTCAGGCCGTTCAGGAGGGACTGCAAAGTTACTTTGGAAAGAAGCTACCATATCGATATCGGGTGTCGGCTGGCTCGATACTTTTGCTGGATCCTGCGACGGGATTACAGCGACAGAAATTGCCTGCCCCTGAATAGATCCTCTCCAGGATAATTGTGGCGGCTATCGGTCTCGAAAACCTTTCAAAGCAGGAGGCTGCACCGCCAGAACACGTTACGGTTAAATGGAATGCACTATAGCAATTGTATTGTCGTCTATTTAGTGCGTGGCGCGACCGTCACACCGGGATAATAATGATCGAGAATCTCGGCGGCTTTTTTCCCTTCCACCGCCATTCCTCGGGCTCCCCACTGGCAGAGTCCGACACCATGCCCATGTCCCGCTCCGTGAAAGAGTAGTTCTGTATCCGTTAATTCCAGTTTAAAGGTGGGGCTTGGCAAGCCAGTGAAAAGAGTACGGATTTGTTGGCCGTTTAGAGTTCGTTCTGAGCGGCCATCTGTGAAGAGAAATTGGGAGGCAGGCCCCGGTTCGTCACTAAGATTTTTGACTCCGGAGAGTTTGCCAAAGCGGTGACCCTGTCGGGTGAACTCTCGACTCAGATACCTCTCCGCTTTTTCAATCGTCCAACTTCGTTCCCATTTGTATAATTTTGCTGCTGCGCAGTACTCACACGGAACAGACTTGAGTAGCGGAACAGCATCGGGAAACAGAATCGAACCCTCCGTGGTTTTGCCTCCGCAAACGGCCGAGTAGTAGGTACTGAAAAGAGCCCCAGCATTCAGGCAAACCATTCCGGCTGTCTCGCGAACCAGTCGACGGCTCAGCTTCGATTCACCCGCCAGTCGACGTCCATCATTGGCCCGATACTGCACACCGAGGTATTGCTGGCTGAGTGTCGTCGCATACAAATCGAAATAGGGTTCATCCGCCGTTTCCTGTCGCCGAAACAGAGCATAGGTTCGGGCGATAATTGCCTGAGCTTTTCGCGATTCATCGGGAAAGGAGGCGGGCATTTCGCTGTCGACGACACTTCCCAGGTAATCTTCCAGTGGAACATGATTCACAGCCAGGACGCGACCACTTGCCAGGCGGTGAAACCAGATCTCCCCTCGGTATTGATGGTCATTCACCCAGAAGTCGGCAGTGGCCTCCGTTCTTAATCGCACAAGATTCGCCGAAAAAGTTTCGGTCCCAATCTGAATCCCGGAGGGATCGTTGGTGGCACGCACGGTTACTTCAGAACGCGTTGGATCCAATATACGGTCGGACTGCTCGTTATTATCCAGAAAAACTTCACTCGGAAGGCTGCTTGAAAATCGATACGTATTTCGTGCCGAATTGGTCAGGCTGACGCGCATCTCGGGTGAGGTGTTGAAGGGTGGTTCCTCACTGGTTTCGTCGGAAGGGGTCGACTCGGCAGAGTCTGCAGTGGAAGCTGTCTCCGTC
This sequence comes from Polystyrenella longa, assembly GCF_007750395.1. Classification (GTDB taxonomy): domain Bacteria; phylum Planctomycetota; class Planctomycetia; order Planctomycetales; family Planctomycetaceae; genus Polystyrenella; species Polystyrenella longa. Next base: position 5,034,631 of record NZ_CP036281.1, on the reverse strand, counting down.
TCGGCAATCGAGGTTGCCTCGGGACCGACGGGCGGATCTTCTCTTTGGGACCGCCAATACATGGCGGAACCAACTCCTAGAATCATGACGAGGAGAGCAAGTTGAAGTCGCATGGACGCTCCTTCATTCAGTTCAATCTGCAGAGACAGCGAGAGTTGAAAAGCTGAAGATAATAAAAAACAGACACAGTCGCGGATCGAGCAACTGTGTCTGTGAATCTTGTTACCAGGTGGTAATAATTTTTTATGGTCTTAACGCAGTGATTAGTCGTTGCGTAGGGACAGGTTCATTTCCTGGAGCTTCGCACGAATCTCGTTGAGTGACGTCACGCCGAAGTTACGGCTGGAGAGCAATTCGTCCGGAGTTTTCTGGAGCAATTCGCCAATCGTCGACATATTCAGACGAGACATGCATTTGCGAGCGCGAACAGACAAGTCCAGTTCGCTGATCGGTTTGTTGAGCATCATCTGCTCTTGAGGACTGAGATTCTGCATCTGGTAAGAAGTGTCGGATGTTTTCTTCTTCAGGTTTTGACCGATCGACAGGCTGTGGGCCGTCAGCATTTCGCGAATTTCTTTCAGTGAAGTCTCACCGAAGTTTTTACCGCCGAGCAAATCTTGCTCTGTCGTGGTCGTCAGATCGCCAAGGGTATTGATATCCATGGCCTGCAGACAGTTGCGCGAGCGAACTGAAAGTTCGAAGTCGGTGATCGGTCGACCGAGAAGTTGCTCCATCCGAGCTTCGTTCTTGGCCGATTCTTCATCGTAGAACATGTCTTCAGTGGCACGGATGTCTTTCAAGTACAGCTTGGCACGCTGGTTGGAAGGATCTGCATCCAGAACTTTACGGAAGCAGAATGCTGCCGCGTTGTAGTTTTCGCTGTCTTCGTAGAGCAGCCCCAGATTCATCAGAGCTCCCATGTAGAACGGTGGCTTCGAGAGAGCCTGTTCGTACAACCGGATCGCCTCCTGATCGTTCCCGCGCAGCGCATTTTCTGCTGCCAGGCGGAAAAGGGCGGGTGAATGCTGGTTGTTCATGTCGACAGCACGCTCGAAGTACTCAATCGCACCGTAAGTGTCGCCTCGATCTGACAGGATACATCCCATCTGATAAGAATACTCGGCTCGACTGGCAGCTTCGGCGGCAACACTTCGGAGAAGTTGTTCCGCATCGTCCAGTTGACCATATTCTCGCAGAGTACCTGCCTGACGCAGCGTGCATTCAATACGATCGTAACCCAATTGGGCTGCCGTCTGAAACTTTTTGCTGGCCTCTTCCTGTTGTCCAAGGGCGTTCAGGACGCAGGCATGATAGAAAGTACCCACGGGGTCATTCTGGATCTTGGAGAGATAGTCGTTCGACTTTTCATGATCTCCCATCAGATATGAGGAAATGCCCGCTTTCACCAATTCGGTTTCGGTCGGTGCAGGGTTGGCATCAACGTTGCTTTGCAGGGCGTTGACCTCCCGGCGGACATCCACAAACTGATTGGTGGCGATGACAGAACGTAGTTTACTGACTTCAATGGTTCCGAAATGGGAGCCGCCTTGAAGTAATTGTTGAATATTGACCTGATCTTCGGGCATGACCGGCACGGTTCCTCTATGCCTAAAAGCTATCTGGGACTAAAATTGCGCAAATTCCCCCGTCGCGGAGAGAACACAACAGTATAATCAGTCATGCCAGACATGCAACCTGTCTGGCATTTTCGATACCGAATCCACAAAAAAAAGGTTTTTCAGCGACCTTTTGTGAGGCTTACAACGAAAGAAAAATGGCTCGCCGAAATGGATAACACCCTGTGTGTTAATGCTTTAAGGCTAAAGAGTGTACTTGTGAACACTTTTCTGTTTCAGGTTTAACCCATTTTTTAGAATTCAGTTCTCAATATTCAAAGCGAGGAAGTCCGATATCAAATTGTGTTGCTCCTGAGGCCAATAAATTTATGAGCCTGGAGCCATGCATTTAACTATTAATGCATCAAATTCAACCTTATGCCAGTACGACAGAGGGCCTAATTAACCGCGATAACCCGAATCGTTCATAGATGAGTGCTGAGCACTATCTGATTCGCGTTACTCTCGCAGCGCTTCCTACAGTCGCCGTGCATTGAGGTTTTTAAATTAACTGCCAGTTATCCGAAACGATAACTGGCAGTTTTTTTATGCGCAGAACCTGCTGATGGTGGCTCATCTGAAGGGCAGAATAGGCTTCGCAGGGGTGAGATAAAGTGTCATTAACCGGGATTTACTGGTCTAACCCGACTGAACGGACGTCGAATTGTGAAAAACCAGTCTCGCAACGTATTCAACGGTGTAAACGGGGCAGCATCTCCGTACACTTATTTATAGATTAGGGAATCCTGCAATAGAACAGGCGATAGATCGTGAAAAACGATACTGTCGATAGACCAACAGGTCTCCCCTCGGCAAATTGAGAAAACTGGCCTCACCAACCAGAGTAAACCGGTATACTTATTTTGCTGTGCACCATGATAAGCCATCTGTACGATGGGTCCCATGATGTGAGATATCTGGCACGGCGGAATTTCGACTCAGAAACTTCCGGCCTCAGATGGATGCAAGCAAAACCCAGTTCTCATTTCCCTCCGTTTGTCACGGTTTCAAGTTGTCTAAGTATAAGAGTTTCCTCCTGCGAGCCTTACATGTCCAGTCCTGAAAATGTTGAAAAGAAGGAAGCGGCAGACGATCTACACAAAGCCCGCAATCTAATCAAACAACTGGCTCAGGAAATCGAAGAGCTGGTTCGATCTCCAATTGAGCCTCCCGATTTTTTCCGCGAGTTTCTTAAACGCGTTGTTCAGGCATTACATGCTCCAGCGGGTGCGGTTTGGTTACTCGACGCCAATAAGCAATTGCAGTTGGTCTCCGATCTGAACCTGAGAGGGATCGGGTTCTACGATCACCCCGGGAGCCTTCAAAAAAATCATCAGCTGGTGATCCAGACAATCTCAACAGGCGAGGCGGTCATTCATCGCCCTGGCAATCCGGAAACACCGCTACCGACTGATCACATCGTGATTCTGGCCTCACTGCAGCGCGACGGGGAATGCGTTGGCGTTGTCGAGATCTTTCAACGGTCCGATGCTTCGATGGGTTCCCACAGTGGCATGCTCCAGTTCGTGGAACATCTCGCTGGGCTGGCATCCAAATTTCTGAGTAAAGAAGCCGTCCAGGAACAGACCAGTGTCGGACCTATCCAGGAGAACTACGATAAATTCCTGAACGACCTGCACCGGTCACTCGATTTAAAACAAGTCACGGCAACGGCTGCTAATGATTCTCGGCGGCTGATGAACTGCGACCGCGTCACCCTCTGCGTTAAACGTGGACGGAAAGTGACCGTCGAAGCGATCAGCGGTCAGGATAAAGTGAATCACCGCGCCAACCTCGTTAGCAGCCTCCGAAAACTCTCCGAGACAGTGATGGAAAGTCGTGAACCGTTTGCCTTTTATGGCAAAGCCGACGACCTGCCTCCTCAACTGGAAAAGCTGTTGACGACTTATCTTCAAGAGAGTGAGTCACGAATGTTGCTCATTCTGCCGTTGCTCAAACCGGATAAGCTGGTTCGCGACGAAGATGAGATCGCGGGGAAAATTCAAAAGAAAGACAAACTGCAACCGCTGATTGGCTGTCTGGTTATCGAACAGATTAACGAAAGTGAACCGCGCGCCGGTGTGAAACAATACGCCGATCTGCTCGAAGAGCATGTCGCGATAGCGCTGAATAATTCGTTGGACCACAAACGTATTTTCCTGTTACCTGTTTGGAATTTCATAGGCGGAATCCAAGAGTGGTTCAAAGGGCGTAAACTGGCCAAAACTTTAGCCATCGGATCCGCGATCATCGCCGTCGGATGTGCCCTCGCGTTTATACCCTGGGACTACCGGGTTGAAGGCGAAGGCCGATTGATGCCCATCGAACGTCGTACGATTTTCGCCACCGCCAATGCCGAGGTTGAACAAGTGCTGATCAATGGGGGAGAGCACGTTAAAAAAGGCCAGATTCTGATCGAGTTACGTGACAAAGAACTCGATCTGACCTACCAGAAAACCCGGAAAGAACTCGATTCCAAAAGCGTTGAATGGACGTCACTGGAAACAGAAATGGGCCAGCTTAACCGATCCGGACTCTCAAACGCAGAACAAAGCAAAAAGCAAATCGAACTCAGTGGTCAGATTCGGTCGGCGGAAACAGTCATCACTGGGCTGAACGAACAGATAAAAATGCTTCAGGAGTCGCGTGAAAAACTCCACGTCCGTTCTCCCATTGACGGAGTCATCTCAACCTGGCAAGTTGAGCAACTCTTGCTGCATCGCCCGGTAAACTGGGGCGAGTCGCTACTTGAAGTCATTAATGAAAATGGTCCCTGGCATCTGGAAATTGAAGTCGAAGAAGATCGTTACGGTCATCTGGTTCAAGCACAAAAAGAATTGAATACCGAAACCCTGCCGGTTGAATTCATCCTCGCGACTACACCCGAAAGTACTTACGAGGGAGAAGTCCAGGAGATCGCGACTCGCGCTAATACCTCATCAGAAAATACGAACATCCTCCAGGTGAATATCAAGATCGACGAATCTGCACTTCCTACGGTTCGCATGGGATCGGAAGTACGAGTGAAGATTAACTGCGGCAAGAAAAGCCTCGGATACGTTCTGTTTGGCGATGTCGTCGAGTTCCTCCGCAAGTACCTCTGGCTATAAGTCCCATGAATTCGGAGTCTGAATTTTGGTCTTGGCTTGGAGTCGTTACTTCTGATGCGGGAACGTATTTTCTATTATCGATGACGTGCGACGGGTGCTGGAATTATTCCGTCAGTTCCAGGTAGGGGTCGATCCCCATCTGCAGATACATTCGGTTCCGTTGTTGCTCGTGCTTCAGCAACTGCTTCCGGTTCTTTCGGTGTGCTTTCTGTATCTTCCGCTGAGCCGCTTTGAATAAACGATGCATATGGGCAGATAGCTCTGCCTTGCTCGATTTCTCCGCCTTCCTTTTGAGTCGCTCCTGTTCCGTGCTCGAAAGCGAACGAAACAGTTCGTCTTCCCATGAGAGAAAGAACTGATACGACCCAGGGTCTCCTTGACGCGCAGCACGTCCGAGCAACTGTCGGTCGATTCGGTCGGAAGTATGCATTTCAGTGGCGATGACATGGAGCCCGCCCGCTCCGCGGACTGTCTCGTCCAGCAGGATATCCGTTCCGCGCCCCGCCATGTTAGTGGCAATAGTCACCCGTTTGGCGTGACCCGCTTCTTTGACAATCTCCGCTTCTTGTTCATGGTAATGGGCGTTCAAGACCTGATGGGGAACTCCCCGAACGAGAAGTAATTGAGAGACGGCCTCGGATGCTTCAACGGAAGGAGTTCCGAGGAGCACGGCCCTGTTCATCTCGCGCATCCGCTCAATCTCGCTCGCAACGGCTTCCCATTTTGCCTTGAGGGTTGGGAATAAGCGAGTCGGTAACCCCTTGCGGATACATCGTTTATTAGTGGGGATCACAGCGACTTTTAAATGAAACGTCTTTTTCAATTCGCGCCGCGCCGTTTGAGCCGTACCAGTCATGCCGGAGAGGTGGGTGTAATGTCGGAAGAATTCCTGTACGGTGATCCGCGCCGCCTGACCAGTCGCCGCCGTGATGGGGACCATCTCTTTAGCTTCAATTGCCTGATGCAAACCATCCTGCCACTTGCGGCCCTCCATGATTCGGCCTGTTGATTCATCCACGATATGAACTTTGTCATCGGCAACGACATAATCCCGGTCGCGTTGAAATCCATATTGAGCAATCAAGGCCCGTTCAACCTGCGTGTAAATTTTCTGTGTTTCGACTTTATCGAGGATGGTCGGTTTCTTGATCAACATCAAATGCCGACACCCGGCATCGGTCAGATAAGCCGATCTCCGTTCGGGATCGAAAATATAGTCTTCGACTGGCTTCAGGTTTTTACAGATTCGCTGACTCCAGCGCATCAAAGTCACGGCCGAAGAGTCGTTCGATTTGAGCAAGCCAATAATCAGCGGAGTCCGGGCCTCATCAATGAGAATACTATCTGCTTCGTCGATCAGGGCGAAGTAGTGCCCACGCTGCACCTGTCCGTCATCGTGCTTATTGAACAGGGATCGTGCTTTCTTCTCGATATTGGTGCCGTGGGCGTCGGTCCCTGATCGCAGTCGATCTCGCAGGAAATCAAAACCAAGCTCTTTCGCAGTGCAATAGGTGATGTCACAGGCATAGGCGGCGCGGCGTTCTTCAGGTTCCATTTCAGCCGTCACACAACTGACGGTTAAACCTAGCGCTTTATAAACAGGCCCCATCTGGTCGGCGTCACGCTGAGCGAGGTAATCGTTGACGGTGATGACATGCACGCCCCGTCCGCGTAATGCGCGAAGGTAAGAGGGCATGACGGCAGTTAAGGTTTTCCCTTCCCCAGTCTGCATTTCCGCAATGTGACCTTCGAAGAGGGCACAAGCTCCCATGATTTGCACTGGGTACTGTTCCATTCCCAGTACCCGCCGGGAAGCTTCCCGCGCGAGGGCAAAGGCATCGGGTAAAATCTCTGTGAGATCTTTGGCAGACTTGGCCTGCCAGTGAATTTCTCGCCCTTGCTTGAGCAGTTCTTCTTCGGTGATGTCTCTGAGTTTTTCAGCCCGCGCAATGATATCGTTCGCCATACTTCTCCAACGAGAAATACGAGCAGCATTCGGGCGACCACCGGTTTTTCCCCAGTGCCAGGCGGTATTCAGATTCGACACAATTTCCCCATACAGCCAACATCGAAAATGGGTTATGCCTTGAATCGACCCCTGAATCAATCAAAGTGGGTGAGATAAGGCCTGTTACGAAAGCCACCACCAGAGCAGGGCGGCACACGCTGTCATGATAAGCAGTCCAGCCAGCAAATAAATCCCTTTTTTCGATTTCCCGGCTCGTTCTCGCTGCTTTTTTGCCCATTCAGACGTGTAATCGATCTCATACTGAAAAACCTCTGCAATCGTTAACCGATCTCCCGGTTTCAGTATGGAACTACGGGTTTCTACACCATTCACGCGGATTCCGTTGCGGCTCTCAAGATCGGTCACTTTCCAAAACTGGCCGTTAAAAATCATGCGGCAATGAGTCGATGAAATCATCGACGAATCCAGGTGGATATCGGCTTTTGGGCTGCGGCCAATCAATAGCTCAGAGCGGTGCAAGGGGATGTTCTGAGCACCGTCCGTATTATAAAGTCGCCCATACCGGGCTACCGGTCGTGCGTCGCCAATCCCTCTTTCAGCGAAGGATTGACCGTTCCGGTTTTGACCAGTCTGCTCATCACGCAATGATTTTTCGGTATCAAGCAGCATGTTCCCTTGAGTTGATTTGAGGATAGGGCTGGTTTGTGAAGGAGGCCTGCCAATAGAGGACGTTCCACTTTCACCCCGAGCCCGTCTCGCCGTTCGAAGCATCCGCCGCTGAGCATCTTCTCGTCGCATCCGGAGAATGGATTCATAGTCGAAATCAATCGGCTCCAACTTGGCTAAAGGGGCAAGCGCTTCGGCGACTTCGGCGGCTGTTTGGTATCGATCTTTCGGATCCTTTGCCGTCATTTTTGCGATGATATGATCAATTCCCGGTGGTACATTGGGGAACTTACTCCGTACCAATGGGAAGGGCCGGCTCCGGTGGGCTTCGATCTTCTCCGTTGTCGCTTTTACGGCATAGGGAAGCAGCCCAGTCAAGATCGAATAAAACGTGCCCCCCAATCCATAGATGTCCGCGCGACGATCAACATGATGGCTATCTTCCGATTGTTCGGGTGCCATGTAGTCCAACGTACCTACTCCGTCGTGACCGAAAATCATCGAAAGAGAGAACTCTTCTTCTTCGGCTCCTTTGATCAGTGCGAGACCGAAGTCGAGAATTTTGACTTCCGCTTTTTCATTGACGAGGAAGTTTTCTGGTTTGATATCACGATGAACCAGTCCTCGTTCGTGTGCGTAATGCAGACCATCGGCGATCTGTTTGACAATATGACAGGCGACTGGCCAGGCAACCGGCCCCTGCTGCATCACCAGTTCCCGCAGACTGATTCCATGCACATATTCCATCACCAGGAAATGACTTCCCGCAGCCTGACCTTCGTCAATTGTACGGGCGACGCGAGGGTGGAACAGTTGCTGACCGGCTCGTGACTCGAGCTTCAATCGGGCCATCATGCCGGCGTCATCGGCGAGGTGGCTGGAAAGGACCTTCAGTACCACTTGGTCCTGGCTGTTCATGTCCTGCGCCAGGTAAACCCAGCCCATACCTCCCGCACCCAGGATATCAATGATCTTGTAATGATTGTAGAAATACCCGCGGTATCTCCCAGACAACAATCGAGATGCCTGGTAGTTGGTAATGATGTTCCGTGCGACGAGGGAACTTGCCAACTGCGTCGACGAAACGGAAGGATCCAGACCCAGTTTGCGCACGATGTCCTCGGCGCGATCGGGCCGCACCAGCTTACTCCGGTCCAGCAGCGCGAGAAATTCTTCGCTGGTTATGCTCGTAGCGACTTTGTTCATCGGAAATAAATCAAGAGGACAACGTGAGAGATCTGATGTGTGAGTGATCTGATGTGAATAACCGGAATCCGGAATAGAGAACTGGTATCCCAGACATGGCGTCCTTGCCGATGAATTTAGTTTTTGATTTCAGCTAGACTGTGGCTTCAGATTGATACTGTCGTTTCAGCTAGGCGTTGCGTCCTCTTCCGTGCAGGTTACCGCGACGGCGGACACAATGAAGTCGGGGAGATGGACTCCTAATCGGTTCCCTTCTCCTGAAAGAAGCCAGTCAGGGCTCCCGGGCGTGGTTGAACTTCAATTATAAGGCCTTCGCCGACAATGCAAAGAAACTCATCGCTAAACGACGGGAAATCTCAGATTTTTCCATCCCGGAACAGGCTAATTTGGACGTTAAAAAGGGATATTCCGGCACAAACTCAGGTCATTTGAATGGAACGGGCTGGGGATGGCTTATAGTGTTCTGAAATCGTTCGTGCCAATCGACTTCGGACGAATCTGCTGAATCAACTTTCCAACCACCCTCAAGTGGCTCTTCCAGACGAATCACCCCATGATTCCCAATCAGAAGTAATTTTAAACTCGCCGGTTGGGCTCCGGACAAAATCCAGGTCAGCGACACGGAAGGTCCTTTACCAGATAACATCATTACTGATGTCTGCAATCCGGAAGAATGCTGCGTGACCCGATACCGCCCACTTGCCAGGTCCTCACCTTCAAATCCGGGCAGAATCGCCTCGATCAACTGCATCAATTCATTCACAGCCACTGGAATGAAATCCGACGGGGCGACCAATCGCAGTCGAATCGAAACAGGTTGCCCGATCTGTTTCGTGGCGAGGGCAGATTTGATCGCGTCGATCAGGTTGGAAACGGAGCAGGACATACAGGACTCGACTGGGGTGCAAACGGTGCGGACAGAAATGAAAGATCAGGTGGAGAAAACAAACTAGTGTAGAGAGCAAACGGGGGTGAGGACGGAATCTTATCATCCACTCTTTCGCTGGAAGATGCAAACGGTCCTGTAATCCAGTACAACTATAAGGACCGATTGTTGGTGTAAGTCGCTTACGCCAGTTATCCGTCTGTCCTTGCATCTTTTCGCCAAAGTTCTCTCTATCCATGTCTGTATCCTCATTCCGTAGTGACGATCTTATCCACCGGCAGGATAGCCAGTTATTGATCGTCGACATGCAGGAAAAGCTGTTGCCCGCCTTTCCGGAAAAGGTCCGTCCGCAACTGATCACCAATTGTCAGTTATTGATTGAGATGGCAAAGCTGTTCGAGGTCCCGATTTCGGCCACGGAACAATACCCTCAGGGGTTAGGACGAACGATTCCTGAGCTCGGATTGGACGACATCGAAATTCCTGCCAAGACCGACTTCAGCAGTTGGCCCGCACTGAACTGGCCCGCCCCCTATGATGAAGAATCGACCCGACCCCGAATCATCGTCGCGGGAATCGAATCCCATGTCTGCGTGATGCAGACGGTTCTTGATTTAATCGCGCAAGGGTACAAGGTTTACATACCAGTTGACGCCGTTGCCAGCCGCTTTAAACTCGATTGGAAAATTGCGATTGAACGCCTGGCACTGTCTGGAGCCATACTCACTACAACCGAGAGTGTCCTCTTTGAATGGTGCGAACGGGCAGGTACTCCTGAATTCAAACAACTGAGTCAGCGGTTGAAAGCGAAAACCAAACCGGAATAACATACTGCATGGTTTCGCCCGACCAACATCCCCCGAAACATCTAGAACCAGACTTACACGAATACAGTCCACGGAAAGTTTTTGATCATGTCTTATGAAATCGCTCCCGCCATCTGCCCTCCGCGCCGCGTTCTGATGGGGCCGGGACCAAGTGACATTTCTCCTCGAGTCCTCTCGGCGATGGCCGCTCCCACCGTTGGTCACCTCGATCCTTATTTCCTTAAGATCATGGATGAACTCCAGGAAATGCTGAGACAGGTCTTCCGGACTCGCAATCAATTGACGCTGGCAATCAGTGGTACGGGTAGCGATGGAATGGAAGCCTGCGTTTTTAACTTGATTGAACCGGGCGACAAAATGCTCGTTTGTGTCAACGGAGTCTTTGGTGGTCGCATGGCCGAAGTCGGTCGCCGCGCCGGAGCCGAAGTCGTGACTATCGAGAAACCATTCGGAGAGATCTTCACTGCCAGTGAAGTCGAATCCGCCCTCAAAGAACATCAACCCAAGTTGATTGGAATTGTGCATGCGGAAACGTCAACCGGAGCACTTCAGCCTTTGGAAGAGATCGCTAAGCTGGCGCATGACCATAACGCCTTAATTCTCGCTGACATGGTGACATCTCTCGGTGGCCTGCCGGTTGAAGTCGACGAATGGGGAATCGATGCTGTTTACTCCGGGACTCAGAAATGCCTCAGTTGCCCACCCGGTCTCGCCCCGGTAACCTTTAGCCCTCGGGCCGTCGAAGTGATGGATCAACGAAAGGAGCCTGTTCGCAGTTGGTACGTCGATCTGAGTCTGATTCGTAACTACTGGGGAGGCAGCCGAGCCTATCACCACACCGCACCTATCAATATGAACTATGGTCTTCACGAAGCCCTGAGAATTGTTCTTCAGGAAGGACTCGAAGCCCGATTCGCCCGACATCAGAAAAACCATGAAGCCCTAAAAGCGGGTCTCGCGGCGATCGGTATCGACTACGCCGTGGCGGAAGAGAATTCTCTGCCCATGCTAAACGCCGTGAAAATTCCCGAAGGGGTCGACGATAAAGCTGTTCGTGCCCAGCTACTCAATCAGTTTGGAATTGAAATCGGCGCCGGCCTCGGCCCCATGGCAGGCAAAACCTGGCGAATCGGCCTGATGGGCGAAGCCAGCCGCGAAGCCAACGTCCTCTCCTTCCTGGCCGCCTTGGAACAATGCCTGGCGAAGCAAGGTCACACCCTAACTGCAGGAGCCAGCATCGCCGCTGCCAATAAAGTGTACGCGGGATAGTTCTTATCTGCATAAATAAGTAACCCCGGGCAGCACAATACTTCGTGATTGTCCGGGCTAACTTCTTTGCGAGATTCTACTTCTTCAATCGACCTGCGTACTGCTCTTCGATGTACTGCAGGTACTCGCCCGATTGAATTCGGGTAACCCAGTCAGTGTGGGATTGGTACCAGGCGATGGTGTCGCGGATGCCCTGTTCGAAGGGGACCTGGGGGAACCAACCGAGGTTCTGTTCGGCTTTGCTACTGTCGATGGCGTAACGTAAATCGTGACCGGGACGATCCTGCACATAAGTGATCAGGTCGCGAGATTTGCCCAGCAGGTCGATCAAGATGTGCGTCATCTCCAGATTAGTCAATTCAAGATGACCACCAAAGTTGTAAACTTCGCCAATCTCTCCCTTTCGTAGTGCGGCGTCGATTCCGCGGCAATGATCAAGAACGTGGATCCAGTCGCGGACATTTTCGCCAGTTCCATACACGGGCAATGACTTGTTTTCCATTGCATTCGAAATGAACAGAGGGATCAACTTTTCCGGGAATTGGTATGGACCGTAGTTGTTCGAGCAACGGGTCACGATGGCAGGAAAATCGAAAGTGTGCACGTAGCTGCGGACGAGAAGATCCGCAGCCGCTTTGGAAGAGGAGTACGGACTGTTGGGGGCAAGAGGAGTCTCTTCTGTAAAGGCACCGTCACTTCCCAGGGATCCATAAACCTCGTCGGTGGAGACTTGTACGTAACGAGCGACACCGACTTCGCGGGCGACGTCCATCAGGACTTGTGTGCCGATGATGTTCGTCTGCACGAAGGGGCCCGAATCGAGAATGCTGCGATCGACATGGCTTTCGGCCGCGAAGTTGAGAATGGCTTCGGGTTGAACCGTTTGCACCAACTTCAATAAGGCTTCCCGGTTACAAATATCGACCCGGTGAAAATGATAATTGGCATCCTCAATGAGATCGGCGAGGTTTTCCAGGTTACCGGCGTAGGTCAGTTTATCGACGTTATGGATTGTCTGTTGGGGGTATCGTTCTCGCTGCATCCGAATGAAGTTCGAACCAATAAATCCGCATCCGCCGGTGACGAGAATCGATTTCATAACAAACTTTCCGAAGAGTCAGGCCGGGAAAAGGAAAAAAGTCAGAGCAACCAAAGCCACTACGGTCCATTGTAGCCCGCAAAGGAGGGCGTCGGGACTGTCAGTGGCAAAGTCGCCTGACTTTTCCTGTTTGGAATTACTCCGCTCGGTGAATTACTCCGCTGGTGTTTCCGGAGTATCTTCTCCGTCAGTACCAGTCTCGCTATCCGTTTCAGGTTCAGTCGGTTTCACGTCGGTGGGTGCCGCGTCAGTCGCCGATTCTTCCACGGGAACTTCTGAAATTGGAGTAGTCTCGGTGGTTACTTCGCCTTCCCCTTCCGGAAGTGTGTTCAATTCTTCTTCCTCAGCAAACTCGGCCGGAATACGGGCGACGGAGGCAAGCGAGTCGCCTTTATCCATTCGCATGATGCGAACACCCTGTGTGTTTCGACCGACCTGGCTGATTTCATTGGCACGCAGACGCTGAATTTTTCCTTTTTGAGTGATCATCAAGATTTCGTCATCCTGAGCGACGGCCAGCGACGTCACCACTTTGCCGTTTCTTTCGGTCGTGCGAATGTCTCGCAGACCTTTACCCCCACGGCGTTGGCGACGATAGCGGTTGTTGCTGGAGACGGCAGTGGTTTCGGTCTCACCGTCACTTTCGCCTTCGCCGTTGCCTTCTGTATCCACATCGCTTTCATTGACCGCGTCAGCCGTTCCGAAGGGTGTTCGTTTTCCGTAGCCATTCACACAGGTAGAGAGCAATGTTGTCTCGACATCGGCGACGGCCATACCGACGACATAGTCGTCTTTGGACAAGGAGATCCCCCGGACTCCGCGGGTAGCACGACCCATACTTCGGGCGTCGTTCGCGTCGAAGCGAATCGCCATACCGTTGGCTGTGGTGAGGACAATATCGTCCGACTTGGAGACAACGGCCACATTGATGAGATGATCGTCGTCGTCGAGGCGGATCGCGATGATGCCCCCTTTCATCGGACGAGAGTAGGCTGCCAACTCAGTTTTCTTCACGACTCCATTTCGCGTAGCCATCATCAAGAAGTGGTCTTCATCGAATTCTCGAATCGCGACGCAACTCTGGACCTGTTCATCTCCTTCGAGTGCCAGCAGGTTAACCACGGCGCGGCCTTTGGCGGTACGACTCTGCAATGGCAGGTCGTAAACTTTTTGCCAGTAAACTTTACCTCGGTCAGTAAAGAAGAGCAGGAAGGCGTGGGTGCTGCTGACGAACAGATGCTGAATGGCGTCCTCTTCGTCCGACTGAGAAGCCCCTTTGATACCTTTGCCACCGCGTCCCTGGGCCTGATAGGTCGAGAGGGCGGTTCGTTTGATGTAACCCCGCTGTGAAAGTGTCACGACCATCGTCTCTTCAGGGATGAGATCTTCCCGGTCGACATTACTCAGCTCTTCGTCGGAGATTTCTGTACGGCGTTTATCGGCAAACCGTTTGGAAAGCTCTTCCATGTCCTCCCTGACGACGGCACGCAGGTTGTCTTCGTCGGAAAGCAGCGTCATGAATTCGTTGATCTGGGTGATCAGTTCGCTGTGCTCACCTTGCAGGTTTTCCCGTTCCAGGTTGGCGAGTGAACCGAGTTGCATTGAGACGATTGCGTCTGCCTGCTTCTGGGACAGGGTGTACTCGGGCGATTCCCCTTTCTCATGAAGGAACAGTTTGAATCCATCTGCACCAAGGGCCCGTTGTATCATTTCGGCAGGGACTTTGATTTCCTGGAGTCGGTCTTTGGCCTGCGACCGGCTGGAGGAATCACGAATTGTCTGAATGACTTCATCGATATTAAGTTGCGCGATCAACAAGCCTTCAACCGTATGTTTACGGTTGCGTGCTTCTCGTAACAGGTACTCGGTCCGGCGGCGAATGACTTCCACGCGGTGCCGCAGGAATTCCTGAAGCATCTCCAGAATCGTCAACGTCTTGGGACGATTGGCAACCAGTGCCAGCAGGATGACGCTGATCGTGGTCTGGAGAGTGGAGTACTTATACAACTGGTTGAGAACGATTTCTTTGTCGGCGTCTCGTTTCAGGATTATCTGCAAATGCACCTGCCAGTCAGGCACATTGCGGTCTGTCAAGTCAACAATTCGAGAGATACCTTCAACCTTATTATCCCGAACGAGCTGTTCCAGTTTTTCCCGGATGCGGTCACGCGTTTCCATATAAGGAATCTCGGTGACGACGATGACATCGCTTTTCTTTTCCGTTTCGAAATGCGTTCTGGCACGGAGGGTTACCGTTGAACGGCCTGTTTTATAACCCTGTCGAATGCCGGCGTGCCCGCAGATAATACCCCCCGTAGGGAAGTCCGGACCGGGGAGGTGTTCGATGAGTTCGTCGACAGTGATATACGGGTTCTCAATCAATGCGATGACCGCTCGACAAACTTCGCCAAAGTTGTGTGGAGGGATACTCGTCGCCATACCCACGGCGATACCATTGGAACCATTGACGATCAGGTTCGGAAATCGAGAGGGAAGTACAACGGGTTCGTTGCGGGTCTGGTCGTAGTTGGGGATATAGTCGACCGTTTCCCGGTCGAGGTCTTTCAGCATTTCCGAAGCAGCGTGAGAAAGGCGCGCTTCCGTATAACGCATGGCCGCGGGGGGAAGACCGGCGAGCGAACCAAAGTTGCCTTGTTTGTCTACAAGTACATTCCGCATCACCCAGTTCTGAGCCATACGGACAAGCGTTGGATACACGGAGCCATCACCATGGGGGTGATAGTTACCGCTCGTGTCGCCCGAAATCTTGGCGCATTTGACTCGTTTTGATGTCGGGCCCAGGTTTCCGTCGTTCATGGCGACAAGAATACGGCGCTGGGACGGTTTCAAGCCGTCTCGAACATCGGGCAAAGCACGACTGACGATTACTGACATGGCATATGTCAGATAACTCTCACGCATCTCAACTTGGATGTCGTGCTTGATAATTCGTCCGTCAGCGTAAGGATCCGGTGTTTCGTTCGAGGGGTTTCCGTTCGACAAGAATAGGCTCCTTTAGCGTCCGGTCAGTCCGCTGGCCTCATAATAATGAGGGGTGACTGCTCGTAGATCCGGACCTTGGCCGGCCCTGTACTACGGGGCCGTTTTCTATACAAAAGAATCCCGTTTGGGGGAGAAATCTCCCTTCAGAAACGGGCTTGAAATCAAGAATTCAAACACTTTCTAATTTTAAGTGAATACAGGGTTATTCTCAATCGTCAGCCCCTATGATTGAAGTAAGTATCGGGATGTTACTGTCGGGTTTAAATCCATATATACAAGTAGGTTATGTCTAATCACGCTGCAGTGGGTCTGACTTTTGCAAACTACTTCGTCAGAACGAGGCAGAACCCGAAAAATACGAGTGTGACATGGTCCTGAAAAGCATGCTTAAACCGGACTCTGCAACCCTCTCTGAATCGGGTAAACTCACGGAAAATCGTTGATCAATGACTTGATGAAATGAGGCATAGGCCTCTGGACGAGGGGGGAGAGAAAGCATGTTGAAAGCAGCAGGCAGTTTCGCGGAAGAGTTTGCCGCCCGGCGAAACTGGATTTTCGATTCGACGCACTCCCTGCGCGCCTATCCGGAACTTCTCCAGGCTTGGCAACATTCGCGGCAGGTCAGTGAGCGAGTTGAAACGGCGCTGGCGACTTTATTGCCGCATGACGTGGTGTCGACAATTGCCGTTTCTGGTTCTGTCGGACGGATGGAAGCCCATGCGGGATCGGACGTTGACCTCATTGTCGTCCTGCGGGATGAATTTCTGGAGGACCGGGAAACAGGTGCGCGAATCATGCAACAGGTTTGGGATGTTCTAAGACAACTTGGATTTCCGGTTCCGAAATCCAATGGGATATTTTCCGAACCGACGACTCGAATCGAGCTTTGCAATCGCGAACTCATCGGTCAGATCCAAGGGGATCCAGCGTTGTTTGGGAAACGGATTCAGTTGCTGCTCGACAGTCAGCCCCTGTTCGGCCGTAGTGAATTTGTGCAGTTGCAGTCCGACATTCTCGACTGGTACCAGATCGAGGAGGCTGGCAACGACCCCGCCCAGACGAATTATCTTCTCAACGATTTACAAAGGTATCAGAGAGCGTTGGCGATTCGGTATCAGTTCCAGCATCGGGATGATCCTCTCCAGTGGCGGTTGCTCAATCTCAAATTTCGCAACAGCCGATTTGTAAATCACTTTGGATTGCTTCTGATTCTGGGCGAGATGGGCATCCAGCCAGTCGGTCGAGGGGAGTGGTTGCGCAAAGCGCTTTTATGGACCCCTCTTGAGCGGATTGCTGCAGTCTATGCCCGACGACACGAGGCGATGTTCCATGTGATCGCCCGCCATTATGACTGGTTTTTAGGGCAGATGGGTAATCCTGATTTTATCCATCGGCTTGAAGGCGGAATCGAACTGGACGACAACGATGCCTGGCAGGAAGGTTTTCATCGATCCCGACAGATGTCGCGGGAGATGAACCGGTTCCTGATCGATCGTCAGCATGACTGGAATGATCTCTTTCTGGAATCACTGACCTACTGATTTCAGATGAATAACCGTGACTGATAAACGATTCTCACAGCGCATCAGGAGAGCACATAAAGAAACCCCGCTGTCTCCAGCGGGGTTTTGTTCGTTTGCCCCAAAAGGCAAGCCAGAAGTTGTCATCCGGCTAGTTTATTCTCGGCAGACTATTTCACAGGCCCTTCAACACCACCCGTGTAGTGCTCGCCGTCCGGTTCTTTACCGTGGAGGACTTCCTGCTTATAGCCCCCTTTGGCTCGGAAGTAGATCACAAGAATCAGGTAGCCGATAGCCATCATGAAGGGAACGATCGCGGTGTACAGGAGGGCTTGCCGCCCACCAAACATGTTGGCAGACAGGACCATGTCCTGTTCTGGAGTCAATTTGGTCTCTTCATCTTTCTTATCAGCTTTGCGGAGTTCTTTCAGCTCAGCCACTTTTTCGCCATCGAGGCCAGCGATTTTTGGGAAGAAGAGGAAACCTTTGGCTTCGTCTGACTTATATTCTTCGTAAGTTTCAGGAGATTCTGCCTCAAGCTGTTTTGAGGCGAAGTAGTCCTGTTCGTAGCCAATACCAGGCCCCCCGAGCAGACCTGCCGACAGCATGCCGATACCGCCCAATGCTCCCATGGAGATTGCTCCCCCTTGAGGGAATCGCTCACCGACAACACCCAGCATCGTAGGCCAGAGGAAGGTTTTTCCCAGACCGTAAACAGTCGCTGCTGCCAGAATGGTGATCGCCATATCGGCCATCGACAGGAACACGAGGCCGAGGCAACCCAGGATGGCACTTCCCAAGAGAAGTCCGACTGGATTTACTTTTTCAACAATCGGTCCAGCGAAAAATCGCAGAACGAACATCAGCCCGGAAGTGTAGATGAACAGCAAAATGGCGTTACCCGGAATCACGTTCTCCATGATGTTGGTAATCCAGCTATCCGTTCCCAACTCGACATATCCCACCATCGCGTGCAATAGGAGCAGAAGGAGGAAGATGGGAGAAGCAAAAATGGTAAACATACTACCGTAAGAAACTCCAGCTGCTTTGGCTTCTGATTCAGGAAACTTTTCTTTCAATACAATGAAGCCATAAACGACAGTCGGGATCAGGAAGAGCATCATCGGGATTTCCCATCGCAGATGAGTTATCATCGCGTTGGATCCACAGACGAAGAAAGCGATCACTCCTCCGACAATCAGGCCACCGGGCCATCCCGCGTGAAGAATGTTGAGGTAGTGTGTTTTCTGTTTTGGATACAGGTTTGCTGTCAGAGGATTAATGACGGTTTCGCAGAGACCATTCGCAATCGCAAACAGGAACATTCCCCAGTACAGACAGTTGTAGCAGGCGTCTTTACCCATTGATTCATAAATGGGAGTCGCAGCTAATGTTAGTAGAGCAGAGGCAACGTGCATTAAGAATGCGAGCACCATAAGAGGCTTGTAGCCGACTTTGTCAGCGAACAGGCTGAAGAAGAGAATGATGACCCCGAATCCAACCAGTCCGCCACCAGTGATGCCACCCAGTTCCCCTTTGGTAAAGCCAAACTGAGCGGACCAATCCCCCAGAATTGCCCCGCGAATGGCAAAGCCGATACCGGCAGCGATCAGCGTAAGGAAACTGGCGAGGAATAGAGGGAATCTATTTGTTTCAGACATATGGAAGCTCTCCCGAAAGCTCTAGCAGCGTATGTTGGAGTGGATTTGATTGAGAGTGGAAGGGGCCCGACGGATGTCGTCCGAAGCACATGACGCAAGCAGTGTAGCGTCATTTCGTAGGACAAAATCGTCGAAGCAATACGATGTTCTCTTCGGTGGGACCTCTCGAATGATGAATTTGCTGTGAAATGCAGCTTTGCATCCTACCCGTAACAGTTCTTATTTTCCATGAACAGACGCTTTTTCCGGGGAATTCCATCGTCAGGAAGTGTCTCTGCTGAAAACCGATGGGGAGGCAGTTCAGAGAAAGTTTACTGGCAACGTGACCGATTTGTTTTTTTCGCTCAAGAAATCAGGCCGAGTTTGACGATCAGGTAAAATTGATATCGGTTCAAATGAAGTTATACGATTGGATGCGCTGCAAGGAAACGGAACGATGCATTTTCCTTCTTTTCTGGAATATTGCCCACCCGATGATGCGGAACTGGATGAACTGGCGAACCAATTTCCGGAAATGGGCGAACATGAAATCCACGATCCAAATTCAAAAATCGATAACCGGACCGCGATCCGGATTTTTCTTCGTTCGCGAGGCGTGACGGGTTTACTGTTTGATCGACTGATTGAACCTTACGATCTTGGGTTCTACAAAAAATGCGACGGCAAATCATCTCCCGTCAATCGTCTGCCTGTCATTCAACGAAAATCAGGATTCAAACGAGATATCGTTTCCGTTCGTCATGATCTCGATTACTATCGGGGGAAACCGAGTCGGCGTGTTGCTGATTGGTTTTATGTAATCTCGCAAATTGCCGTCGGCGAAGCAGTCCCGATGTCGTGGGTCGAATGGTCGGCGGTGCGGCTATTTGGTTACAAAGCCTGGAAATCGCATCGCCTCTGTCAGTTGGAAAATGCGTTGTACGGGAAAAACGACTACATCGTCAGTCTGCCGGATATGGTCATCGAAGAGTTACGTGAAATGAAACTCGCCAGCTGAAGCAAACTTCGCTGAGCGAACGGCAGCGAATCAGACTGGAATTATGGTGTGCCTTCGCAACTCTTCTTCAGCAACTTCGACTTCGAATACCAGCTCAACGAACGCTATCGTCCCACGCCTCGAATTCAGCGTCTGAGTGACGAACTCGCCTTCTGCTGGCTGGCACTCGCCGACGGGCAAGATCAAGTCCTATTACAGCATCCGGTCGACACGGAGTTCACGAAATATCTACAGCAGGCCGGGCTTCACTGCCCCCGCTTCATTTCCGATGATATCGAGATCGAGGTCGAGCAACTGACTCCTTGGGGTTGGTCGAAAGAGGCAAGAGAGTTCGCAACAACGTTCGGTTTGCTTGACGACTTGCCGGCTCTCGACATCATTCGCAAGGTGAACAGTCGGCAGTGGGCGGTGGAGTTTGAATCCGAAACAGAGCAGGAAGAGCGGGTCAGTTGGCTGCTCACAAGTCAATCAGATCTCGAAGCAGCCTTGAGAGAAATAGATCCAGACGAAGAGTGGTTAATTAAAACCAATCTCAGTATGTCCGGACGGGACCGAATCGCGGGGCGAGGAATTCAACTTACGACTGCCAACGCAGGCTGGATTCGCAAACGCCTTAGTTCAGAAACGCCGCTCGTGTTGGAACGACGACTGAAGATTGAACAGGAAATCGGCGTTCAGTTTGAGATCACCACATCAGGTGATCCAGAGTTGGTGGATCTGCTACCGATGCTGGTGGATCGCACAGGACGTTATGCCGGAAGTTGGTTACTCGATCAGGGTTCATTGCTGACTGAGTGGCAGAGGGAGGTCGATAGTTTGGCCGAGATTGCGATAACGATTCAACAGGACGGTTATTTCGGACCAGTTGGATTCGATGTGATGCGATACCGGAATCAACATGGCGAATTGCAAACGCGATTGTTCCAGGACATCAACGGACGCTATACCATGGGACGAGTCGCGGCGGGGTGGCGTCGTTATTTGCAACCGGGCGAAGTGGGGTGTTGGTTGCATTTCGCTCAGCGATGTGAGACCAAAGCAGAGTTAGAACAATGGTGGGGCATTCGCCTGCAGTTGATCGAACCG
Organism: Polystyrenella longa; assembly: GCF_007750395.1. Classification (GTDB taxonomy): domain Bacteria; phylum Planctomycetota; class Planctomycetia; order Planctomycetales; family Planctomycetaceae; genus Polystyrenella; species Polystyrenella longa. Next base: position 5,013,716 of record NZ_CP036281.1, on the reverse strand, counting down.
ACTGTACGACTAATTCGTACCTCGCCCCTCTGTCATGCGGGAGAAATCGTCGGGCATCAGACGGGATTATTGATTGCCACAGACGAGACGACGTTGCGTCGGCAGGTGCAGGCGATTTTGGACATTCAGTCTAACTGAACTCGCTCTAAATTCATGAGAAACTCACGCATGAACCCATGCTGAACCCATAGTCGCGTTTGGGTGTCCCTTCTGCTTTCCCGATCAACGTGATGAATCCACGGTGAACTCCTCCATTTATTGAGTTTTCCGTGCATTGAGTCTACGGTCCGTTTCGGGGATGATATACCGGCCCACCATTGTTTCCTGATCAGCTAGCACCATCAGATAGCACCATGACGAAAACCACGCTCCCCGAACATCAACCCGCCCTGGCAGAGTCGCTTTCCAACGGGTGGCGTCTTCGTGCATTGATCAGCCTGACTTTGCTGCACACCCTGGTTGATGCGTCCGCGCTGTTGATTGCTCCTTTGTGGCCTAGTCTTAACCAGCAATTTCAATTCGGGACGACCGGGCTGACTTTCGCATTTATTGTGCAGGCATTACCAACTTCACTCAGCCAAGCCGTGTTCGGCGTACTTCGAGATCGAATTTCGACCCCCATTTTCTTGTGGACAGGTCCACTCGTTGCGATTCTGTTCCTGTCGCTCGTCGGGTTTCCGACGCATTTCGGAGTACTCTGCTTTCTGTTGATTGTCGGCGGGACGGGCGTGGGTGCGTTTCACCCGGAATCTGCAGTGACGGCGGGACGATTGTTTCCCAGTCATAAAACAAGATCGTTGTCGGTCTTCATGCTGGGAGGAACGCTCGGCCTATGCCTGGGGCCGCTGCTCAGTGGTATTGTTGTCGAGAATTACGGTCTCAAAAGTCTTGTCTGGTTGATTCCCGGTTTTGCGATTGGGATTTTCTCACTGATGAAATTCGGTCAATTAATGTCGGTCTCCCGTTATCTCAAACAGGAAATGGATGAAGAAAAAGAGTTGCTCGCCGTTGCTGAAGAATCGTCATCAGAAACGCCCACAGTCTCACGAACAATCGTTTGGAAAACCGTCGGATTGATGGCAGCGATGTTGATGATTTGTTCGCTACGACTGGTGCCTAATCAGGCGCTCGACAAAGTGATCTCGTTTCACCTTGAATCACAAAAGTTTTCGACATCCGAAATCGCTCAGGTGCAGTCCCTCTTTCTGGCGTCCGCCAGTTTGGGAATGATGTTAATGGCCTTTTTCTTTCGCAACGGGTGGGAGAAACGGTTCATGATTTTCTGTCCGCTTCTTTCTGCACCTATGCTGTGGTACATGGGTCAGCCTGAGTGCTCCGTGATTGTATTCATCGCATTACTTGTCCCCGTAGGTGTGATCCTCTGGGGGACGGCTTCGGCGATGGTTTCTTATGGCCAATATCTATTTCCAAAGGGTGCCGGGTTCGCCTCGGCACTCACCATGGGGATGGCCTGGGGTGTTGGTAGTTTGATTCAGGCACCCATCACATCCTATTTTCAGGATCAGGATAGGGTTAGCTATGCTTGCACCGTTTTTGTCATTCCCGTGCTGCTTTCGGCTGTTTTTGCCTGCTTTTTACCGGGTATGCCGGGCAATCCTGCTACGGAATCGATCGAAAAGTAGATCCAGGTTGCACTAGAAAAAGTGATGTACAAAGGTGGATTTACACATGATATAGTATCTGTTAGGTGCCAATTCCACAAAATCGACAATTTGCTGGACAATTGAAATGGGACCTTCTATTTTCCTCTACGTTGATTGAGATGTCTGTCAGTGAGCTCGAAGGAATCGCAGCTGATTGATACTTAAGGCCTCAATCGTTTCACCAGCGACGACCTGTTTTGTCCGTATGATGTTTTTCGACACCTACTGGATAAAGCTTGGTCTCGTAAGAAAAAAGCAGGGATGCTTATGTTTTCTGATTCTTTGAGCCTTTGGAAAAATTCGATTTCGTTCGCCCGGGTCTGGTTCACGTCTCGCCGAGCGCTTCCCTACGGTCGAATGCTGCAGTTCCGTATTGGATACCGAACTGACTCCAACGCTTTATGGCTCGCCCCCGTTTTTCCAGTTGGGAAAACAATCCCCTTTTCTGTCCCCGGTTTTGGTCTGATATGGAATATCGCCGAGGTACCGGTTCGCACTGCCAGTCCAGGGGCCACTCTTCTCTCCCGTTAACGCCGACACATGATGTGTAGGTACACCTGAAAGGATTCTATTATGTCTCGTAAACCTGTTATTGGTATTAATGGCGATTATCGTGACCCCCGTAATAACGCCGCTGCACTGAGCTGGTTCAACACGGGCTACTACGATTGCATTACTGCCACGGGCGCTATTCCCCACCTTATCCCTCCCGTACAGGATGAAGCAGACCTCAAACAAATACTCTCCGGCCTGGACGGAATCGTACTCGCCGGTTGCAACCTCGACCTCGATCCTATTCGTCTCGGAATGGATCCCCATCCAGCCACTCGCGTGATGCCCAAACGCCGCGAAGACTTCGACCGCCGACTGGCTAAACTGGCTGTCGAAATGCGAATTCCCATTCTGGCAATTGGCTCAGGTATGCAGACCTTAAACGTTGTCTGTGGCGGAACACTGCACCAGCATGTCACCGAGAGCGTTTCCGGAGCCATGTACCATCGCGATGGTGTCGAAAAGAACTTGCGTCATGTGATTGACATTGTGCCAGAAACCCGCATGTTCGAAATCTACGGACCGGGCGAAATTCGCATCAACAGCCATCACCACATGGCCGTTGCTCAACCCGCCGACCTGTTTATGATCTCCGCCATTTGCCCTGATGGAGTTGTCGAAGCGATTGAATCGGTGGATCCCGACTGGTTCTGCGTCGGTGTCCAATGGCATCCCGAAAACGAAACCTCTTCCGCCCTCGATATGCAGGTCTTCGAAAACCTGTTCCAGGCCTGCCTGGTCAAAGAAGAAGTCGAAGAAACGGCCACCATTCCTTTCCGTCAGGCTGCTTAAGCTGCTGACAAGAGGACTGTACTGAATTCTGTACAGTAGAATGAGCCTTCGGAAAGCTTCCGAAAACGAAGCAAAACGGTATAAAGAGTGTAAAACCGGGTCATTTACGCGTCAGATGCGTGGATGATCCGGTTTTTAATGCGCGGCGACCTTGGCGCCGCTCCAGCACAGTAAATAATGTGAGCAGCATACGCATTCGGACAGCGTTTTGTCCGCATGGAAGTCTCTCTTCTGAGAGGGGGAGCTTCTCTATAGATGCGATTTAAGTAAATACAAACGTTCGGAACCAACTGTGGGAATCATTGTACAGAAGTTTGGTGGCACCAGTGTCGCCGATGCATCAAAAATAAAATCAGCTGCCGCTCGCGCTGTCGAGACTTTCAAAAAAGGTCATCAGGTCGTCATGGTCGTTTCGGCCCGAGGCAAGAAAACGGACGAACTGGTCGCTCTGGCGACTGAAATCACGAACAACCCATCTCCGCGTGAAATGGACGTTCTACTCTCCACGGGAGAGCAAGAAACGATTGCGCTGATGTCGATGGCAATTGCCGAACTGGGTGTGGCTGCTGAAAGTATGACCGGTACGCAAATCGGAATCATAACCGATTCAGCTTTCAGTAAAGCACGTATCCAGAAAATTTCCACTATGCGGATGCATAAAGCACTCGATGCAGGCAGGATTATTGTCGCTGCTGGTTTCCAGGGCCGAGACGAGAACTACAACATCACCACGTTAGGACGCGGCGGGTCTGACTCTACCGCAACGGCATTGGCAGCTGTACTTCAGGCGGATGAATGCCAGATTTATACCGACGTGGAAGGGGTCTTCACGACCGATCCGCGTCTGGTTCCCTCGGCTCGTAAAGTGGATTCGATCACTTATGAGGAAATGCTGGAACTGGCGAGCCTGGGTGCGGGTGTGATGCATTCCCGTTCAATCGAGTTTGCAAAAAAATATCGTATTCCGTTACGCGTGCGACCTTCCTTCTCTGATGGAGAAGGGACGCTGATTCACGCGACCCACGAAGAACCAGATTCCGTCGTCACCGGAGTCGCGCTGGTTCGCGATGAAGTTCGTGTGACATTGTTAAAAATACCAGACCGTCCGGGAGTGATGCATCTTATCTTCTCCAAGATGGCCGAGAAGAAAATCGCGATCGACATGGTCGTGCAGAACGTCGGGGAAGATGGCTTGGCGGAAGTTTCATTCACGGTCCCTCAGAACGAACTGGCTGATACACTGACCGCTGCCGATGCGGCTGTCAAAGAACTGGGCTCTGGAAAAGTTCGTCACGGTACAAACCTGTCCAAAGTCTCCGCCGTCGGTCGAGGCATGGTCATGCATTCTGGCGTGGCCGCGCAGATGTTCAAAGCCCTGGCGGATCAGAACATCTCCATTAGTCTGATCACGACGAGCGATATCAAAATTTCTACCCTGGTCGATCGTGAAGATGCGGATAAAGCCATCAATGCGGTTCACTCAGGTTTCTTTCTCGACCAGGCCGTCACCAAACCTCTACCCATTGGGGAAGAGACGGAACAGGAAGAAGAGACTGTACTCGTTGCCCGGGATCGGTCCGAACAGGAAGTCATCTCCCGGTTACCTTCCATGGAAGACATTGTTGTTTCCGAGGTAGAGCTCGATTGCGAACAGGCCCGCGTGACAATCAGGAATCTCCCTGATAATCCCGGGGTTGCCGCGCATGTCTTTGAAACCGCTGCGGAAGGGGGCATTAACGTCGATATGATCGTGCAGAACATCAGTCGAGATGAACATGCTTCGCTCTCCTTTACCGTTCCGCGTGATGATATCGATAGCTGTCTGAAATTGATGGAAAACCTGCTCCAGCAATGGCCAGAAACCGAGATCAGTCATGATGCCCAGATTGCGAAAATCTCCGTTCTGGGGATCGGGCTTCGCAGTCATACCGGAGTGGGGCAGAAATTGTTTGCTGCCCTGGCCGAGGCCAACGTCAACATTCAGATGATCAACACAAGTGAAATCCGTATGAGCGCGGTGATCTCCGAAAAAGACTCGCGCGTGGCTCACGACGTTCTGTCGGATACATTTAATCTATAATCTGTCAAGTTTTTGAATTCCGCGAGAGAGTTAAAATCATTCCCGAGGTGGATGCATATTGACTATCGGGAATGTATCCGGGTACTGTTTGGTCAGAAGACAAGTCCATTTTTAGTTTATCTCGACGGATCGAGTGTCACTTATGCAGATTTTCTTTTCGGTAGGCGAGCCCAGCGGCGACCAGCACGCGGCGCATCTAATTCACGAACTGCGGAAGCAACGTCCCGACGTGGATGTGCGTGGATTCGGTGGGCCTCACATGGAAGAAGCGGGTTGCCGGATCGATTTCATGCTGACGACCATGGCCGTCATGGGCTTCTTTAAAGTCCTGCCGATGATCTGGAAGTTCTATAAACAGGTCAAACACGCCGAAGAGATTTTTAAGTCCGAACGGCCCGATGCGGTGGTGCTGGTCGACTTTCCCGGGTTCAACTGGTGGATCGCCCGCAAGGCGAAGAAGCAGGGGATTCCTGTTTATTATTACTTGCCACCCCAGTTGTGGGCGTGGGCAGCGTACCGTATTCGCCGGGTTCGCAAGTACGTCGACCACGTTCTCTGTGCGTTGCCGTTTGAATACGACTGGTATCGGGAACGGGGTGTCAAAGCGACTTATGTGGGTCATCCTTTCTTCGATGAAGTCGAAGAAACGCAGCTCGATCCAGAAACGATGGAGAAATGGGGGAATCATGAAGGCCCTCTGGTCGCCGTGTTGCCCGGTTCAAGGGGAGCTGAAATCCAGAACAACTGGCCAATCATGCTGGACGTCATGCAGCAGTTGAAAGGGACGATTCCCAAAGTCCATTTTCTAATCGGTGCCTACAAGAAAAAACAGCAGGAACGCTGCGAGGCGATGCTGGCGGAATCGGGATACGATCTGCCGCTGACATTCCTGCAGGGCAAAGCTCCCGAAGTGATCGAGTTGGGAGACTGTTGCCTGATGGTTTCCGGATCGATCAGCTTGGAAGTGATGGCTCGGAGAACACCGGCAGTGGTCGTCTACTATGTGAACCGACTCACCTATAAACTGGGTGAGATTCTGATTCGCTGCAACTATATCTGCCTGCCCAATATTATGGCCGACAAGGAAATCATGAGCGAGTTTCCCTGTACTGGTAGACGGGAACCTACCGTAAAGAAAATCTATGATTTGCTGCACGGATACCTGAACGATCCCGAAGAGTTGAAAGCCAAAGCGGCCGAGCTTGATGCGCTCCGTGAAACAGTCTTCTCAACCGGCGCCAGCAAACGAGTTGCCAGCTTTCTGGTTGAAGAAATTGACCATAAGAAAAAAGCCACTGCGCAGGCAGCGTAGGGCTTTCTTGTTCAGGTTCCAGTCGTGATTGGTGTTTCAACCATCATGTTGTTTAACGCGATTCAAGTTCGGCACGATCACCCAGTAGCACGACGATGGTCTCCCGTTGGCCTTCTCGTTGAATCACCAGGTTCGCTTTTGAACCGACGACCATCATGCTGATGATGTTGATCAGGTGACGTTCATCTTCGATGTCGATGCCATTCACACTGAGGACCACGTCGTTCTTGAGCAGGTTGGCACGAGCAGCCGGCGTCTGAGCTTCAATCGCTTCAATACGCGCCCCTTTTGTATTGCCCAGACCCAGGGTTCGGGCCTCCTCCAGGGTGAATTGATCGTCGAGCGTCACGCCTAGATAGGCTCGGTCAACGCGACCATGTTCCAACAATTGCTCGACGATGTGCTTGACCATGTTGCTGGGAATGCTGAAACCAACTCCTTCACTTCCGCCAGTACTCGAAGCGATTGCCGTATTAATTCCGACAATGCGTCCGCGGAGATCGATCAGTGGCCCCCCGCTGTTGCCCGGATTAATGGCTGCGTCTGTTTGCAGGAAATCCTGGTTAATCAACGATTCACTTTTCGTTCCCAAGGCCAACTCGCGTCGGCTCTTGGCACTGATGATTCCCAGGGTTACCGACTGGCTTAAGCCAAAAGGGCTGCCCATCGCCAGAACGAAGTTTCCAATTTTGACATCTTTACTCTCTGCCCATTCGGCGGGAATGACGTCCGTAACAGGTAACCGCATGACGGCCACGTCTGTTTTTTCATCGTCCCACTTCTGGGCCGGGTGGACTTGGCGTCCGTCCTGGAGTTGGACCACGATATCTTTGGGCTGAGCATTTCGAATGACGTGCCGATTGGTGACGACGTACTTGGTGCCTTCTTTTCCAAACGTGACGATCACACCGGAGCCAGTTTCCGAGGCAATGACTTTTCCAGAACTGGACGATTTCCAGGTCGACTCAATGTGAACGACCGACGGCATCACTTGGTCTGCAATCCGTGCTACCCAGTCACTGCTTTGAATCAATGCGTTGGTGACTTCCTCAGCTTTGGCCTCCTGGGCAGCGTAGGAAGGCTTGCCTCCCCAATATGTCAGGGAGGAATTGTGATGAAACAGGCCACCCCAATACCCGGCACTCAGGCAGAGGGAGCACAGCATTATTAAGGAGAGATGTCGCATGCGAAGCAGTCCTCAATCCAAATCAGAATCGCAAACCAGAGCGGAAACAGGATGTCGATCAGGAGAAACGGTGAGTGAAGTTAATAATAGTGCCCGATCATGAGAGTCGGGCTGAAGCCTCTTTGAGAGAAACTTCAGAATTGAAGTAAGACTCAGAAGTAAGAGTCAGGTGACACGAAGTACCGTTGTTGACAGTTGTTAAGGGAACTTCAGCGTCATTCTATTATAGGGTGCGCGTCTCGATCCTGACGAAGAGAATCTTGTCTGGTTTCCGCTTTTTAACGAGCAGAATCAGGTTATGCCTGTCAGCCCGGCGTGGAACGACGGCAATTTCGCGCAGAATAGGACGTTCGCGGAAGATGATCCAATAAAAAATGGAGAGTGGGGGAAACCACTCTCCATTTTGGATTTTACTGAGTCTCTGGATCTAGATAGAACGTACCCTGAAACGGGGTCCTTGTTCCAATCATCTTGATTTAGCGGTCTATTTCGATGTCGTTCATCGAAAACTCTCGATCGCTCATGCTGCTTTCGTTTCGAAAGGCAGATTCCCAATCGGCTTCCGCCTGCTCTGCCGTATACCCTAATTCTTCTTGTTTAGTTTGGCATTCGATACAAGTAGCTGCGTCTGGAACCGCTTTTAGGCGCGTGATGGGAATCGCTTTATTGCAGCCTTCGCAGTTGCCGTAATTCCCTTCACGCATGGAATGCAGGGCTTTCTCGATTTGAGCCAGCTCTCGGCTTCCCATTGCTTTCAGCTGTTGTGAGAGTTCGTTTTCGACGTCCGCGTTCGCAACGTCGGCGAAATCACCTCGGCTGGAAGGGAGGTCGTTGAGACCCGCTTCGGCGGCGAGTTTGCGACGTAAGTCGTTTCGTTCTACCAGTAAGCGGTCGTAAAGCTTCTGCAGAGCTTCTTTGCGAGACATTTATCACCTCAGATGTTCATCAGGTTGATGGGAATTCCAAAGAGTATCCGGATCGGCGCGATCAGCACTGGAAATTCGATATCAGCGTATGAAAGACAATTGGAAGGAATATAACATTCTGGGGGACTGTGATGGCTAATTTCTTTTCAATCAACAGGCCCTGAAAGAACGCTACGTGACTCCATTCGTGAATAGCCTCAGGAGGGTTATATCGATATCCTGTTACTCGACATGCACTTACGTTGAAAACCCTGTTAGGGAAGTGAGCCCTCGTCACTTCTGGACAACATAATGCCCGAAAAGGGAGGCATTGCCTACTCTCAGAAATGCATAAACAGAATTTAATGTGAATTTCATCCACTCTAAACCGGGGCAATGCATCCCATATTGCTGTAAAAATAACTGGATTGTTAAGTTACAAGATCTTACACAGTAGCCATTTATGTTGTTTTTGATTCTTAGATTTTGGTTTTCATTTAGGGTGTGTTAATTTGTGCTCTGGTTTTATGTTTACAGTAATGGAGAGTTGTTTGAGAAGTGATTTGACTCCACTATAGTGACTTTTCAGTCGAAATCGCTCCGGTTGTTTCTCTTTTTTGACAACGCATTCTCACATTTGAAGCTCTGTCTCCTTTTTATGTTCGAAAGGACAATCTTGAGCCGATGGGCGTTTTTCCCCGGAAGACTGGTCTGAGCGAGGCTATTTCGGTCTGCACGATCTTGACCTGATTTGCCAGATCGCATGTAATTCACCCAACGGGAAGACAGGTCTTAATAAAACCATGGATGTCTAAAGCCTTGTTTCGCTTCAAAAAAAGATGGATTGTCCATCTTTTCAACCACTGAGCCACATAGAGGGATCTGTGACGACGCTCTTTGATCGATACGTACTCGGTAAGTACGTACATACATTTCTAATTCTCTTCGTCTGCATCTACGGACTGTTCGTAGTGTTCGATGGCTTTACGAATATGGATGAATTTCAGGAAGATTCCGTAAGCACTGTTGAGACGATTACGCGGATGGTGAAACATTATAGTTTCCAATCCGCTTCTATCTTCAGCATGATCGGAGCAATTCTGGGAGTCGTCTCTTCCATGATCGTCTTTGCGCTGCTGCAGAAACACAGCGAAATCGCTCCGCTGCTAGCCGCTGGGGTTCCTGTTTACCGAATAGTTGTACCCGCGTTGTTGGGGATGGCATTTGTGAATGTGCTGTTGATCGTGAATCAGGAAGTGATCATTCCCAATATCTCTCACCATCTGTTGGCGCCTCGCAACAGCACTAAAAAGGTGCAGAAACAGCTCGATCCGGTCAATGATCCGGCGACCGGGGTGCATATTTCCGGTAGTCGCTTGATCGTAAACGACAGCACGATTGAGGATGTGATTTTCACATTGAAAGCCAATGATCTCGCGAAGACCCTCATTACGATGTCCGCGCCCAAAGCACATTACCAGTTTGAAACAGAGTCCCAGCCGAGTGGTTGGACCTTGTATAATGTCGAACCGACAGTCGACAGGGTACTTGATGAGTTGACCGAAAAAGGTCGTACGATCGTAAGCCGATCCGCCGATGGCAACGGGCTTTTTATTCTGACGAGCCTCGACTTCATGGAGTTATACAACCGGAATCAAAGCACGCAGTTCGCCACGACTCGTGACTTGATGAAACGGGTCAAGGCACCCGCGGGTAATCCACTCGCGCTCCGAATGCAGGAGATGAGTCTCCATTCCCGGCTGACGGCACCCATTCTTAATATTCTGGCGATACTGGTGGCAATTCCGCTGGTCTTGAGGAAAGAGAGCCGCGGCCTCATTGGCAACCTGGCGCTCTGTGCGACGGTGCTGGGTGTCTTGTTCGCCCTGACACAGGCCTCCTTCTTTATGGGGCGTGCGAACCTGATTGAGCCCGATATTGCGGCCTGGACACCGGTGGTGATGACGGGCAGTTGCGCGGCCTGGGTCAGTGCTTATATTCAGTCGTGATTCGACTCTGCAGCTATTGTGCACCTATTCTGCATCTGCCGTGATTCCGCTCTGATTCCCGTTCTTTCCGATGTCGGATTTCTCGCTCCCCTTTTCATCCTGCTCAAACCGGCTAAACTTGAACGAGATCAGTTAAGACCGGTTCGGGACTGGGGCTGATCGTCGCCGCTGGTGGATGGAATTCAAGGATCGAACAGGTATGAAACGGACAAAAATCGCTCAGGTTCTCAGTGCAGGACAACCGGAAGAGACGCATCAGATTTGTGGCTGGGTACGCACCCGCCGCGATTCCAAACAGGGTTTTTCCTTCATTGAAATGAACGACGGAAGCTGCATGCATGGATTGCAGGTGATTGTCGACGCCGACGTTCCCGGTTTCAGTGAGATTCACAAACTCATCACCACCGGAGCCAGTTTGCGTGTCGCGGGTAAACTTCAGGAATCGCCCGGTAAAGGTCAGCGGGTAGAAATGCTGGCCACTGAAATCGAACTATTCGGTACGGCAGATGCGGATACTTATCCTCTCCAGAAGAAACGTCACAGCTTTGAGTTCCTGCGGGAGATTGCTCATCTTCGACCACGAACGAACACGTTTGGTGCAATTACACGCGTACGCAACGTTCTCAGTGCCGGGGTTCATAACTTCTTTCAGGAACGTGGCTTCAACTACATTCAAACACCGGTCATCACCACCAGCGACTGTGAAGGGGCAGGGGAGATGTTCCAGGTGACGACACTCGACCTTGAGCGTCTGGCACAGGTGAAGACTGAGATAGATTTCTCGCAGGACTTTTTCGGCAAGAAAGCCTCCTTGACGGTCAGTGGTCAACTGGAAGCGGAAATTTTTGCCTGCTCCGTGGGTGACTGCTACACATTCGGCCCGACCTTCCGAGCCGAGAACTCCAATACCACGCGGCACCTGGCCGAGTTCTGGATGATCGAACCGGAGATGCCTTTTTACGATCTCAATGACAACATGGAGCTGGCCGAAGAGTTCATCCAATACTTGATGAAGACGGTTCTGGAGAAAGCACCAGCTGACCTTGAGTTCTTCAATCAACGCATTGAGAAAACAGTTCTGGAGACCATTCATCAGATCGCCGAAACTCCCTTCGAACGCGTTCCCTACACAACCGCTATTGAGATTTTGACTTCTTGTGACGAAAAGTTCGAGTATCCCGTCGAGTGGGGGAACGATTTACAATCGGAACATGAACGATTTCTCACGGAGAAACATTTCAAAAAACCGATCATCCTGTTTGACTACCCACGTTCAATTAAACCGTTCTACATGCGGTGCAACGACGATGGAAAAACAGTGCGGGCGATGGATGTGCTGGTGCCGCGCATTGGCGAAATCATCGGTGGCAGTCAGCGTGAGGAACGCCTCGACGTGCTGGAAGCCCGCATGAAAGAATGCGATCTCGATCCGGAAGAATACTGGTGGTATCTAGACCTGCGCCGGTTTGGTTCTGTCCCGCACTCCGGGTTTGGCCTCGGGTTTGAGCGAATCGTTCAACTCGTCACCGGCATGCAAAACATTCGCGACTGTATCCCGTTCCCCCGCACGCCCAAAAATGCCTCGTTCTAAAAATGGGTAGGACTAACCGATCAGTAGAGGAAGTTAATTCCTCCTGTGAGATTAATAATCCAGGGCCGGACCAATTCGCAAATTGCGGAACTTCACCACTGAGCTATGATTCTGTAATCCGAGGTAACCTTTTTCCTTGCGAAGGTTAAGCAGCGGATAATTGTCGGGAGTCGCGTTGACGATGATCTTGCCATTCAGAATCGTCGTGATGTGTTGCCCTTTGCAGTTCAGCTCCATCGTGTTCCAGGTCCCGGCCGGATTGCCCACCAGATCACTGGCACCCACGATGTCATAGACCGAGCCGGTATACTGATAATCTTTCAGCTTGCCTTTGTATTTTTCCGCTTCGTCATCAAGTAGTTGAATCTCGAATCCGGCCTCCGCTTCCTCTGCATTATCTCGATGATGGTTGCCATCCTGGGGCACGCGAACATAAAGGCCACTGTTACCGTCGGCGGATAACCAGTATTCGATTCGAAGATTGAAGTCTCCGTACTCTTCGGTCGTTCGCAGCCACGGGCCTTTCTTGACACCGGTGCAGACCAGCAATCCCTCTTCGACCTTCCAACAGACGTCGGCTGGTTGTCCGCCCCCTTCCCAACCGGTGAGGTCGGTCCCACTGAAGAGTGACATGAAACCCGTTTCGGTGACTTTCATGTTTGTGATCGTGACAGGAGCGTCACCCGTAGCCTCGACATGAATGCTGAGTTGCAGAGGTGCAGCACTCTGACGACGATGAGTAATCGTATTTTCATCTCCTCGTTGCCAATTGATTTCTGCCGCGGAGAGGGCGAATTGATGAGCGACCGTTTGCTGTTCCGCTTTATCTATCGAGGATTCGCTGTTTAGCAATTCGAGGACATGAGACTCTTTGCCCGATTCGAGCCGAGCCAGAATTTTCCCCTGGAAAGCAGCGGGTGTCGTCAGTTCAAAACTCCAGGCCCCTTCATGAACGGGATAATCGAAACTCAATCCACTCTTGCCGTTCGAGAAGGTTAACGTCTCCTGATCTCGTGTGAATTGTGCTTCTCCCTGATGTTGCCAACCGGACAGGCTGTCTGCTTCCGTCAGGGAGAGTGTGTACTCAGCTGCCGAAAGTGGGCTGGATATGGTGGTGAAGATCAGGAAAACGAGAAGAGGGAATAAACTCGCGTGTAAATGCATCAGGACGCCTCGTCGTGAAAATATCATATTTGGCTGTAAATGAGATTAGAGGTATTTCTCATTCTGGTCGCTAACCCGATCATTTTGCAACTCAACAGGTTGCGAACATTGGGATCCACGGGAGGAGAAGGCCGAGAGCCTCTGAAAACGGCCCATTTCTCGGGGGATAACGGATTCGTCTTGTTCAGATTTATCGGAACCGCTATTCGTATGAGCTATAGTTCAGTGGTTTCCGACCTGAACAGACGCAGTTAGGACAATCAATCGATCAGGTATTTTCGACAGGAAACGATGGCAGCGCCGCCAGAATAAGACGACCTCCCTAAACAGTGATGGAGAAAAGTCATGTCTTCAATTGGATCGGGTAATATCGGGACCGGAGCCCTCAACATTGTGGGGTCTTTAACCGGGACTCAGAAGTCTTCCGCAACGCAGTCCAACGATAATAAAGCGGAAGCGGCCGCGCAGAAATTCCAGTTGGATCAGAAAGCGATGTCCGAAAAAACACAGGATGTCGCTGCTGCCGATATGAGTCCTGATCGCGATGCTGATGGTCGTGCCGATTATCATAGTTCTACTCCTCATGACGAACTCGACCTGAACCAGCCTCCTGCAGAGGAGAAGCCGGAACCAGAAACAAACGATTCCAAACCAACTCCATTCGACGATCAAGAAACGGGCCAAGTGCTTGATCTGGAAGCCTGAATCGATCTTGCTCCGCTTGGTAGACGTTCAAATTGCGTCTATTGAAATTCGCTCTCTACGGTTTCTCTCCCTGTAACTGTTACATCCAGCAGATTACCTGTTGTCGGAATTTCCTCTACAGGTTCGCTCTCTTCTGTGATGCTTTTTGTCAACGTCTCCTGAAAACCGTTGCGCGCGGAGAAAACTGAGGTAGGTTTGTCATGAGAAATAACAGAATGGGCATTGCGCGTGATCCTCTCCGGACTCTGGTCCGACCGCGTTCCCTTTTCTGCAACGAGTTATATTTACCAGGCAGCACCGATTTCGTTCTGACGACAGGAGATTTTTCAGAATGGCAGGCATTCCACAATCTGCGGCCCGCAATGCACGCGGTGTCGAGACTAAACAACAAGAATTTGAAGTTCTCAAACAGCTGATTCACGGCAAACTGGTCGACAAACTTGACCTTTCCAAACTGGGCGATCTTGAAGGAGACACTCTTCGAAGAGAGATCCGCCTTGTTGTAGAGCACCTCTGTGATACAGAGAACCCGCTGCTGAACCGTTCGGAACGGGAACGTTTAATCGAAGAAGTCCTCGATGAGACTTTCGGTTTCGGGCCGCTTGAGATTTTGCTCAAAGAAGAGGGCGTCGCCGATATCATGATCAACGGACCTAAGCACATCTTTATTGAAAAAGATGGGCGTATCCAGCGATCAAATGTTACCTTCCGCGACAACGCACACCTGTTGCAAATTCTCGACCGAATCGTCTCCAAAGTGGGTCGACGTGTTGATGAAACCAGTCCGATGTGTGACGCACGTCTCCCGGATGGCTCTCGATTGAACGCCATTATTCCACCGCTCGCACTGGATGGTCCTTCGTTAACCATTCGACGTTTTGGTGCCAATCCACTGACGCTGGAAGACCTGCTTCGATTCGGTGCCTTCACTCCTGAAATGGTAATGTTCCTCGAAGGGGCATCCAAAGCTCGTTTGAACATGATCATCAGTGGTGGTACTGGTTCCGGTAAAACGACATTGTTGAACACGCTCTCCAGTTTCATTCCCTCAGACCAGCGAGTCATCACGATTGAAGATGCGGCTGAACTTCAGTTGCAGCAGGACCACGTTCTGCGATTGGAAACGCGTCCACCGAACATCGAAGGTAAAGGACAGATTACGGCAACGGCACTCGTTAAGAACGCCCTGCGTATGCGTCCTGACCGAATCATCATTGGGGAATGTCGTGGACCGGAATCGCTCGACATGTTGCAGGCGATGAACACGGGTCACGAAGGTTCGCTGACGACAATTCACGCGAACACTCCACGTGACGCTGTTTCCCGTCTGGAAACGATGATCACCATGGGCGGTATTGAAATGCCATTGAAAGCTCTGCGGCAACAATTTGCTGCAGCGGTTGATGTCATCATTCAGGTAAACCGTCTACAAGGTGGTCCTCGAAAAGTAACTCACATCACCGAAGTGCTCAACATGGAGCAAGATACGGTGATCATGCAGGACATCTTCCTCTTCGTTCAGGATGGTATCGACGAAAACGGAAGAGCATTCGGTCACTTCGAGTCGACCGGTGTGCGGCCTGCCTGTATGGATCGGTTGGAGGCAGCCGGAATTCGCCTGCCAAGTAACCTCTTCTCGAACCGCAAACTGGGTTGAAAAGTCGCTTGAACCGACTTTGATTCTGATAAGCAGTCTTAAGTAGTAAAGAAACTGAGAATTTAATCAGCAGCGCATGCTGGCATCCTCTAATTGATAATGGTTTGAACCATGGCACTTTTATTAATCAGTCTAGCCGTCTTTGTCGGTGTGGTCTGTGTGGTCGTCGCCATCTCGTTTGTGATGGGGGACATCAAAGATGGCTCCAAAACCGAAGAGCGACTTCGCTCGTTAACGGGCAGACTGGATGAAGACGAACAGGGATCGATTACCAAAGAGGCGATTAACGACAGCCTGACAGGTATTCGAGGCAGCTTCAAGAAATTGGGACGACGGTTCACCGGACTCTCATTGCTCTTGGAGCAAGCCGATGCCCCGATCCGCACGGACATGTTCATTCCGATCTCGCTTGCATGTGGGGCTCTCGGAGTCTTTGTTGCCATCGTCGCACAATCACCGCCTCCACTTTATCCGGTGGCGGCACTCGGGTTCGGCATCCTGCCATTAATGTGGATCATGATGCGGCGACGTAAGCGATTTAAAAAGTTTGCGCAACAACTGCCTGATGCACTCGAACTCGTGGCACGTGCTTTACGTTCTGGTCATAGTCTTGCTTCCGGTCTGCATGTGGTAATCGAAGAGATGCCCTCTCCGATTTCTACGGAATTTGGCAAATCCTATGAAGAACAGAACCTGGGGGTATCCATGGAGGATGCTCTTAAGAACATGCTGAAACGGATGCCGAACCTTGACCTTAAATTCTTTGTGACCGCCGTGGCGATCCAACGAACTGCCGGCGGGGATATGGCCGAGATTCTCGACAAGATCGGATACATCATTCGCGAGCGGTTCAAAATTCTCGGACAGGTCCAGGCCCTTACGGGGGAAGGTCGTATCAGTGGTGTCGTGTTAATGGGTTTGCCCGTCGCTCTGTTTGTCGCTGTTTATTACCTGAATCCGGATTACGTCATGCTGCTGTTCACTGATGAAAACGGCCGTAAGATGATTGCGGGAGCCGCCTTCCTCCAGTTACTTGGAGCGGTTGCCATCAAGAAGATCGTCAACATCAAGGTCTGATCTTTCAGTCGAAGATTAACGGTCTCTATAGAATTCAATTTCAACTCAACTGACTTACTATCAATCGGATCAATCCCATGGATATCCAGACATTACTTCCATTCATTATTTTCGGTGCGATCACTTTGTTGATCTGGGCCGTCGTAAGCTTGTTCAGCACTTCTTCGGATGAACGTGCGGCAGAACGTCTGGATGAACTCCGCGATCCGTCGCTGCGAAATAAAGGGCGTTCTTCACTGGAAGAAGAGCAGACTGGTCTGAAGAAATACTTCAACAAGGCTGCCCCCGCGCTATCAAGTTCGCTTAAACCAAAGACCGAATTGGAACAGAACAATCTGAAGGTTCGTCTGTCGAACGCAGGTTTTCATAATCCCTCGGCACCTACAATCTTTCTGGCGTTAAAAGCGATGTGCGCTTTACTTGGCGTCATGCTGGGTGGCGGTTTCGGTTTTTTCAACTACGGTGCGACTCAGAATGGATGGAGTTCACTAGTGCTGGGTGGCGGTTTCGGCTTCTATATACCCGAATTGGCGGTCACCTTGTTGAAGAAAGGCCGACAGGAAAAGATCTTTCTCAATCTGCCGGATGCTCTCGACCTGTTGGTCGTTTGTGTGGAAGCGGGTTTGGGTCTTGATGCGGGAATGCGGCGCGTCTCGGAGGAACTGGAAGATTCTGCCCCGGAAGTCTGTCAGGAACTTTCTCTCTGTAACATGCAATTACAGATGGGACGTAAACGACGGGACGTATTACACGAATTGGGTATTCGTACGGGTGTCGATGACATGAAAGCCCTGGCAGCGATTCTGATTCAAGCAGACAAATTCGGGTCCTCTATTGCTCAGGCATTGCGAGTGCAGTCGGACAGTATGCGACTGCGACGTAGCCAACTGGCGGAAGAGAAAGCGCAGCAGACAGCTGTGAAGATGATCTTCCCGCTGGTCTTGTTCATCTTCCCCGGGATTTTCGTGGTGCTTGTCGGTCCGGCAGCCATCATGATGATGAACAACTTGCTCAACGTTTGATCGAGTGAACGTTTGATCGAGTGAGTTTTTGCCTGGAGGGGCGTTAGAAACAGTGGAAGTCTGCTCCAGTCAGGAAAGGTATCGCAGACATTCCAGTTGTGCGGAAGACAACAGAAGAATCGACTGTAAAAAGAGGGTAGGAATTCTCTTAAAGAGAAGTTCGTTGTTTTCAAGGTTCTTTTTTACAACGTATGATTCGCAAAGTATCTGTTTGATATACGGAGAGTAATTCACTGACACAGCGATGCAAGTGCATCCTGCTATCAATCAAGGACTTAATGTTATCAAGCCGATCCAACCTCTTTATTGGCACTCGAATTGCTGAATACAAGATCTCTCTTTCAACATTGCGAGCTGATTCAGCATCGAAGGACCACAACATGAGCGACTCTCCCGCGTGGCTGTCTGATTTTTGCGAAGCTGTCCTGTCAGCAGTCTGTCCACTTTCTCCCATGCCCCCCTGGGGCTGCCATATTTTCTGGAACGAAGAGTGGACTCAGTGGGAAATCACCCTGTTCGCTTCTTCAACAGAAGTGCAGGGAGGCGCAAATGATGGCCGACAATTGCCGTTTAATTTCCATGTCGACCTGACCATGCTGCAGCAGATCTTTCCGACAATCAACGAGTTCCACTGGCAGGCGCTCTCCCATCCCGACGATGACGACCTGGGCCCTCATGTAGCCATTGATGGAATTTATCAGGGCGAGCAAGTCTGGTTGCGACTTCCTGCCACGGCACCAGCCTGCTTTGAAGCGGGACGATCACTGAATGTGAATCAGATGCAGTTGGAGAATCTCTGGTAAAGATTGGTCGAGTTATCGGTGCTTGAGAGACCATAACTCTACTCAGGCAATGAACTCAGTTCGACGACATACCCGTCCGGATCGAGAACAAAGACCTGGGTTGCTCCATCCGGTCGCTTTTTCGCCGGACAGACAATCGGAACCTTGTTGGCATTCAGCACTTCTTGCGCTGAGAGTGCATCGTCGACGAGAAATGCAAAGTGATGCGTCCGGGTTTCGGTGTAACCAGAGACATCCTGATTCCCTGCCGGACCAGACTGATCATGCTGTTCGATGATATGAATCATCGTCTCGCCCGCCTGAAACCATTTTCCGGCGAAGGAAAACGCCGGTCGGGGTACGTCTTCCATCCCCAGTACGTCGACATAAAAGTGCCGGCTCTTTTCCATATCTTTCGACACCAACGTGACATGGTCAATCGATTTGACTTGGATGTGAGAGGCAGAGGTCGAGCCGGTCATTGCGCTGAACTTTCAATACGATGAACTAGCGAAGTGCTGTACTTTTAAGGGTTCTGGAATCAAGGAAGTTGGAGAGTTAAAGGATCCGGGAAACGGGATCAACAACCGGCGGCAGTCATGACCGACTCGCCAACAGACCAGCTGGCTCCATCACGGATGACGCGGCGGTAGAGTGTATCCCGCTCGACCGGTTCGCGACCTGCTTCGCGGATGAGGCGATGCAATTGCTCTACAGTTAACCCTTCGGGAGTCTTCGCACCTGCGTCATGGTAAATTAATTCATGCACGACGGTTCCGTCGAGATCGTCCGCACCAAAGCTGAGGGCGGTTTGGGCAATCTTTTCACCCAGCATGATCCAATACGCTTTCACATGGTCGAAGTTGTCGAGCATGATTCGCGAGACGGCAACCGTCCGGAGATCCATCAGCCCGGTCGGTTTCGGTATGTGTGATAATCTGGTGTTGTCCGGGTGGAAGGCGAGGGGGATGAAGGTTTGGAATCCACCTGTTTTGTCCTGTAATGTCCGCAACTGATTGAGGTGATCAATCCGATGGCGGGCTTCTTCCACATGACCATATAGCATGGTGGCATTGGAACGAAGACCCAAGTCGTGGGCCGCTTCGTGGACTTCAAACCAGTTTTTCGCATCCGCTTTATGTTCGCAAATCTTGGCGCGGACTTCAGGGTCGAATATTTCGGCCCCTCCACCGGGCATGCTGCCCAGGCCGACTTCCATCATTTGTTCAAGAACCCAACGATACGGTTTCTTCGTCATAAAGCTGAACCAGTAGATTTCTACGGGGGTCCAGGCTTTGATGTGCAGATCAGGGTACGTTTCGTGCATGATCCGAACGACGTCCAGATACCAGTCGAATTTCTTCTGATGGTGTAATCCACCCACGACATGGATTTCGGTTGCCCCTGTGGCGCGTGCTTCTTCTACTCGTTCACGGATCATGTCGTCGGTGAAGGTATATGCTTTTTCGTCCCGCAGATCGGCTCGGAAGGCACAGAAGTCACAACGATAGACGCAGACGTTGGTCGGGTTCAGGTGGATGTTTGTGTTGTAGTACGCAAAGTTACCGTTTTTTCTCTCGCGGATTTGATTCGCGAGTTCCCCCAGGGTAAGCAGGTCAACTTCCTGCTCCAGAAAGAGACCTTCCTCGACGGAAACGCGTTCTCCAGCCTGAACTTTTTCTTTGATCTGCTCAAGCATCGTGTTGGACGAAGTATTAGCCATAATACTGCGTGGTAACCTTATAATAGGGGATCGATTTCGAGTAGGTGCGACCGGCACGGGGTCAGGACCGGAGCAGTCGCCTCATTCTACTCATTGCGGGGCTGGGAAACCACTCCTTCTGCCCAATATCTGAACCGAGATGCCAGCCGGGGATTAACCCGGTTTCAGTCGTGAATTCGGGGTTTATTTCGAATCCGTTGCAGCCGCGACTCCGATCAGGAGTGCAGGCTCGCTTCTTCTTCCTCCTCGAGTTCCTCTTCTTCCGGAACCGAGCCGAGAAACGGCCCCAGTTTGCCGAATCGATCCGTATGGAGCATGACCAGATAGGCGGGCACCAGGATCGGTCGCACGATGAAGGTGTCGAGCAGTACGCCAAAGGCGAGCGCGAAGCCAAGTTGATGCATGCCTGTCAGAGAGCCGGCGATGAGCGAGGCGAACGTTCCCGCCATGATGATACCGCAACTGGAAATGATGCTTCCTGTTTTAGACAGGGCGACAATAATCCCTTGCACGGTGCCGTGGCGGCGTTGCTCTTCGTTGATAC
Source organism: Polystyrenella longa (assembly GCF_007750395.1). Lineage (GTDB taxonomy): Bacteria > Planctomycetota > Planctomycetia > Planctomycetales > Planctomycetaceae > Polystyrenella > Polystyrenella longa. The sequence goes on along the minus strand of NZ_CP036281.1, from coordinate 4,992,951 downwards.
GGGCGATCAGGTAGATGTTATAGTCTTCTCCTACGGCGATCAGAATGGTGAACAGAAAGATGGGGACTTTCCAGTCCAGTCCGGAGAAGTTCATCGGATCGAATGACCAGAAGACGACGAACGTCAGTCCCAGCGTGGCCAGGTAGCTAATGAAGACGGTGAAAATCAGGTAGACCGAGATCGCAATCCGCTTCAGTAACATGATCAAGACGAGGAGTACACCACAGATCACGAGCACATGGATCAGAACCTGGTCCCGCCGCGTTACCGTCTTGAGGTCTCGAACGCTCGCAGGGGGGCCGATTAAGTGGAGTTCTGTTTCGGATTGTAAATCCTCGGGGAGCAGGACATCAGGGCCCTTTTTGATTAACGAATTCTCGAACTTGTTTAATTGATCGATGCTGAAGCGACTGAAGGGGTCTTTATCAAACAGGATTTCGATTCGAGCGACGTTGCCGCCGATCTCTTCTGTCGCCCCGTCGCCCTGATTGATATCAGCGTCGCCGACGTAGTATTTCTGGACCCGATTTTTCAGCGTCGCTCGGGCCAACCGTGAGTCGGATTCGGGGAGTTCATGTGCGTGTTTCTGGCCGAGTGGTTGGGTGAGTGCCCGCACGTCGATAATGCCGAATTCTTCTTTAACCTCGTTCAGGTTCTGTACAAGTTCTTCGAGTACGACTTCGTCTTCCAACGCAAAATCGAGGTAGTTGTTCTTGATCAGGAGTGTGACTGGTCCGATGGTTCCCGCCGGGAAGTGTTCCTGTACCGCCTCGGCACCTTGGACACTGGTGTTCTCTGCAGGTAATTCGGAAAGCAGTCCGTAGCTCAGGTTGTGATACCAGAAGATACTAATGAGCGCAAACGGAGTCATCAGGCCGATCGTAACTAGCCAGACAGTTGCGGGTCGTCGCAGTACCAGTTGTCCTACCCAGTCCCAGAAGGACTGTACCCATTGGGCTTCAAACATACGGGCGAGAACGGAAGTGGGCGAAACCCATCCCGAACCCGATTTGATTCGTTCTGTATAAACCTGTGGCCAGAATGCCCATCGACCGGCGAAGATCAACAGTGCGGGTGTTAATGTGAGGGCAGCAGCCAGAACAAAAACCAGGCTGAGGGACATGGCGATACCCGCCTGATGGAACTTTCCAAACTCGGCGAAGGCCATCATCGCCAGACCGCAGATGGTGGTTCCGGCACTGGCGGCCAAGGCGGCACCCACCGAACCGATCGTCTTTTCCATCGCCTCGTCCATGCTGATTCCGGAATCCAGTTCTTCACTGTATCGGGAGATCAGGAACATGCAGTAATCAACACCGGCACCATAGAGGACGACGGTGACGTAAATCTCGACCCCATTGAACAGACCAATGATGTTGTAACTGGCGAGCAGCGCCAGGAACGTCAACGCGAATTTGGTCGCGATATAGACCGTGATGAGCGGTATCAACGCCAGAAAGGGGGCGCGGTAGATCAGAATAAGCAGGATCACGACGAGCAGAACTGTCCACAGTTCGGTGGCGCTCGCAGACTGCTGTGCCGCCTCGATGATGTCGCGACCAACAGTCGATGAACCGCTTAAGGCCAGATTCAATCCGTCTGGAACCTGGGGCTCCAGTTCGACGATAATTTGTTCGATTTTCTGGATCGTGGGAAAGCTACGTTTATCGAGGAATTCCGTGCTGAATTCAACGATCACCAGTGCCGCCTGTTTATCTTCGCTGATTAGCAGTGGCCCAATGAACCGGTCCTCGAATGTTTTAATACGCGAGATCCGTGAACGGGAAGACTCTTCGGACGTGACGGGGGCATTTTCTGAGTCAGCGTTTTGCTCCTCTTCTGTATCGATGGGAGTAGTGTCGCCAGCTTCTTCTGATTCGGGGGCTGTCTCTGTGGTATTGGTTTCGACCGGCTCGGTGACGTTAAAGCCATCGGAGCCATCCGCGACATTGTCCACCGTAGCCAGTGAGTTTGCATATCCCCCTTCCTCCTCCACCAGTTTTTCCAGACGGGGAACCAGTTGTTCAGTGAGGAACTTTTTATCCTGGTCCTGTAGCTCTTCGCCCTTGGACTGTCGATTGGCGACAATTACGACCTGGCTGGCCGTTTTGATCTGTGGAAAAGCCTGTGCCAGCAGGCGTTCCCCTTCCAGGCTGGGGGAATCAGCGGGAAGAAAGGCGAATTCTCCATCGCGCAGCATCGATTTGAACGACGGCGCAATCAGCGCAAGGAGGAGGAAACTTGCGATCCACAAAGGAATCATCAGTTTCCAGTAGCGTATTATAAATTTCCCCAGGCTTTGAAACATAGATTTTGGAATCAGCCAACTAAAAATGTCGGTCGGAAAAGTGTGTTAATAAAAAACGGAACCACTAAATGGGGAGGGGAGACTGTGTCCGTACAGAAATATCCCCTTCTGACGCTCCACTTCCTGTCAGTGAGACAGCTTGCGCGTCCGCGAGACCGACTTCCACACCTGCTCTTTTGCTTTCAGGTGGTGCGATTCTTTTACTATTAGACCCGGGATGCCATTAAGGAACAACTGACGGAAACTGCAAGTTACAGAGTTCCCTCAGATTTCCCGGTATCAGCAGTGATAAAGCAAATGGAGGCTAATTTCAGTCTGCGGAGAAGAATTTGGAGCTGGAGCCACCCTCATTGACGACATTTACCCGCACTGGTGTCGAACATCGTGGACACCAGCCGGAATACGCGTTGCCTTGCTGGTTCAGGTAGATACGCACATATTGATTACAGCAGCGTAAATGGACACCCAGAAATGGGCGCCCCTCCGGAGTTTTTCCAGACTGACCAGCGGACGGGTTCATGAATCCATTCCCAATCGAAGATTCCTTCCGAAGGGCCAATGTTGCCTCCGGGTTTTGTTCCACGATCATTTTAGTGAATCGAATTTGATCCCGAAAGTGAAATAGCCGGAGACCCGGTTTACCCTTTCAGGAAAGCTTCCAATCGATCCAGTCCGCCGGAAATCGTCTCCATGTTTGTTGCGAACGAGAGCCGTACATATCCTTCGGCTCCGAATGCATCGCCAGTGACGAGGGCGACTGGTCCTTCTTTCAACAGAGCAGAACAAAATTCAGTTGCGTTGTTAACGACAGCTCCGCCACCCAGTGTTTTGCCAAAATAGGCACTCACATTAAAGAACGCGTAGAAGGCTCCGCCTGGTTCGGCGAAGGTGACATCCGGCAAAGCTCGCAAGCGACCAAGTACGTACTCTCGTCGTTTGGAAAACTCACGCAGCATGTCGGTGACACAATCCTGTGGGCCGTTCAACGCCGCAACAGTTGCGTATTGGGTGATGCTACTGGGGCAGGAGGTCTCTTGAGACTGTAATTTGCTCATCGCTTTGCTAACGTCGAGTGGGGCTAAGGTCCAGCCCATTCGCCAGCCTGTCATTGCGTAAGCTTTACTGACACCGTTGACGACAATCGTCAGGTCTTTAACGTCGTCACCAAAGCTGGCGAAGCTACGGAACGAGTAGCCCTCGTAGATCAGTTTTTCATAGATCTCGTCGGACAGGACGGGGATCTGATGTTTCACAGCGACTTTGGCGATCGCTTCGAGCTGCTCGATGGGGTAAGCGGCACCGGTTGGGTTGCAGGGGTTGTTCAGCATCAACAGTTTGGTTTTGTCGGTGATGGCTGCTTCAAATTGCTCTGCAGATAAGCAAAATCCGCTATCTTCGGTGGTGTCGACCAGAACTGGTGTCGCTCCGGCGATTTCGACCAGATCGGAATAGCTGACCCAGTAAGGTGTGGGGATAATGACTTCATCGCCAGGTCCACAGAGGGCGGTGAGAACATTATGAATAGAATGTTTCGCGCCGTTCGAGCAGACGACCTGTTCGGGAGCGTATTTGACGCCATGATCGCGTTCGAACGCGTCGACTATCGCCTGACGCAGTTCGGGAATGCCTGCAACGGGTGTGTAGTGAGTATGACCTGCCTGCATGGCGGCGGTTGCGGCTTCGCAAATATGTTTGGGCGTGACGAAGTCGGGCTCTCCCAATGTGAATTCGAAGACCTTCACTCCGGTGCTTTTCAGCGCTTTAGCCTCCGCGGCAGCAGCAATAGTGGCAGAAGGTTTGATTTTGTTCACGGTGTCTGAGAGTTGCATAACTAACTCGCTTGGGGATTCTATTCTCTGAAAAGCTTGAAAATAAGGGTAATCACAACAAGGGTTGATTCTTTGTTAGACCCGCTAATGCGTCAATCGTCAGCTCGGAAGGAACTTGAATTTTCGAGTAAATAGAGTCTAATACATATATCGGTGATCGCCGATGTATGTGGGACACAAGAAGTACTTGCCTTGAAACAAGTTGCAGTTGACTCGTTTTTTCATACTGAATATAAGTTAGCCGTGTTAATTGAACATCATAGATTGGCCTCCTCTTCCGGACGATTTTCCGTCCAGACAGTTTGCTGATGGAAGACCCGCTTTTTGATCTTAATCGTAAAACTTCCTGACTGCAGGAAGCCGGCCGAGATCAACCCTCCAGAAGGATTGTCCCGTTACTGGGAAGACTCTACCCAGAGTCTGTTCTAAAGAGCTGGGTCTCTTTTCGTTTTAAGAATGGATGCGTGTAAACGCTAAAGATATTTGGTGACTCTTCTCTTTTGGGATACCAGAGTTGAGCTCACTTCAGCACTCCGGTATTCCAATTGTCAATCATAGGAGCCTGTGATGGCTACACGGACGACATCGAAAACGACCACTAAGTCGAAAGTCACTAAATCACGACGATCGACGCCTGCTGCGGCCAAATCGACTAAAGCAAAAACGTCTGCAAAATCAACTGCAGCGAAAAGTGGCGCCAAGAAAACTACTTCTCGTACCACCGCGGCCAAATCAACCGCAGCGAAATCAACCAAGGCCAAAACCGGAGCCGCTAAATCAACGGCCGCTAAAAAGCCGACGACTTCTCGTTCTGCTTCAACTGCAAAACGGACAACAGCCGCCAAATCGACTAAGGCGAAAACTTCAACAGCCAAACCGACTAAAGCAAAAACAACTGCTGCTAAGTCGACCAAAGCGAAAACGGGTACTGCAAAAGCAACTACCGCCAAAAAAACGACGTCTCGTAGCACGACTAAAAGTCCTGCCAAACGGACGACTGCTGCGAAATCGACCAAAACCCGTACCAGCGCCAAACCCGCTGCCAAACGGACGACCACTCGCAAAACTACTACCAAGAGAACAACCACTCGCGGCAAGAAGTAACGATCGTTACTCCTATGAAACAACAGATAAAATAACCCGCTCGTTTCGACGCGGGTTATTTTTATGCGCTGTTGGTTTCGGTGCCCGATTTCGATTTGATTGAAACCCGCTGTTTTCAGTCTTGCGTCAGCGGTGGCTCGGAGCTGCGTTGAAAATACTGGTTTAGTAAATTCATGCGGCGAACATGGTGACCAGTAAGGATGCCAAAGATCAATAATAAGGCTTCGTAGATCACGCCGAAAAAGAGGTTCTGCTCGATCTCCATATTGAACCAGAGCACAAATCCATAACAGATAACCGATAATCCAGTCGTAATTCCGACAAGGGACAGCTGGAAAAAGAGACCCGACGCCACAATCAAGAGGGCGTATGCGGCGGGGAGAGGCCCCAGAGGACCTTCCACGACAGAGAACATCCAAGTGAGAAACAGAACATCGGCTGCCGACCAGCCGTACCGTGTGAAGTTGGGCATGCGGTTGCGATTCACCAGCCATTGGAAGCCACAGACTGCCAGTGCCCACAGGCTGAAGATCGTCATCACATTAGTGTGCAATTCTTCTTCCGCCCCGAATAGGACGTAATTCAACTGCACGATTGCGGCTGCGATACCGATTGCTGACAGGCGAACCACCAGCGGAAGCTCACGTCTCACAAACCGCTTGAAGCGGTGTCCCCATTCTGCCGCCCCTGTTTGCAGCGGCTCGCCTTGCAGGAAACGTTGAAGTTCGTTGGCCAGTTCTTCGGCGCTTTGAAAGCGATTCTCCGGCTTTTTCTCTAGGCACTTCAAACAGATCGCTTCCAGCTCGCGTGGAATTCTGGGATTGAGTTTACGAGGTAACAGCGGCTCGCTCTCCAGAACGGCCATCAATGTTTCAAACGGATTCGGCCCGGAAAAGGGAGCCCGGCCCGTCAGGCAGTGATACAGAATCGCCCCGAGGCTATAGACGTCGCTCGCGGCACAGCAAGTTCCTGTACTGGGGGAAGCTTGTTCGGGCGACATGTACCCGGGTGTTCCCAGTACAGAGCCTGTTTGCGTCAAATCTAAATCATCTTCCAGCAGTTTCGCCAAGCCAAAGTCCGTCACATACGGACTGTCGCTTTGGTCGATCAGGATGTTTTGTGGTTTCAAGTCTCGATGCAAAAGCTGATGTTGATGAAGGTGCTCCACAGCGCGGCTGATTTTTTCAAGCAGTTCGACCGACCGGCGAGGGTCTAGCGGTCCCCGGTTTAAAACCTGGAATAGAGACTGGCCCGGGATGTACTCCATCGAAAAGTAAGGTTGGCCACCTATGTGCCCCGCTTCGAAAATCTTGACAATATGGGGGTGCTGTAATTTGCCGGCGGCGCGGGCTTCCTGCTCAAACCGTTTGACTTCTTCCGAGGAGGCAAGGCTACTGCTGCGGATCATCTTAATGGCGACGATTCGTTGCAGGTCGGTCTGCATCGCTTTATAAACAACGCCCATTCCTCCGCGGCCGATCTCTTCCAACAGTTCGTAATTCTCGATCCACAATTCCTGCAGCATTGAGGAAGTGAGACTGTCAATCACCGGTTCATTTTCAGGAACGAAAGTGCTATCCACTGGCGATTGGGGCGCGAGCGAATCCAGATTATCCAGGCAGCGATAGAGTTCCTTCATCCGGGGATGAGTGTGCATCAAGGTGGCGCAAGAGTCTGTATCCTGTTGATGCTGCCCTTCGACGTATTGATTCAATAGCTCGAAAAGTTTCTTCTCTTCCGGCGAAAACGAATCGGGTAATTCGTTTTGAGAGTCATTAGCGTCCGGCGTGTTTTTTGAATGCGACATGAATATTCCGTCCTAAAATTCGTCGACTTGACTTTTCATTGCCTCGGATAGTTTGACCATCGCTCGTGTCCAAAGCATTTGCGTCGCTGTGCGCGATCGGTTCATCTGGTCTGCGACTTCATTGAAGGGAAGACGCTGCAAGTTTCGCAAGCGGATTACCTCGCGGTAGTCATCGCTTAACTGACTGATGGCCCACGCCAGTTGTTGTTCCTGTTCCGACTGCATCATGATCTGGCTGGGGCGGGGATCGTCCGATCCGGGCGCCCGTTCGAACTGGCCGGAGGTGCAATTAGGCGAGTAGTTCCAGGACCGTTCTAAATTGATGTCCCGTTTAGCCGCCCCTTTGAAATGACGTACCTGATCCTGCAGGTTATGGGCGACGATCTGCTTGAGCCAGGCGAGCCATTCGCCTTCTGATTGCCCCTGAAACTGTTGGAGTCCGCGACAGGCATCCAGCATGCTTTCCTGTACGATGTCGGACGCGTCGTTCTTCGATTGCATCCAGGTCTCAAACTGGCTGCGGGCCAGCATTTGCAAATAGGGCCGATACTGCTCTAAGAGCTGGTTCTTGGCAGTCGCGTCCCCCTGCCGAACCTGGTCCAGTAGCGCGCGAAACGGAGCGGAGGAAGATTCGGGCATAGACGTCAATGCCTTGCGTGAACGGACGGGTGGAATCAAAGAGAGGAGAAGTGCACGGATGCTACAAAACCTGTTCTACCATGATTCCCGGGCGGTGGCAAATCAAGCGGCTCGCAAGGTACGGGCCGAATTCGACCAGCGGAGCCAGTCGGTCACCTCGGCCAGATCGGGTTGTCCGCTTCCACGCAACAGTCGAACTCCCTCGGGTGATTCGACGAACGGTTCGACGAACTCCAGCAGCGTTCGGGGTTCCCACCCCTCAAGATGCTCGACCTTGTGGATTCCGGAACCAACGAGGATTTGGGCGTCGTGCCCACGCAAGTTGGGAATGCGGCAGACGAACTCAGCCTGATCCTGCCATTTACGAATTTCATCCGCGGTGATGTGCCGCACCTGCATTCGTTCGGCAACAGCCTCCGGATCACAGTTCAGGAAGTCATCGACGGTTTTGATCTTCATTTTCTGAAACCGCTTCGCTGTCTTCGGGCCAATCGACGGCGCATCGACAAGGTTGTCACTGCGATGAAGATAGTACTTCAAGCGTTCCTCGCGAATCGGCATCGTCTGCGGAGTGTTGCGTTTGCTTTCCTGTTGGTTGCGAGATGGCCGCGAGGGAATGCCCGTTTGAGGATCCAACGGCAATGGTTCTTGCTCTACACGCGTCTCGACTGCATGCTGTTGCTTCACGGGCTCCTGTTTGACAGGTTCCTGGATCCATGGTTGGGGGACCTCTAGACGTGATGCGACGGGACGTGTTTGTTCGGGTTTCGATTCTACCGGTCGCGAATCATTTCGATTCAGTTCAACGGGTCTCGGCTCAACTGGCCGTCGGGGGATCCATTTTTCTTCGACCGGTTTTTGTGTTTGAGTGTGAACGGGAGGAACGACTGTCTCGGGAGTCGACACTATTGGCTGCCGTTCGGGTCGCTGTTCCGATTTAACGCGTATCTTGGGTTTGCTGGAAGCGACGATCTTGGGAGTCGGTGTGATCGACGGCGTGCTCACAGATGGAGTCGCCACTGGAGTCGCCGGGCGCCGGTCAAATGTCGGTCGAGGGGATACTGATGTTTGATTGTCATATACAGGTTTGGGGCCGACAACTTCGATCGTGGTGACCACGCCGGGGCGATTGCCACGACTTAGCTCGTAGGCTGTTCGTAAATCGCGAGGCACACGATGCAGGAAGTTTGTTTTTTCGGAATCCCCACCCTGTCCGTGTGCTGTTCCCATTGGCTCCAGAGCGACCTGGTTGAGTTGCGAAAGACTGACTCCGCGAACTTCTTCGGCATGCCATTGGCGAACCAGACGATCATCTTCAGGAAGATGTTTCTGTACCCGGCCCGTTTGCACGAATTCCTGGTAGAGAGCTTCAATCTTCAATCGTTCTTCCCGGTCGGCGACTTTCCGAGTGACCCAGCGAATGGGGATTTCCAGTCCGCTAAAGACCGACTCCAATGTCAACGAGACTGCCGGTGGTTTCACTGCCGCATCGCGGAACAGTTCTTCCAGAATACGGGCGAAACCAATCGCGGCGTAACCGAGGAGCTTGGCGTAGGTCTCTCGTAAGACTGCATCCAGTCCTGCGGGGGGATCCTGCACACCGTAATCAAGATTGTAATGGTCGATCGTGTTTTGGTAGTGGCGATTGGACTGGGTCGCGCCTTGTAAAACGAGGTCTTGTACCAATTCATTTCTCTGCGCGTGAGAACGAGGGCGTATAATCTCGGATTGATATTCAGCTTCAAACAGGGCGAACAGATCGTCGTAAGATTTGGAGAGAGACCATTCGACCGCACGATGCATCTGCGTCTCTTCTTCGCTTTGAGCGGTGTGAAAAGGCATGATGGGGTCGGTGTAGTAATGGCTGAGTACGCCGGCGGAATAGACCGCTTCTTTCCAATTCTCTTGTTGAATGGCTTCAACGGTTTGATCGTACCAGCGGCTGGCCGTTTTTACGGCGCCACCCCAGAAGTTGTCTTCCACATGCAGGACATGATTCCGAAAATCACGAAACCGTTTATCGGGGGCTTTGGAGCCTTCGATGTAGCTGTCCGCGTGTTTGAGAAACAGTCGGGTCCACTGCTCACTCTCGGGCAAATCCAGATAACGGAGCGCATCCATCGCCAGCTTATGATGAGTCCCATTGCACTTGGATGCATAGACGATTCGAAATAATACAGACATATGACGACACCACTTCCACGTATCCGGCTTCGATTTCAGCTAACTAGCCGAGCCAGACCGTCCGCAGACGAGAATCCGGCGCGCATCTATAGACATAGACTTGCCATCCGGAATCCGGTTGTATTTGATTGAGCTTGGGGAGAGAGAGGGGGGAGAGGTATCAGAATGTCAAAAACGGGACAAGGCGAAAATGTGGGGTTGGATTGGTTATGTGAAACAGGGTAAACCTCCTTTTTCAATTAGTCCGGGTTGCATTTACTCTGGGAATCAGGTGAAGATGAAGGAATTGCCGTATTCACCCGAATTCCAGTTCAATTGAAAAAGTGCTATCCCACCGGAGGAAACGCCCCGTGCCACTCAAACGCCGCACCTTCCTGCAAACCTCATTCGCTGGCGGGCTGATCGGAGCCACCTGGGGAACGTCCGTTCTGTCGGCAGCTGATCCAAGCCAGCACGTATCTTCGTTGCGACTTGCTCCCCATCTGGGGCAGTTTCATAAACATGCGGGGGAAGACTGGCGTGCTCAACTCGATTTTATGGCCGAGTATGGTTTCCAGGGACTACAGGAAAACGGATTGATGAACAGGTCGCCGCGATTTCAATGGGAATTGCGACGCGAATTGGAGAGTCATTCGATGGAAATGGGTCCGTTTGTCGGTGTGGCGGAATATGCAGCAGTTTTATTCGGTACCAGTTACGAATCGGGACGACGGCAATTGTGGCGGCGACACCGGCAGGCATTGGGTGTCGCTCAACGGAGTGGTGCTTCGTCGTTCATCGTCGTACCGGGAAAAAGGGACGCAACGGTTCACAAATCAAATCAATTGGAACACGCGGTTCGATTCTATCAGGAGTTTGCTGTCGAATGTGAAAACGCCGGAGTGAACTTGCTCCTGGAACCGATTCGGCACTGCACGGCTTCCGCCCTTATGTCCACCCCTATGTTTCTGAGTTCGCTGGAAGAGACGATCAATCTTTGTGCACAGGTCAATCATCCCCGTTGCCGTCTGTTATTTGATGTTTACCAACAGCATCTGCAACTGGATGATTTCGCGAACGGTTTAAGGCAGGCTGCCCCATGGATCGGTCACATCGAATTGGGAGACAGCCACGGACGCAAAGAGCCTGGAACGGGAGAAATTGACTTCTCGAACCTGTTCGCCGCGCTGAAGTCTCACCGCTATGACGGACTGCTTGGCCTGGAACATGGAACGTCCATACCTGGCGAAGCAGGGGAGCGAGCGCTCCTGACCGCTTATCAGCAGTTGGGTCTCCTGTCGACGGATTTCATTTCGGCATAACGAACCAGTATTGCTTCTCATCTCTTAAAACGAATGGACTGCTCGATGTCGATCGCGCTCCGTATTGTTTTCAATCTTTATCTGCTTCTCTCAGTGTTCGTTGCTTTGCCGGACGAAAATTTCGCGGCAGAACAACAACGTCCTAACATTCTCTGGATCGTTGCTGATGACTTGGGGTATGGCGATCTGAGTTGTTATGGCGCAACGGACATGCGGACGCCCGTACTCGACCAACTGTCTGAAGAGGGAATGCGGTTTACTGAGTTCTATGCTAACTGCCCCGTTTGTTCGCCAACGCGAGCCTCGTTACTGTCGGGCTGTTATCCCGATCGTGTTGGTGTTCCCGGAGTGATTCGAACGCACCCGGAAAACAGCTGGGGCTATCTCGATCCGAACGCGACGTTGATTACTCACCAGCTGAAACGACAGGGCTATCAAACCGCTCTCATTGGTAAATGGCACCTGGGGCTGACTGCACCCGGTCGACCGAACGACCGTGGATTTGATCATTTTCAGGGTTGGCTCGGAGACATGATGGATGATTACTACGCTCACCGACGGCATGACATTAACTACATGCGATTGAACGAAACAACCATCGATCCGGAAGGGCATGCCACTGATCTCTTTTCAGAATGGGCGGTCGACTATCTCAATAATCAGAAAGAGGCGGACGAACCATTCTTCCTCTACCTTGCTTATAACGCTCCGCACACACCGATTCAGCCGCCGGCGGAATGGGTTGCCAAAGTTCAACAGAGGGAGCCGGGAATCGATGAGAAACGGGCAATGCTTGTTGCGTTAATCGAACACATGGATGCCGGGATCGGCCAGGTGCTACAAGCACTGAATGAAACAGAACAGGACAAAGAGACGTTGGTTTTCTTCACCTCGGACAACGGTGGGCAGTTGAATGTCGGAGCGAATAATGGCCCGCTGCGAGATGGAAAACAGAGTATGTACGAAGGGGGATTGAAGGTGCCGGCGATCGCGCGGTGGCCGGGTAAGATACCCGCTGGTACGAAATCGGGCCTGGTGGCCATGACGATGGATCTCTTTCCGACAGCTCTGGAGCTCAACGGTCAGGCTCGTTCCGAAGAGATCGACGGAATCAGTATTCTGCCGACCATACTTGGCAAGGAACAATCTCCACTGCGAGACGAACTCTACTTCACTCGTCGAGAAGGGGGAGTCACTTACGGAGGCAAAACGATTGAGGCACTCCGGTTACACGATTGGAAGCTCGTCCAGAACAGTCCGTTCGGTCCCCTGGAACTGTTTAATCTGAAAACAGATCCGCAGGAAACAACCGATTTGCGAGAAACGCATCCCCAACAGTTCCGCGATCTCGCAGCGCGACTTCGTAAACAGATTCAGCGTGGTGGCGAGGTTCCCTGGCAAGGGCCTGACAAGAACGTTGAGTAATAAATATCAGAACGGGATCAACGATCGTTAGCGACTCGAAACGGGTGCGGGTTGGGGGCGGACGAAAACAAATTGCTTTTCGGAAGAGAGAGATTCATCAAACGTGTATCCCGCCTGGTGGAAGTCTTTCAAACTTTCGGCATCGTTGGCTTTCTCTTTCACGATGTAATTCACCATCATGCCTCGCGCCTGCTTGGCGAACATACCAAGCACTCGAAGTTTCCCCGCTTTCTCTTCTTTAAAGACGGGTGTGATTACTTCTCCTTCGATCTTTTTAGGTCGAATTGATTTGTAGTATTCGTTCGAGGCCAGGTTGACGATGACCGGCGAATTGCTGTCTGCTAATGCAGTATTAATTTCCTTCGTGATTTTATCGTCCCAGAATGCATACAGATTCTTGCTACGCCCAACCGAGAGATCGGTTCCCATTTCCAACCGGTAGGGCTGCATTAAATCGAGCGGTCGCAGCACGCCATATAAACCGGACAAAATGCGAAGATGCTTCTGAGCAAATCGAAGTTCGGTCTTGTTGAAAGACTCGGGATTCATGCCAAGGTACACGTCCCCTTTGAAGAGGGTCAGCGCAGGGGCCGCGTTATTGGCAGTAAAGGGCAATGACCAGTTCTGATAACGTTCCCGATTTAAGGTGGCGAGGTCCTCACTGATATTCATCAGTTCCGTAAGTTTTTTCACCGACATCTTTTTGAGTTTGTTAATCAGAACCTGCGACTCGTCGAGTAGTTCGGGCTGAGTCAGTTCGAGATCGATTGGGGCAGGCTGCTCATCTAATCGTTTAGCTGGAGAAATCAAAGCAAGCATTTAATCGGGGTTCCTGTACGTTTCGAAAATCATTCGTTTGGTCTCAAGGAAAAGATGTTGATCGCTGCTGAATTTTGCGTTTGTAGTTTAACAAGCGAACTGCCTTCAGCAATGTCACCAGCGAATATGCGTACACGCATTTAGTGATATAAGCAATCGAATCTCGTACATCTGATCAGGCATTGCAGCACGTGTTACACCCAATCGTTCTTATTGTGTATTGAAATTCTAATCCGACAATGACTGATCGTTTGAAATTTGATCGTCGTCCGCTAGGTTACTCTTCTCGAACGCGCTTCACATCTACTACGCATCGAAAAGAAAGAACCTCGCTAAATGACGCATCTATCGAAAATGTTCCTGACATTGGCACTGATTGGAGTGGGATACGGAATGGGACTGGCCCATCAGAATCTAATCTCCGAAGTACGTGCTCAAGGACCATCACGGACGGAAGGAGTGTCGACAGAATCCCTCACGCGAATTCGAAATTCATACGCGACATTGGCTGATGTTCAGAAAGACTTAGTCGCATCTGGCCGGCAGGAGGTCGGTCTCTCTGTTGTGAACGTGTTGGCGATAGGCGCAGGAGGAACTCGAACACTAGAGGATCTGGAAAGAGGTACGGGAGTCGATCCTTTTACATTCGGGGCACTGTACGCCGGTCTCGCTGATCCCAGTATTCGTTCTGAAGTCAGTTTCGATGAGGACAACCGATTAATGTACAGAGGGAAAGCTCTTCGGCTTTATTCTCCCGAACGAATGAAGAAGTTATTTAAGGATTTCGAAGCGATTACCGCAGGCAATTGAAAAAAGAGAAAAAACTGCTGTTTTTATTTGCAATTGTCGACGTAAAACTGATATATCAAATGAGTTGTTTTGACTAGTGCAGTGCGTATTATTGGACTGTCAATCTAGTTTTAAGTCAGAAATCGTAACGACGGACATCCACTATACGATCTAAATAAGCGGATTAATTTCCGCACTTCAATTTAATAAAGCTTCCTCAGCTTTCGGATCGGAAAGCGGAATCAACGTAAGTTGCATACCGCTTTCCGATTCGTTTTTAATACGGACTCGCAAACGCTCTTCCGCACGCTGATGAATTAAAAATGAGCGACTTGCCGTCACCGCCTGCAACCAGTGCAGTGTATCTCCCTGCTGCATGGTGAGATTGCTGGTTGATTCTTGCGATAATGAAATCGACCAGCCGCGAAACAGGTCGGCAAAGGGTTGTCCCATCTTCTGGACCATGTTAGGCATACCAGCGTTTTCAGCATGGATGAGATCCGGAACGAGTTGCAGGTCTCGCTGATCAATGCACCATCGCAAGAATGAAAATGTGGCACCGCGGCAACCGGGCGAACGCCACAATCCGGAGCGGCTGTAGTTGGGAACCACAAGTGGATAGAGCTCAGGTCGAGAATTAAATTCACGCAGGCGATCGTGGATATTGAATTGCGTCCCCGTTAACTGAGTCTCTACTACGTGAGCCAGTCCCTCATTCAACCAGTCGTCCTCAGAACGAGAATATTGCGGGGACGATGATGCCTCGAGATGCAGATCGAAAGAGAGTGCATGAACGTATTCATGAACAAGAACTTCGGTTAACAATTTCAGGTCAGCGCTGCTCGAATTGAGATAGACAACATCGGACGAATTTCCCAAGGGAGCTGGTAAGTTGCGACGATAATCGCCCGACCACGTTAGGCCGACGAGTGGTTCTTTTCCCTTAGAAATCTCATTTAATTGAGAACTCAACACGATGGAAAATTTACCGTCCCGGTCCAGGTCACTCACTTCACCGAGCCAGGGTATCAATCGTGGAACGATCAATTGCTCGAATACGGAAGCCAAATGCTCTGCTTGCTGATGGCGATGCTGAATCTGGTCGTCATTCGTGACTTCAGATTCATCTCTCGTGTCGTACCAGATACGAAGATGCGTGCTTTCAGCCAGTAACCGAGTTGGGCACTGCTGGTAACTTTGTTGATCAAGAAAATCCCCTTCACCTCCGTAGAGATAAAACGTTCGCAATATTCTTTCTGTAGTTAAATCGAATTTAAACCGATCTGGTGAACCGAAACCCGGGTTGCGCGCCGCACCTGTGAGAAATAAATTTGCATTGTGTGTCGTATTGCGGGGAATCAACAGAGGGGGGAGGGGGATGAACTTAGCTCGACCTTGAAATGGCAATGAGCTTGCCCCCTCAGGGGATTCTTGTTTCGAAACCACTTCCAGTTCGAACGAGTTTCCGACTAGCTCTCCCTGCACACAGCCCAGAACCAACTGGAAATTCTGCTCCCCTGCCGGGAGATCGAAATAGACATCCGGGAGGTTCGTGATCTCCAGTGCCGATTCTGGTTGTTCGAATGCAGATGGAAATTCAATCGCATAGGCTTGCCCCGCCTGTAGTCCGTTCTTCGTCTGAGGGGAAGCCAACGATTTCGGACTAGTGGATTTGGCGAAAGTCGAACCACTGTCGATGTGCCAACTACTCCACCCAACAACTGCCAATACAGCCAAGACCGTGCAGAATGTGTGAGTCCTGTACCACATGGAGGTAACCGATGAGATAAGAGATTGCCGTTAAATACAAGGCGTACCGTCTTTGCGCCCTGTTTTACTCATCGACCCGGTACAACTCCCCTAATCAGTTCAATTGATACTCTTACCGACCGTTCGATCGAAAAATCGTCGCCTTTGAGGAATCATTAGTATCAGGGCCCAGTATTTCCGCTGATAGAAGCATTATTTCAAGAAGTGTCGTTTATTTAACATTCTGTCGACGTAACAGAGAAAAGAGGATTATTGACTCATCTCATTTTGCTTCATTCTCTATTCGAAGAAGCTCGCGAGATGTCCGGCTGAAACGATGTTAAGTGCTGGCGGAATCGAAACGCTTTAAATTTGCATAAATTGGGGGATTAGGGGCAAATTATCTTCTCTGCCGTCCGACGGTGAATATACAATCAAATTGGACCTACCTTTTAGATAGGGACAATCTATACAGAAGTTTACGAGTTCTGGTTTATTGCACTTCGAGCGTTCACTTCCATTTACAATCGATCATTTCCCCCAGATCGCCGTGTGAATATCTACAGTGATGCCGCTCGGCAGCAGTCTTACAGAATTCGCGTTCCAAAATCGATGTTCATCGCGTGCATCGGCTTTAATAAATGCATTGAACGCAGACAACGACAAACGCATCCAAAGAGAAAAATCGGGAGTTGCAAAATGGGACTCATTTCAGGGGTTAAAAAACACCGCTTGTTCTCTGTCGCAGCGGGGGCTCTTTTCCTGGCTCAAGTGACAGCAGCAAGCGCGGGACCCCTCTCCGGACGGTTATATCATTCCGAACCTGCTGAAATCGAGCAAACCTTTGCAATAGGCGTTCAGTCGACTGCAACAGTATCACAGGTTGACCGCGACATCGTTATTCTGGTGGATACATCCGCCAGTCAAGTCGGCGACCATCGCACTCTGGCGTTATCTGTATTGGATAACTTGCTGAGCTCTCTTTCCTCTCGCGACCGTGTCCACCTGGTTGCTGTCGATGTCACTGTTGAGGACTTAACGACTCAATTCTCTGCCGCAGATTCGGAAGAAATCCGAACAGGGTTGGCCACACTGAAATCACGAGTTCCACTTGGTGTAACAAATTTGCTGCCCGGTCTCGAACATGCTCGCGAGCTGTTGAAAGAGAGTCGTCAGGGCGCGATCTGTTACCTCGGGGATGGTATGAGTCGAGGACGCTTGATCTCTCAGGAGAAAATGGGCGATCTGATCGACGACCTGCAGGAACAGAAAATTGCTGTTCACAGTTTCGGTATCGGTCCCATGATCGATTTTCAGTTGCTCGGTATCATGGCGAATTTCACCGGAGGTGTCGTCAAGTTTGATAATGAAGAACTATTAATCGAGAATGCACCTGCTGTTGGCGCTGAGCTTGCTCAAGCGATTAAATCTGAAGTTGAATATCCCTCGGAGCTGAATTGTCCCACCGTTCGGGTGCTGCCATCCGAGGCACTGCCGGTTCGATCTGACCGCGAAACGATCTACCTGGCAAAAGGTGCCCTGCCCAAATCGATCCACTTGAAGAGCGGGACCGCCGTTAAGCTAAAAGCAGATAAAGAAATTGACAACATCCTCGGTTCCGCCTGGCAGGCAGCTATGCAGTCCAATGGATTGAAAGTCGCTTTTGCTGGCGCTGACCTATTGGAACTTCAAGGGAAAGCTGTTCGGACTCAGCTCGACCAATTGGGCGAACAGGCCGAGCGTGCACTCGACTTAAACGATCATCGTACCGCAAATCAGCTGAGCCAGACGATGGAGCAGTTGAATCCCGGTAACCGACACGCCGAATTATTAAAATCAGATAGTTTCCGCTTTGAGTTTCTGACCGTCGCTCAAACTGATGGTGGTGATGGCCCCGTACCTCCTTTGGGGGCTCCACCAGCCAATGATGAAGGCGACTTGCTGGCTCCTGATAACGAACCCGCACCGACTATCAAAGAAAAGCCATTTACTCCCACTCCTATCCAGGAAGCGGAATCGGATTTACCAGGTCCGGCAGATCTTAAAGCGGAAGAACCTAGTCCTACTGACGATAACGAAATTCAGTCGAGTGATTTTCTCCAACCCAGCGATTCTCAACCGATCGCTCCTCAGCAACCGATTGATCCTCAGCAACCAATCGATCCTCAGCCCAGCGATCTCCAGCCTCGTGCTGGTGGCGCCAACGTGGACCTATTGTCCGAGCAGGAACAGCTGATTCGTATTTACGAACAACGTTATGCTCGTGAAGTGGAATTATTGATCGAAGATGCCAATGAGAAAATCTATCTTGATCCCGAATCGGTGATCAGCGAAATCAAACGTGCTATTACACACATCGCCGCCGTATCCAATATCGGTCCCGATGTTCGTGATGAGTTGATTCGTAAATTGAAATCGAAACTGGCTGAAGCTCAGAATCGAATTGAGATCGCACAACAACTACGAATTCAAATTGAGAACGAGCGTTCTCAGCTGGAAGCTCGGGCACGAGCTGTCGATCAATTACTCCGAAGCGAAGAAGAACTCGAAGCCTATATGGCACGAATTCGAAGTTTACTTTACGACGCTATTCATGGAAACGTGGATGCCTTCGAAGAAGCTCAGGCTGTGGGAACGAAAGCCCTGGAAGCTTTCCCCTTAAACGGGACTGCGACTGCCGCTCGATTCCAGGCAGAAGCTTTGACTCAGCTAAACTTGGTTTATCGATTGAACAACGTTCGTCGTGACCGTTGGTTGGCGACCCTCGAAGAAGTTGAAAAATCGCATATTCCCTTCCCGGATGAACCACCAATCGCTTATCCCGCTCCAGAAATCTGGCAAGCACTAACACGTAACAGAGCGAAATGGAAACAGGTTTCGATCTTCAAACAGAGTCCTCGCGAAAAGAAAATTCGTGAAGAACTGGACCGCGTCTATGAACTTGATGTTCAAGGTCTGAGTTTGCAGGAAGCGTTGAATCAGATCTCCGATCAGGGTGGATTTATGATTAAAATTCACACTTCCGTCACGGACACGTTGGGTGACCTGGAGTCGATTGAAATTGAGCAGAACTACTCTGGTATCAAACTTCGAAGTATCTTGCGGTTGCTACTGGGAGATCATGATCTCACTTACGCGATCAAAGACGAAGTCCTGTTTATTCTGACAGAAGACGAAGCTCAGAATAATACCGAATTTCTTCAATTGAAAATCTATCCAGTAACCGACCTTGTGATTCCTATTCAGAATCAGGGAGGTGGTGGCCAGGGAATTAATGGTGCTCAGAACGGGGGTATCGGTAATGGTGGTGTAGGTGGTGGTTTAGGTGGTGGTTTAGGTGGTGGCAACCAGTTATTTTCCGTGCCTGACCTCCGTCATCCCAATCGACCCGACTTGAAAAAAAAAGCTCAGTCCCTGTAATTGACAGTAGAGCAGGTAGTCTGCTTGGGATGGGTAGCGTAATTCGCGAGGAAGAGCGTCAGGCCACGATGTCTGTCGCTCTTCTTTTGCGCGATGAACTGACTTCAGAACCCAATATTCAGGCAGAAAACGACGGCCCAAAACCTTCTCGAAACGCTTTGCCTGATCTGGACTCAGGAGCGCCGGAGGCCGTCTGGCAGAAGTACTTCAAAGAAGAGCGGACCAGTGAAACTGTTTCCCGAGTCGTCTTAAAACTGGTGGAACAGAAAGCTCATTCACAGGTGATTGCAGCGATCGAACAGGCTTTACTTGCAGGCTACTCGCAACCATGGATGTACGAAGTCCTTGCTTTTTCAATGCGGAATGAAGATTATCCGCAGGCCCAGATCGACCGCGTCTTACTTTCGAATATCGATTTCGGAGCGAGTGATGTTCCGCATTTACTTATGTCCGCAGCTTATTTAAACCGTCTCGATGCAAAAGAGGCGGCGCTTAAATTGTATAAGCAGGCAGCGGAATTGTTGCCCAGCCAGGTTGAGGCTTTCGTGTTGGGGCTCAAGGTGGCTGAGGAGTTAAAAGATTCTGAAAGCATTGCATGGGCTGCGAATGGAATACTAGTCAATGCAATGGATTCCAAGTATCAATCTCGGCGAATTCAAGCGGAGTCTGCATTTCGGAAACTAATCGAGCAGACGAAAGAGAGTGCACCGGAACAAAGTGAGCAGTTAGCAAGTCAGTTGGCGTCTGCATTGAAACAGGACTTGCGAGTGAAGATCAGTTGGAGCGGAGCAGCCGATCTGGACCTGACTATCAGTGAGCCAGATGGCACCCTTTGTTCCTTGCATCAACCGCAGACGATCAATGGTGGTCAATTTCTACATGACGGTTTCGGTCCTGAACCGAAGAACTGCTACGAAGAATACGTGGTCGCTCAAGCAACGCCAGGTGTTTATCAATTACGAATTCAACATATTCTGGGAGACGTCGTCGGGAATCGATTTCGTGTCAAAATTTGGCGAAATGCAGGGAGTCCTGAAGAGACGATTCAGGAGTTTGTTTTACCAGTAGGTGCGGAGACGCAGACGATTCAGTTGCAGTTGCCCACAGGACGTCGTACCGCATTGCTCGAACAGGGAGAACTGAAGAATGCTGGGCCTCGCCGGGCATTAACGGCAACGGAAGTCAAACAATTGAAGCATCAGCAACGCAGAGAAATTCCCGTAGCAACCTCGAACCCCCAGGAAATGGGGCAGGCACTCCGACAACAAGGCAACATCCAGAACTTTGCGGCGGGTGGTGGCGGGGGAACGGCGGTGGGGTATCAGCCGGAGGTGACGAATCTCTCCGAAGGGGTCAGTATGACAGCTATGGCTGTGGTGTCCGCCGATCGACGTTACGTACGCATCAGCACACGTCCCGTCTTTTCGAATATCACCGATGTCTTTACTTTCGGTGCCGTCCAGCAAAATCCATAACAGAAGAGAGTGGTGATCCAAAGGTGGGCACCTCTGTCTCTTGCGTATTGGCTCTTTTATGGCTGCAGAATTATTTGGAGATTCTGCCTCCCAGATGAGTGCGTCGATACTTCCGGTCAGATGACCTGATGGATCACTTCGGCTCCTTCGATTCCTACAAGGCTTTCATCAAGGCCATCGTAGAAGTACGTTAGCTTAGTGTGGTCCAGTCCGAGTTGATGCAGAATCGTCGCGTGCAGATTTTTGACGTGAAGCTTGTCTTCCACTGCCTGGCTCCCGATTTCATCGGTGGTGCCGACAGACTGGCCTCCTTTAATTCCTCCACCCGCCATCCACATGGTAAAGCCATAGGAGTTGTGGTCGCGACCAGTTCCTTTGGCGTATTCGGCTGTCGGTTGGCGTCCGAATTCGCCGCCCCAGACAATAAGTGTATTTTCCAACATGCCTCGTTGTTTGAGATCTTTGAGTAAACCGGCAATCGGTTTGTCGGTTTCAGCGGCGTGTAGATTGTGATTGTCTTCCAGGTCTCCGTGGGCATCCCAGTTGGCATCGTTATGGTGGCCGCCGGAATAGATCTGGATAAAGCGAACCCCCCGTTCCACTAGCCGTCGAGCGAGCAGGCATTGACGTCCAAACGTTCCGGAATGCTCGTCGTGGAGTCCGTATAATTCTTGAGTCTCCTGCGTCTCCTGGCTGATGTCTGTCGCCTCGGGAGCAGAACTCTGCATCTTGAAAGCGAGTTCATAGTTCGCAATTCTCGCGGCGAGGTCAGAGTTGTATGCGCGGGTATCCATGTGATCATTGTTGTAAGCCATCAAAGAGTCGAGCAGATCGCGTTGAGCGTCGCGACTCATTCCTTTGGGAGGAACAAGATCGAGGATTGGAGCCCCTTTAGACCGCATGACAGTGGCCTGGTAGGACGCAGGCATGAAACCACTGCTCCAGTTTTTGGCTCCACTGATCGGGCCCCCACGAGGGTCGAGCATGACGACGAAACCGGGGAGATCGAGGTTTTCAGTTCCGAGTCCATAATTCACCCACGATCCTATACAGGGACTTCCACTGAGGATTCGACCGGAGTTCATCATCAACATGGCGGATCCATGGATGGGCGAATCTGCCGTCATTGATTTCAGGAAGGCGATGTCATCCACACATCCCGAGAGATGGGGAAACAGTTCCGAGACCCACTGACCTGATTCACCGTACTGCTGAAATTTCCAGCGAGGTTCCACGATGCGGCCCTGGTTCTTGTGTCCGCCGCGACCGAAGGTTTTGACTTCGATGGTCTTTCCATCCATGCCAATCATGTTTGGTTTATGATCGAACGTGTCGATATGGCTCGGACCGCCATACATGTATAGAAAAATAACCGAAGTCGCTTTCGGATCGAAATGCGGGTCTTTCGGGCTGAGGGGCGATTCAAACGGAGTGACTCCGTCAGCCGCCATCGACTGCTTAGTGAAGAAATCATCTCCCAGCATACCTGACAGGGCAACGCTGCCGAATCCCGCGCCTGTCTGCCACATAAACTCCCGGCGTGTTCGTCCACAGAAGTTCTGTTTTCCGGATTGATTCATGGTATTACTCCACTCTGTGTAATTCAGTTCATTTCGCCAAGCGTAAATCAACCATCAATCGGTCGAGTCAAACCCTGGAGAATTGAAGTTCTCTGTTTTTAATATATTTTAGTCGAGGTAGACGAATTCATTCAGGTTCAACACAAGCAGGCAGAAACTCTGAACCGCTCGCTCATAGTTCATGCCTCGGTCCTGTTGCATCTTAATAATGAAATTCACACCTCGTTCGATTTCAATCTCGGTTGGTTCTCGTTGAAGAACTCGCTTTAGAGCTTTTTGGACCAAGTCAGTATCGCTGGAGTCTTTCCCGGATTCGACCAGACTGCGTGCGAAGTCTTCCGCCTGCTCTGTGAGGAAATCACTGTTGAGCATTCCCAACGCCTGCGTTGGTTGAGTCGTGACGAATCGAACCGGGCAACTGTCATCTAAGTCAGCAACATCGAAGCTGGAGAGGATGGGGGTGACCAATGACCGTTTTGCGTGGATGTAAATAGATCGGCGATACCGTTCATTCGGGGATGACGTTCCCCACCCATGCCCTGGACGCGATTGTCCCGCTTTGACTTCATCGGGGATGTAGGAATAGATACTGGGGCCGTAAAGTTTGTTTGAGGTCAGGTTCCCACTGGCGGCCAGAATGGAGTCGCGAACCTCTTCCGCTTCCAGTCGACGCATGTTGAATCGCCAGAATAAATCGTTCTGCGGATCTCGGTCGGCATGATCCTGTCGGGATGCCGACGCCATCTGGTAGGTCGAAGAAAGCAACATGCGGCGATGCAAGTGCTTAAGGCTCCATCCATGATCAACGAAGTCCTGAGCCAACCAGTCCAGCAGTTGCGGGTGAGTTGGCTCTTCGCCCGCCAGTCCGAAATTGCTTGTCGAGCGGACTATGCCACGTCCAAAATGAAACTGCCAAACCCGATTCACCAGAACTCGGACTGTTAGAGGATGCTCGGCGGAAGCGAGCCATTTGGCGAGTACCGCTCGACGCCCCGTTGAGTGTTCTCGTGGTTCAATTGGCTCCAGTTCCGGAGTAAAAGGAACGAGCGCCGAAGGACGAACAGGTTCGATTTGCTCACCGGGTGAATGGGCGTTTCCACGCTGCATCAGGAAGGTCAGAAGGGGGTCAGGCCCTTCTTCTTTTACGGAGAGCGCCTTTTCCAAGCCGGGTGGGGGAGAATTCCTGAGCGCAGTCAGATGTTCTGAAAGACTGACGTATTTGTCGACATTCGATTGGGAAATCAGTTTCGGAGCGAACTTGTTGAGGATATCAATTCGCCGATTTTCATACTGCCACTCTTCTTTGTCGACTCCCTGTAACTGATCGACGACCGGCTTTACCAGAACGGTGATCTGCGTTTGTAGTTCGTTAACTCGAACTTTGTATTCAGCCATTGCTTTAGCGTAGTGGGCTTTCTCCTCGGGTGAGCCAATGTCGGTGACGGAGTTGGCATGGACTGTATCGTCCGCGCGTACCCCATATCGTTTCACATTTCTCATAAATGCCAGCAGGCGGTAATAATCTGCTTGCAAGATCGGGTCGAGTTTATGATCGTGGCAACGGGCACAACCGAAGGTTAAACCCATGAAGACTTCGGAAGTCGTCGAGACGACATCATCCATGTCGTCAAAATAAGCGAGTACCCGATCGGCAGGTTCGTCGTCCCAGATACCGAGTCGATAGTATCCCGTGGCGATGATTGCTTCCGGATTGTCCGGATCAAGTTCGTCTCCTGCCAGTTGCTCGAGGATGAATTGATCGTAGGGTTTATCTTCGTTAAACGAACTGATGACATAGTCGCGGTATTTCCAGACAAACGGTTTGGGATCGTCCCGTTCGTAACTATTCGTTTCCGCATAACGCACGAGATCAAGCCAGTGACGTCCCCACTTCTCTCCATAGTGCGGAGAGGCGAGCAAACGGTCGACGAGCTCGGCATATGCTTCGGGTCGATCGTCGTTAATAAATTGCTGGACTTCATCGGTCTCAGGAGGGAGTCCCGTCAGATCGTAATAAACGCGGCGGATCAATTGGGCACGATCCGCAGGGGCGGAAGGGGTCATTTCATGTTGTTCAAGACGGTTTAAGATGAAGGCGTCGACGGGATTTCGAATCCAGTCTAAATTTTGAACTTCCGGTACCTCGACAGGTTGAACTGGCTGGAACGCCCAATGTTGGTGTCCCGCTTCTGACAATTCTGCACGCTCGTCGATGATCGGTTCGATCTCTTCGCCTGCAGGCCAGGGGGCACCCATCTCGACCCATTTGGTCAGGATGGCAACTTGATCTTCAGGCAGCTTCTTTTTCGGCGGCATCTCGAAACTTTCCCGCCTAACCGCTCCAATCAACAGACTGGAGTCGGGGTCGCCCGGTTCGACGGCGGCGCCGCTTTCTCCCCCTTCGAGGATCAGGGACCGCGCATCAAGGCGTAGGCTTCCTTCCTGCTTCCGCGCCGAGTGACATTGATAGCATTCACTCTTTAACAGAGGGCGGACGGAAGTCTCGAAAAAAGCGATCTGTTCCTGTGAGAACTCAGGAGTAAGTTCCGGAGTCTCTGCCGATTCCGCCCGGACTGCAGTGGCAACTCCGGGTAAAAAGGCGAGTGCGAGTCCGAACAGGAGGGATGGGAAGGTCTTCATCAGACGGCCTTCGGTTCAACAGAAAAGGGGGCGGCGAGGGAATGATTATATCAGCGAGTATTTATTTAATAATACTAAATATGTGACTTGGTAGCAAATCCAACCTTGGAAAAGTAGGACTGCAAAGTCAGCGTCGTTTCCTGGCGTTTACGATACCGTATTCTACGGTCTTCCTGAAAGGAAGTGGGAGTGAATTCGAAAGCGAGTTCGATTTAAGGCTGCTTCCGGAAGGTCATGGCGAAAACAAGCTTTAATACATTCAAACAGGATTTGAATCCCATCGATTAAAGGGTCACTGGCTCTAGAGCGCATCCCAGATAACCGTGGCGTGTTCTGGCGGCGTAGCCTGCTGTTTTTAAGGGCTTATAGGGACCGATAGCCGGCACACTTATCCTGGACAGGATCTAGCTTTTTCGAACCAGCCCCGGTGTGACATCAATCTTCAAATCGGCTAGCTCACCACGTTCGTAATGCTCCCAGGCAATTGCCGCCATGCCGGCGTTATCTGTACAGAATTCACGGGGGGAAATATGGAGATCGAAGTTGTTTTCCTGCGCTGCTTCTTCCAAGGCCGAGCGGAACCGACCGTTCGCAGC
Organism: Polystyrenella longa; assembly: GCF_007750395.1. GTDB lineage: Bacteria > Planctomycetota > Planctomycetia > Planctomycetales > Planctomycetaceae > Polystyrenella > Polystyrenella longa. Next base: position 4,967,286 of record NZ_CP036281.1, on the reverse strand, counting down.
GACTCCACCGCCGATAAGCAGAGTTTGCAGCTGGTACTGTTCCAGTGCCTGTTTGCATTTTCCGACAAGGACATCGACGACTGCTTCTTGAAAACTGGCTGCCAGATCGTTGATTCGTTGCTCGTCGAGGGGTGGAGGTTGTTTGACTGCTCCTGGTGTGCCTTCAGCTTGATAGAGCACAGCTGTCTTCAAGCCGCTGAAACTGAAATCAAGGCGGTCTTCTTTTATGAATGTGCGCACGAATTTAAACGCACTCGGGTTTCCATCGGCAGCGACTCGTTCGATGTGAGGCCCCCCGGGATACGGGAGTTTCAAAATCTTGGCGACTTTGTCGAAGGCTTCTCCAGCCGCGTCGTCGATGGTAGAACCGATCAGTTCGTATTCCGTGGCGCTTTTGCAGAGATACAGATTGGTGTGACCTCCACTCACGACGAGACCAATCGCGGGAAAGAGGTCGCGTTTCGCGGCGATTCGGCAGGCATAGAGATGGGCCTGTACATGATCGACGGCGATCAGGGGTACGTTCAATGTGGCGGCAAACGTCTTGGCGGCCGTCAGTCCCACTAACAAGGAGCCTACGAGTCCAGGGCGGGTGACGACGGCGATCAGGTCGATGTCTTTCAGGGTGATGCCCGCCTGCGTGACCGCTTCTTGCACCACGGGCAACAGATTCGTCACATGGGCACGAGAGGCAATCTCCGGGACAACTCCGCCATACTTTTCGTGTAGTTCCGCCTGCGAGGCGACAACGTTCGATCGAACTGTTAAGTCTCGTTCGATGATCGCGGAGGCCGTTTCATCGCATGACGATTCCAGAGCCAACATTAATCGGGCATCGCTCCTGTTCTCGCCCGTGGCTGCACTCATGGGGAATACCTCTTCTCCTCAAATCGATCTGAATGTACCGGATAGCTATGGGTCACTTACTGCAGAAGTGATCCAGATGCCGTTCTGGGAATCTTACTCTGTTTCTTTTTCTTTTTCCGGTTTCAGTTTCGATTCGACATATTCCATTGCTTTGTTGAGCTGAGTGTCATCGAACGGATCCTCTTCTTCGACTGCACCGATGACGTCCAATTTACGGCGGAATTCGAGGTAGGCTCGCAATTCGTCATTCGAAAAATCAATCGTGTACTCTTCGTTCGGCATCACTCCCCAGTCATCCGTAGTTTTGGCGTTCCGGGAGCGGTGGATGTTTTTACCGCTGGGGCGGTGATAACTGGCAGTGGTCAGTTTCAAGGCACTGTTACCCGCCTCCAGATCGAAGACGTTCTGAACAGAGCCTTTGCCCCAAGTCCGTTCTCCAATGACGACGGCCCGGTCATGGTCCTGCAGGCAGGCGGCAACGATTTCACTTGCTGATGCACTGAATCGATTAACGAGAACTGCCATTGGAAAGCCTTTGTACGTTCCTTCGGACCGGGCATCCCAGACGCGTTCGGGCGTGTTACGACCTTTAGTGCTGACGATGCGACCACTCTCGATGAACATGTCTGAAATGTCTGTCGCTTGCGACAGCAATCCGCCCGGGTTGGAACGAAGGTCAAGGATCAAACCTCGCATTCCTTTCAGCACGAGTTCGTCGAGAACAGTTTGAAGTTCTTCGGAACTCCGCCGGCTGAAATGGGTGAGACGGATGTAGGCGATCTTTTCTTCATCATTCAGCCAAAAATTCCACGTTGCGTCATCGTTGTATTTCATTCCCAGAACGGTGGAGAGTTTGATGACATCCCGTTCGATCTCAAGGTCAATTGGATCGGCTTCGTTATTGTGCAGAATTTTAAGTTTGACTTTCTCACCCCGTTTCCCTTTTAACAGTTCAACGGCGTCTGATACCTGAAAGCCATCTGTCGATTTTCCTTCGATCTCCAGAATGGTATCACCCGCCTTGACACCGGCAGCGTAAGCAGGTGTTCCCGGAATAGGCGTCATGACAGTCAGCCGGGTTGTATCGGGATCGACAAACACCTGGATTCCAATTCCACCGAATTCTTGATCGACAGTCTGATTGAAGCGTTGAATATCGTTGCGGCTGATGTAGTTGCTGTACGGGTCGAGTTCTCGCAACATTCCTCGAACGGCGGCCTCGACCATTTCGCGCCGGTCGATTTCATCGACGTAGTTTTTCTCGATCTTTTCGAAGGTATCCACGAAGAGAGACATTAATTCGTAGTAACGTTCTTCGTCTGATTTCTCGGTTTCGTCATCGGCCAGCAGAAATGCTGAACTTGCAATTAAGATAATGACAAACAACATGAACAGAGCACAGGAATGAAGAATCCGTTTCTTATCGAAGCGAATTGTGGCACAGGCGGTCCGCATCTGGACATGCTCCTTGGTTCGGTTGGAAGTATCGGGATCAATTGCTGAGGAAGCGGGGCTGGTCGATTTCGAGGCTAATTCGGAAATCACCACGCGCGACCCGTGAACAGGTCGTTCGGGCAATCTATTTAGTCTAGGTGATACACCGGGACGCGACAAGCTGTTGATTTCCTGATCTTGGGACACGTGGAAATTACTGGACAGTTTTTTTCAAGTCGTTCTGGCTGATCGTGTTAAGCAAATCGTTCCAGGTAAATACTTCGGCAGTGGCGGAGATCGGTAATCCGATTTCGTCTGCCGCCTGCGATGTGACCGGGCTGAGAGCGGCGTAGCGAGTCTTCTCCAGTGCGTCCGACAGTTCGAGATGAGTCTCTTGAAGATACTTAAGTCGCCGGGCAATCGCGGGACTGCTAACACCGATCCAGTCGAGTCCTCCCTGTTGTATTTGCTGGACTGTTTCCGGTGACCAATTCTCGATGTCAGTGTGTTCGTAGACAACGAGTTCTTCGAAGGAATCGCAGTGGGGCCTCAATTCCTCCGGTAGGATATCCCGACCTCGATTAGCACGTACCCACAGGAGTCGTTTCCCGTCGACATGTGGCTTTAATGCTGCGGCCAGTCCTTCGGCTCGAAACTCCTCCGGAACTAAATCGGCACGCAAGTGATACCGTTCCAACGCCGCGGCCGTGGAGGAACCAATTGCAGCCAGTTTGCAGGAACTAAAGGCCCGCGCGTCTTTCCCTGCGGCCCAGAGGAAGTCATGAAAGAACTGAACACCATTTTCGCTGGTGAAGATCAGCCAGTCGTACTGATCAATTCGTTGCATCGTTTCCACCACTAGGGTCGCATCTGCCACGGGGCGAATCTGCATCGTGGGGATTAACACCGGTTCGGCGCCAAGCTCCCAACATTGATGGATGACTCTGTCGACGTTGTCTGGTTCGTTTTCTTTTTCTGAGGAAGCACGGATCACTTCCGGTCGAGTAATTCCAATCCGTTTGCCAAGTAATGGCCGGCGACAGAACCAGTCAATTTGTTCTCGCTGCTGCACGCAGTCTCCGACGATGATTAACGAAGGTGCTTTGAACCCCGCTTCTTTCACTGCGGTGGGGAGTTCCGCAAGAGTAGAAGAGAGCGCCCGTTGATCGGTCCAGGTAGCGCGGCGTACAACGCAGGCGGGCGTGTTCGCCGGTTTGCCTGCGGCGATCAGTTTTTCCGCGATGAGTGGCAGTCGATGCAGGCCCATATAAAAAACAAGAGTACCCGAAAAATGAGCCAGGCTTTCGTAGTCGAGCGTGGAGTCTTCTTTTGCCGGATCTTCATGGCCAGTGACATACGCCACAGCAGAGGCGAAGTCACGATGGGTCAACGAGAGACCTGCGTAAACAGCAGCGGCGGTGGCGGCAGTGATACCGGGAACGACTTCATAGGCAATGCCCGCCTCTTCCAACGCGGCCGCTTCTTCACTACCGCGTCCGAAAATGTAAGGGTCGCCTCCCTTTAAGCGGACAACTGTTTTACCGGCGCGTGCTTCAGTGATGAGGTGCTCGTTGATCTCGGATTGGTTCAACCATTTTCCGTGGGATCCCATCGACCGACAGGTTCGTTCGGCGTGAGCCGATGTGTGGCGAAGTAGCAACGGATTGACGAGTCCGTCGTACAAAATCGAATCGGCGCGCTGGAGACAATCGAGCCCCTTGACGGTGATTAATCCCGGATCCCCGGGGCCTGCGCCTACTAAATAGACAAAACCTGGTTTACTCATAACTTCTCACAGGTATTATTCCTGATATCAACCTTATTTATCGAGAGCGGATCACATTTATCGTGGTGAATTCAGGTGACACAAAACTACGTTTTCAAGATAATTGCGACCGCTAAACGCCATTCTTATTCTTAGACAAGATCTAAAACATAGTGGATGCCCAGAGTTGCCGTTCGTTCCCTGATCTTATAATGCTAAGATAAATCGGGAAAGGAGTAACCGTCTTTCCTTCGCTTTCCCTTCCAAATCAATGCGGCGACTTCGAATTTCAAGAAGGCGATCACTTTTCTTGTTTTTGAATTGCAACGATTTCCGGTTCCCTCCGTTACAATCTCATTCAAAATATTCCCTCTGAGGAAATGAAATATGAAAGTGGCCATCACTGGGGCGACTGGTCTGGTCGGTAGAGCCTTGACTCAATTTCTGGAAGCACGGGGCGATCAAGTTTTCCCCGTGACCCGCTCGAAAGAGGGAAAAGGGATGGAGGCTGTCTTCTGGTCTCCGCAGGAGGGGGAGATCGAAAAAAATAAGCTGGAAGGGATCGATGCTGTCGTTCATCTGGCGGGCGAGAATATCGCTTCCGGCCGCTGGACTCCAGAACTCAAACGCAAGATTGTCGAAAGCCGGGAGAAAGGGACGCGACTTCTCGCCGAAACGATTGCCGGGCTGGAGAATCCCCCCGAGGTTCTCATAAGCTCATCCGCCATTGGATACTACGGTGACCGGGGGGAATCACAACTGACCGAAGAGAGCGCTCCAGGTACGGGCTTTTTACCAGACACATGCAAGCTGTGGGAAGGAGCGACGACTCCCGCAAGTGACGCAGGAATCCGCGTCGCCATTATCAGAACAGGGATTGTTCTCTCGAAAGAAGGAGGAGCGCTCCAGAAGATGTTGTTACCATTCAAGCTGGGGCTTGGTGGTAAAGTGGGATCGGGAAAACAGTACTGGAGTTGGGTGGCTCTTGAGGATCTCGTGCGAATCATTCACTTCGCCATGACGCATCCCAAAATCTCCGGACCCGTGAACGGTACGGCCCCCTGCCCGGTTACGAACTACGAATTCACCAAGACACTCGGAAAAGTGCTGAAGCGGCCAACCTGCCTGCCTGTTCCCGCATTTGCGGTGCGAACGGCGCTTGGAGAAATGGCGGACGACTTACTACTGGCCAGTGCCAATGTCATTCCAGCGAAGTTGGAGCAGGAGGGTTTTCTATTTGAGCTACTAAGTCTGGAAGATGCTCTGCAGTCGATTCTCAAAAAATCGTAGCGGGTATTATTGCAGAATCGGCAACATGCCTTCGGTTCCGTGCTGATAGGACCGGGTGACGATCGAACCGAGTAAGGTCGTCGGAGTGCAATCGAAGATGGAAATGTTCGTCAGCGTTCCCTTTAAGCGAGGGTTGCCATCGAAGGCGACGATCCGATCGCACCGAGTTCGTCCCATCAACTGAATCGTCCCGTCGGTCTCTTCCGAATTAGACCCTGATTTTTTTACTTCCGTTTTACTGGCACCTTCCACGAGTACTTCGACTTCTTTTCCAATGAAGCCAGCGTTGTCTTCCTCACTAATCTGGTTCTGCAGTGCCAGCATTTCATTGTTACGGCGTTTTTTGACTTTGTCTGGAATTTCGTCTTCGTAAAGCTCGAATGCTTTGGTCCCGGGTCGTGGACTGTATTTGAAGATAAAGCTATTTTTGAATCGACATTCGCGGATGATGTCCATGCTTTTCTCGAAGGACTCTTCCGTTTCGCCCGGGTGACCAACAATGAAGTCGCTGGAGACGGCACAGTCCGGGAGAATTTCGCGGATGCGACCCATCATCTCCATGTATTGTTCGACTGTGTAACCTCGTTTCATCATTTTGAGAACGTCGTTACAACCTGATTGAATGGGAACATGGAGGTAGTGAGCCGCTTTAGGAAGGTCCCGTATCGTTTCGAGTAAGTCGTTCCCCATGTCTTTGGGATAACTGGTGATGAACTTGATGCGATCGATTCCGTCGACGTCATGAAGTTGATGCAGCAGGTCCGACAGACGATGTAATCGACCGTCTTCCGTATGTTTGTAACTGTTGACTGTCTGTCCGAGCAGGATGATTTCTTTTACTCCCTGGCCGGCAAGCACGCGAGTTTCGCTGAGAATGTCTTTGGGGGCACGGCTCTGCTCGGGTCCACGTGTGGAGGGGACGACGCAGTAAGTACAGAACTTATCGCAACCAATCATGATGCGGACATACGCCTGGTAAGGCGATGGACGCATTTCAGGTTCGCGAAGTGGGTCGTAGCTTTCAAAACTGGCACTGACCGAATCGCGGGAGCCTGCTTTGCGTCCCAGGCTGAGAGCCATTGATTTTTCACGATTACTCCGGGCTTCGCGAACCATCCTGGGAATTTCACCCAATTGGCCGGTGCCGACAATGATATCGACATGGGGAGCGCGACGGAAAATCAGGTCTTGATCTTTCTGGGCCATGCAACCGATCACGCCGATGACCTGGTCGGGCCGTTCCCGTTTGCTGAACTTCATACGGCCGAGCTGGCTGTAGATTTTGTGTTCAGCATGTTCTCGAACACTGCAAGTATTGAACAGGACGGTGTCTGCCTGAAGCATGTCGCTGGTCAGCTCATAACCTTCCTGGCGTAATGCTCCGACCACCAGTTCGCTGTCAAGAACATTCATCTGACAGCCAACTGTCTCGATGTACAGTTTCTGGTTATGTTCGACGGGAGTGATTTTGGACTCGGTGGTCATAGCAGCAATTACCAGAAAAAAGGTCTCTTGAGCAGCCAATGTCAGTACGCGACGCAGCCACGGTCAGGCAAGCTGACGAATTGGATTATCATATCAGGAGCATCAAGCCAGCTGGCGGGTTCAGGCTGCTGAGCCCGCTTTTTTCTCATTTTTTTTCTGCTGTTGTTGCTCAAGCTGTAAGGCACGTGCCTCGTGTAACTCGCGGGCATGCTCTTCCAGCTGCATTGTCCGTGTCTGCCGTGCGTCTTCGTCAATCTCGGCTTTGATATCTCGTACCCGCTCCAGCAGGTAATGCTGACGATGGTGAGTCATCAGAGAAGAGAGGGATCGGATCGCCAGGAAAGTCGCAATCAGATAGACGCCTAGTTGGATGGAACTCATTCGCTATATCCCTTCGCGTTTGAAGTTTCAGGCCATTCAGGTTTGCGAACCAGATGACTGGTCATTCCGGCCAAATCGAGTCGGACCGTTCGTTGACCAGACTAAACCAATTGGTCTAGGTACGGACGCGTTCGACGTATTCTCCAGTAGAGGCGTCGAGTTTAACACGATCCCCCTGCTCGATGAATGCGGGAACCTGAATTTCAGCACCCGTTTCCACGGTGGCTGGTTTAGTAACGTTGGTCGCGGTATTCCCTTTCGCGGCCGGTTCAGTGTAGGTGATTTCAAGCGTGACGTGCTGCGGAGGTGTCATGTCGATCAGTTGATCGTTCCAGTACAGCATCTGGAGGGTGGCGCCTTCCAGAAGGTATTTTACCTTATCAGCCGCAACCGCTTCATTCATCGTGTATTGTTCGTAAGTTTCATTATCCATGAACACGAACCCGTTCGCATCGCGATACAAGTACTGTCCATCCGACTTTCGGATATCAGCCCCTTCGAGGCTGTCGCCACTTTTGTAAGTGCGGTCGAGCATCGTTCCTTTGAGGAGATTTCTCAGACGAGTTTTGTAGAGCGCTTGCCCTTTACCCGGTTTCACAAAGTTGCATTCGAGCATGTCGTAAGGTTCGCCATCCAGGATGACTTTGGTTCCCTTACGAAAATCGCCGGTGTTAATTTGAGGCATGACTGGTTCTCTTCAAGGTTCTGCTGTCTGAGTTGAGGTCAGACGGGGACAATTCGTTCACTGAATGTTGGTTTTCACCGCTTCCAGAGGCAGACCGGGGAGCAGGCTCTGGAGAGACTGGCGGCAAAAGAATATCATATGCCGACCGGGAGAGGAACATCGACATAAACGTGTTTTGCCCGGTTTTCATCATAAACAGGCTGTTTTTTGCCTGAACCCTCCCGGAAATGCTCGTCGGATGCCATCAGAATCGACCTCACACTCTCGCTCGGGCTCCCGTCACTGGGGGGAGCAACTTGCTTCAGCCGTTCGGACGCTGGACGATCTCCTGGCCCGGTTGGGGCTGGATACCACCGATTTCGGGGCGAATGGGGCTAATTTACTGCCTGATCCTGAGTTCCCGTTATTTGTGCCTGAATCCTTTCTGGAACGGATGGAGCCCCAGAATCCGGAGGACCCCCTGCTCCGGCAGGTATTACCCTTCCAGAAAGAGAAGGATCAGGCCCCCGGCTTCGTTATTGACCCTCTGGGAGAGAATGCAGCCCGGACTGTCCCCGGTTTGCTCCACAAATACGCTGGCAGGGTATTGATGATTGCCGCCCGAAGTTGTGCCATCAATTGCCGCTACTGTTTTCGACGTAATTACCCCTACCAGCAAGAACCCAGCCGACTTGCCGATTGGGAACCGGCTCTTGACTACATTCGTGGCGATGAATCGATACAGGAAGTGATCCTCAGCGGAGGCGATCCGTTGATGCTGACGGATCGGCGATTAAGAGAACTCCACGACTTGCTGAGCGATATTCCGCATCTTCAGCGTCTACGAATTCACAGCCGGATGCCGATCGTTCTGCCAGCCCGAGTGAACGATGAATTGTTGGAACTATTAACCGGCTCGCGGTTTTCCGTCGTTGTTGTGGTTCATGCCAATCATCCCCATGAAATCGAAAGGGATTGTTCCAAGGCACTGCAAAAGTTGAAGCAGGCAGGAATGATTGTTTTAAATCAGGCAGTGCTTCTCCGGGACATCAATGACTCGGCCGACGTGCTGGCTGAATTATGCGAGCGGCTAATCCAGCTGGGAGTTCTTCCCTATTATCTGCATCAGCTTGACCGTGTGACGGGTGTGGCTCATTTTGAAGTCTCTGTCGACAAAGGACGTGCCTTGATAGAAGAATTGAGGCGGCGACTTCCAGGGTACGCCGTGCCTCGCTACGTCCAGGAACAGGCGGGGGAACCGAACAAGACGATCATCGAGTTCATCAACGATACGGACTAAAGAAGTCAGCTTACCAGGTCTGTAGCGGCAGGATATACCAGAGAAGCAATGCGACCGGGCCGGCATAGATCACGGAGTCGATCAGGTCCAGCAATCCTCCAAAAGCTGGCATCAAAGCGGCGGAGTCTTTTTGTTCGCAATCCCGTTTAATGAGTGATTCCGCCAGGTCACCTACTAGTCCAACGATGGCGATGATCACGCCATAAAGTAAAGTGGCCCAGAGTGCGGGTGGATCCTGTCCCGGCATGAATTGCCCTGTGGCGAAGTGAAACCATAGGACGGAGGCTAGCCCGCCACCGAGCAATGCGCCGTAGCCACCGACGCGAGTTTTCCCCGGACTCAGCCGAGGAATCAGTTTGGCTTTACCAAAATAGCGACCGAGGAAATAAGCGCCAATATCCCCTCCTTTCGCGGCGAAAATGAGCGATCCTATCGCCAGGTATCCCATCGAAGCCCCCGCCACCCATCGCAACTGAGTCGTCACGGCGATCAGCACACCCAGGTAGGTGAACATCAGGAGTTCGGCCCCCAGGGTCTCCATTTGTTGTCCCGGTTCCCGAAACAGAATCGCCCGGTTCAGGAAGAAAAGCAGGATCGACAGACTCGACGCCATCGAGATCCAGACGAGGCTTTCATTCCACGGAGCGGCAAAGTTGAACCAGTGTGGCATCCAGCCAGACGTAACTGTTAACCCTGCCAGCAAGGTCGGAACAAGCCAGGTCGGTTGCATGTTGCGTCGGGTCAGTAATGTCTTCAATTCAAACGTGGAGCGAATCAGCACGAGTAAACAGAAGGCCCATAGAATGAGGGCCTCTTCTCCAGCTCGCAGGTCGACGCGAAAGAGGAGAAAAAGGAGCGGAATCAGAATCGCAGAAATGCCAAGACGCCAGGCAAGCATAGATGATTATCCCTTTAATCCACCAAAACGACGGTCACGGCTGGCGTAATCGCGCAGCGCCTGATGCAGTTCTTCCTGCCGGAATTCCGGCCAATGTTTATCGGTCACCCACAGTTCAGCGTAACTTAGCTGCCACAGCAGGAAGTTGCTGACGCGCATTTCACCCGATGTACGAACAATCAAGTCCGGGTCGGGCATCCCTCGCGTATAGAGGTGATCGGCGATGGTGGCTTCATCAATTTCGTTCGGATTGAGTGTACCTTCTTGAACTTTTTGAGCGATCGTTTGAACCGCGTCGACGAGTTCTCCCCGGCTCCCGTAATTCAGAGCGAGGCAGAGGCACATACCGGTATTATCGCGGCTGTAATCGATTGTCTTCTGAACTTCAGCCAGAACTTCTTCACCCAGTCCCTCTTTTCGACCGATGGTGCGAAAGCTTAAGTTCTGCCGCATGATCTCGGATCGTTCTTCGATGACGTACTGTTTGAGTAGCGACATGAGCAGGTTGAGTTCATGTTGTGGACGTTTCCAGTTTTCACTGCTGAAGCAATACAGCGTCAGGTAACCGACTCCCAGCCGGGCGCACTCTTCGACGATTTTTCGAACACTTTTAACGCCCCGGCGATGTCCTTCGATGCGTGGCAAACCACGCGAACGAGCCCAGCGGCCATTCCCATCCATAATCACCGCGATGTGTTGCGGCAATTTGGCTGGATCGAGTCCGAGTTCCTGAAGTTGTGCGTCTGAATATCCCGCGACGGTCGTCAAGGTAGTCTTCTTTCCGGGAGCGACATGGATTGGGCGGTGGCGAATGGTGGAAAAATCGACTTGAGCAGCATTTCCACTCGATTGATTTACGAAACGAACCGTATCTTACGAAAAACGACTCAAATTTGAAATAACCGGGACCGTCCCCGCTTGGAGCTGGTTAAACTGGCTGCGTGTACATTTGAAGTTACCATTCCTAAACAACCCCGTTTATGCTCTTGGCCACCGTGAACGATCAATTACGCACTCCCCGCGATCCTGATTCGCCAGCAATAGAATCCCCTGAGGAATCAACGATTTCTCCGGCCTCCGCTCTGCCCCGTTTGGAAGCCGCTGAGGAGGAAAAAAACGTCCCATTTACCAAAACTCAGCAGTTGCTGGTTATTCTGGTGATGGGTTCACTGGTGCTGATGCTGGGACTGCATTGGGCCCGTTTGCAGGGGTGGGGTCTGGAATCGGTGGAGATTGATCGACCGGCGGAGAACCTGTTTGACTATCAGTTGGAAATCAATTCAGCGAGCTGGGTGGAATGGATTCAACTCCCGGGAATTGGCAAACCGACGGCGGAGAAGATCATTGCGGACCGCGAACAGAATGGACCATTTCAATCGGTGGATGATTTGATCCGGGTCAACGGCATTGGTGAAATCAAGTTGGATCAAATTCGCCCATGGCTGCGTATCGAACTCGATTCGGATGGGAAACCGGCTCAGAGCAATAAGCGGATTGAAGCGGCTGCCTCAGAAGATTAAATCGATGATCATCAACGCCAGCATCATCGAACCACAGAGTAGTTTTCCGATCGTTCCCAGAATACGCCCCACCATCGCACCTTTGCTGACGTTATAAGATTCCTGGGCCGTTTTCCCTTTCCAGGTTTCGCCTACCCACGCTCCGGAAAAGGCACCGAGTGCTCCACCGCCTAAGGCACCAATAACGGGGCCAACGATGGGAATAGGGATGCCTGCTCCGGCACCGAGTAAGCTACCGCAAATGGTTCCCACTACAGCGAGAACCATCGCGCGTCGACTGGCTCCCTGCTTGGCCGCTCCTACGGCACCCGCGGCGAATTCGACTAGTTCACCCAGCGATGCCAAAACCAGCATGCCCCCGATCAACCACCAGTGCAGGCCCCCGGTTTCCTGAGGGTAGGGATACAACCAGACGAATATGGCGGTGCTGGCTAGCACCATCCAATTGCCTGGCAAGGTAAGCATGTTCAGCAGCCAGAAACCAACATTCAGTACCAGCAGGAAAACCGCCACAATGTAGTAAGTGACTTCGGGCGAGTACCATTCGAACATGGGGAGAACGCTTTGGCTGAATAAATTGGGTGGATGGAAAGACCGCCTGCATTCTTTACCCGGCCAACTGATGCGTCAAGTTGTTCAGGAGATCCATTCCGGAATAATTTTGCCACCGACATCGGTCAGGCGGAAATCTCGTCCCTGAAAACGGTAGGTGAGCTTGAGGTGATCCATACCAAACTGATGCAACATCGTGGCGTGCAGGTCGTTGACGTGGACCGGGTTTTCGGCGATGCCCCAGCCAATTTCATCGGAGGCACCGTAAACCTGGCCCCCTTTCATGCCGCCACCTGCCATGAACATACTGAAGGCAAACGGATGATGGTCCCGCCCCGTAATCGCCTCGTTCTCATTGCGGTTTTCGCCTAGCGGTGTGCGACCGAATTCAGAACCCCAGACGACCATCGTTTCATCGAGCATGCCGCGTTGTTTGAGATCTTTAATCAACGCTGCAATCGGTTGGTCGACCACGTGCGAGTTGTAGCTCAGCTCTTCGTCGATCCGGCTGTGGTGGTCCCAGGAGGCGTATATGATGTTAATGAACCGGACACCCCTTTCGACCATTCGGCGCGCCAGCAGACAGTTACGGGCAAAGCTCTCATGGGTGTTTCCCATTTTACCACGCTGACCGCCGACGTTTTCAGGTTCTGCTCGGTTCACGCCATACATGTCGAGTGTTTCACGAGTTTCCCCAGTAAGGTCAATCAGTTCCGGTGCGGCCGACTGCATTCGGTAAGCGAGTTCGTAGTTGGCAATTCGAGACGCAATCTCGGGATCGCGGATTTCCTCGTAACGTTGATTGTTCACCTGATTCAGAACATCCAGCCCTTTGCGCTGCAGTTCTTCCGGAATTCCTGTGGGGTTCTTTAAGTTGAGCACCGGTTCGCCCTGATTACGAAACAGCACGCCCGCGTGGGTGGAAGGCAGGAACCCGCTCTGCCAGAGTGTCGCCCCACCGGATGATCCACGACCACTGTTGAGGACGACGTACCCAGGCAAGTTGTTGGATTCACTTCCCAGCCCATAAGTCATCCAGGATCCCATTGTGGGGAGTCCGAATGTTCCCCGGCCACATTGCATCAACAATTGGCCCGGATGGTGATTGAACTGATCGGAATGCATTGAGCGGACGAGGAGCAGGTCGTCGGCGCAGGAACCGATATGGGGCAACCAGTCGGAAAGTTCCATTCCGCATTCGCCATGTCTTTTAAAGGTTCGATTAGAACCGAGCAGCGTGGCGGAATCTTTTTTGATGAATGCAAAACGAACGTTTTTGGTCATTGACTCGGGAAGCTTCTGACCGTTCATTTCATTCAGCTTCGGCTTCGGATCGAACAGGTCGAGCTGCGACGGAGCGCCGGCCATAAAGATGAAAATACAGGCTTTTGCCTTGGGGTCAAAATGCGGATCTTTCGGAGCAAGTGGATTTGCATTGGCCGTGGCGGCATTCGCCGGAGTTAGTAAACCGTCCTCGGTCAGCATGCTGCCCAGGGCCGCCATTCCCAAACCGCTGGCGGTCGTGGTAAGAAAGTCGCGACGGCTGTTCATCGCCCGAGCCTGTGGTGTCATCGGATCAAGATTCATGATTTTGGTCCAGTTATCTTTGTATCTCTTCAGAGATGATTTTGTCTGTCTTTTCGATGAATGAAAATCGTCAGATTCGTCCTTAGGGGCGGCTGAAGAAATCATCCAGGTTCAAAGCGATGCGGCAAGTGGCGACCCAGGCGGCCAACTCGGTGGGGCTGGTGTTCGGGAGGGCTCCCATGTCGAAACCTTCCGCGAGTTCGGTCGCTTCTTCGGGATGCGCTTCGTACCAAGCCCGTGATTCCTCCAGAAGTTCCAGGTATGCGTTCTGCTCGAACGAGTCGAGGGGACGAGAACTGGTCAACATCACCATCTGCTCCAGGCGTTCTTCGGAAGATTGGAGGTCTGAAGTCAGTAATCGTTTCGCAAGGTGGATCGCCGATTGGTGGAAGATGTCGTTGTTGAGAGCCTGCAATGCCTGCAGCGGTGTATTCGATGTTCGCCGAATTAGGCAGGTCGTGTTCGAATCGGGGCAGTCAAAGTTGATCAGGTTCGGGTGAGGGGAGGTTCGTTTGAAGAAGGTGTACATCCCTCGGCGATATTGATCCTCTCCGTCACTGGTGTTCCATTTGAAATTGTTTGCATAACTGAGTGCGGCAATTTCTGGAGGCAATGGCGGAAAGACAGAGGGTCCCCCAATCTTCAGTGACAGTAAACCGGACGCCTGAAGGGATAAGTCACGGACGATCTCCGCTTCCACGCGCAACCGGTTTTGCCGATGCAGTAGTTTATTAAGTGGATCGATTTCTGCGAACTCGGGACGATGCACTGTTGACTGGCGGTATGTGGATGACATGACAATCGTTTTAATAAACGCCTTGCGGCTCCAACCAAGTCGGCGATATTCCGTGGCTAACCAGTCAAACAACTCAGGGTGAGTCGGTTTGTCACCACGGACACCGAAGTCGTTGATCGTCGCGACAATTCCTTCTCCGAACAGCTTCGCCCAGATTTGATTTACGGAAACTCGCGCCGTTAACGGGTTTCCCTCGGCAAACAGCCAGTCGACGAGATCAATCCGGGTCGCGGAGGCGGGGTCGTGATCGAGAGGATTCAGGACTTGCAACGTGCCCGGAAGAACTTCGTCCATTGGCTGCAAGAAGTCGCCACGTCGCATGATGTGCGTCGTGCGGGGTTCTTCGTTACGTTGAGAAATGACACGAACGGTCATGTTCGGCGCGGGAGGTGGGTTTTTCTTTAGCTTGTTTAGACTTGCGATTAACCCTTTAGTGGGCTGGCTATGTTGGTAAAAAACATTGCGGAGTTGTTGGGTCTCATCTTCCGTACGTTCGCTGACCTGTTTAGCAAGGATCGCCCGGTCTTCTGTACTGAGAGAAGAGTCTGGAACAGTACCAGTTGCCAGCGTCAGCTTGAAGCGGCCCAGATTATGATTCGTGCCATATTCCTGGTCGATCTCGATAGTCAGTGGTTCGTCAGCAGTCAGTGTAATGGGTTCGGCCAGGACGAATGTTGCCTCATGATGTTCGCTGTATTGAGGTTTGATCGCCCAGCCAGTGTCGAGTTTCCCATCAATTGCTTTCTGGATGGAGAACCCGTCCTGTGAGAAATCGGCTGTAACCGATTTGATTTTCAGCGGCGATGGTTGTCCCTCTTTCTGCTGGTATATGCGGAATTCAGAAAGCACGAAGTTTCCATACCCCGCCTGCCCCGAGCCATTGTTGGGGAGAGATTCATCAGGAATCGCCTCTAATCGAAGGGCGACGATTGACTGGTCTGTCACGGTTGATTGGCCGGTGACTTTATACTGACCTTTATCAGCCCGACGGCTTTTCGCCAGCCAACTACCATCTTCCAATTTCTCGAAAGTGTCTTCTTGGGGGGCCGTTACAGAATCATTTGTCATTGCGTGATACTGCAGAGGATCCCCCATTTCACGGGCGATTTTTTCCTGAGTCCTTGTTTCCCATGCCGCAAACTGATCGGCGGTCTCGGCCTTCGCCTTTATCAATTGTGTTTTCAGATCGGAGATTTTGTGATCGTAGTTTGCCTTCGTAGTTTCGTATTCTTTTTCGGCAGCAACCGATTTCGGCACAGCGGTGGTGGTTTCGTCCCCATTATTGAAGAATGAGAACATTTGATAATATTCACGCTGTGAGATGGCATCGTATTTGTGAGTGTGGCAGCGAGCACATCCGACGGTCAGGCCGAGCCAGATCGCTCCGGTCGTTTCGACCCGGTCAAAAACAGCTTCGACCCTCCATTGTTCCTGGTCGGTTCCTCCTTCTGTGTTCGTCAATGTCTGCCGATGAAAGGCGGTTGCCAATTGTTGCATTTTGGTCGGATGGTCCAATAAATCGCCCGCCAGTTGCTCACGAGTGAACTGGTCATACGGCATATCGTCATTAATCGCGTTGATCACCCAGTCGCGGTAGCGCCACGCATTGGGACGGGGATTGTCTTTTTCATATCCATCGGAATCAGCATAGCGCGCCATGTCGAGCCAGTGTCTGCCCCAGCGTTCTCCGAAGTGAGGCGATGCAAGCAATCGGTCTACAATGGTTTCGTAGGCTTCGGGAGAGTCGTCGTTAACGAAGGCGTTTACTTCTTCTGGTGTGGGAGCGATACCGATCAGATCGAGATACAACCGACGGATGAGCGTGTAACGATCCGCCTCTTCAGAAGGTGTTAACTCCTTCTGTTCCAGTTTGGCAAGCACGAACTGGTCGATTTCGTTCTGGACCCATTCCTGATGGGAGACTTCCGGCACCTCGGGGCGCGTGACAGGTTTAAAGGCCCAATGATCGACTTTGATTTCCGCCGACTCCGACTTGGGCCAGTTCGCTCCCTGATCAATCCAGGCGCGAAGCAAGCTCACTTGTTCTTCGGATAACGGATCGAGACCGTCCGGAGGCATCATCGTTTCGGGGTCATGCCGGGCGACGCGATTCAGCAGAGGGCTGTCGACACTTTTCTGGGGCAGGATCGATTTTCCTCCGTCACCCCCATCGAGTGCCGCTTCTCGATTATCGAGGCGAAATCCGGCTTCCTGCGTATCAGGGCCGTGACAATCCATGCAATGGTTCGCAAAGATCGGTTTGATATCCCGCGCGAAATCGATTTCCTGTTCCGCTGCAGGAGGAAGTTCGGCAGCGGATATCGAGGAAGCGAAAGGCAGAACAATGATGCTGGCAGAGAGCAGGAGGGCAGAAAGAGTACGAGACATGGTCTTTCGAATGACCTCAGTGGGGGTGAGAGAATAGATAGACCCGGTAATCTCTCGATAGACAAGCAGGCTGAGCTGTCGGTCCGGGTATGCAGTACAGATCAGACCCGGGATTGGGCCTGACGCATGACATATAAGCCTATATGGATATTTTCAGGCATTCTGGGCGGACTGTCAAGTTGTAGCCCGAATTCCCCACCATTCCAGACAATTTGAGGTCGTGGACGCTCGGTTTTGTCAGTCTATGCGACCTTCACCGGGTTCCAGTCACAGCGATTGCAGCCATTACGCGGGCATCGGGGCATCGGCGACGGCAAACTCCAACCGAACCGCGACCTGGCCTTCGACCGAGACTTTCCCAGTGAAAAAGTAGGCATTCGCCAGTTGCTCAGTCAGTTTAACTTCGACGGTGATCGTCTCGCCCGGTCGCACGATCCGTCGGAATCGCGTCTCCGTCTGTCGTGTGACGACGGGCACTCTGCCCTCATCCGGAGGATGCTGTTGGGACATGAAGACGGCCGCCGCCTGAAAACAGGCCTCGCACTGAATCACTCCGGGTAGAATGGGCGTCCCCGGGTAATGTCCCTTAAAGAGCTCAAGATCCGGATCAATAAATTTGGTCGCAACGAGTCCATCGTCGTTTTGAAGAATGATTTCATCGAGCCAGAGAAAGGGTTCGCGGTGGGGAATACAGGATTTAATGTCGTCAAGATTCACGGAGAGGCCTTCGGGGTGGGTCGAGTGGGAACCACGAATGGTCACGAAAAACACGAAAGGGACAAGCGTCTAACAGGTCGGTGAAACCGCCCCGGCGATTGTAGCGAATCGAGTTATCGCTTTGAACGTCGCATCACCAGAAAGAAGATCGCGGCAACAAGTACGAAGGGAAGCAGCCAGACGCAGAGCAAGATGAGACTCAGGTTTGATGATATTGCGGGGTCTTCTTCGTCTGCGTCACGATCCGAGGCGGGTACTCCATCTGGTCGGCTTTCCGTATTGCGAATGGGGAAATCTCCGATGACTTTAAAACTACCATCTTCCTGGACCTCGGCGGTTTCATATTCCATGGCACCTTTAGCAATGACGATCTGGTCACCTGGGTTGACTTCAATTTGAAAATCAGGTGGTTCGTAATCCTGGTTGACTTTGTACTCTTTGGCAACGGTCGTGATCGAGTCCATTATACTCCCTTCAGTTGTATACATCGTCGCCTTCCATTGCTTAGGGAGCGTGTCGTTCCCGAAGGTGCCGTATTGGATTTCCCATTCAGCCATCACGGAGTGGCTATAAGCCGACAATAAAAGATACGGCATTATCGCGTAGAATGCGTAACGCATGGAGATGGGCCTCTGCGACAGACATAGGGCACATCCTGCGCAAACACAGGCTTCAGCCTGGCGCGGACGGATAGCGAAATGTTAGCATACAGTCTGGCGAAAAGAGTTTAGCACCGCAAGTCGATTAACTGGAATGCATTCCAGATGTCCGTGGCGGGAACTAGCGGCGCAACCTCCTGCATTGAAGGACTTTTCGGGGCCGGGAGCCGCCACACTTACCCTGGACAGGATCTACGCATTCACCGGGGACGGCGTCAGGTATTTATCGACTTCGTTGGACACAATTACGCCGTAGTTTACAGCGCCGAGCCAGCCGGACATGATGATGCCGACGGAACCAGCGTGGTAGAGACCGCCGATTTGTTCGGGAAGTTTCTTGCTCACTTCCAGGCCTTCGAACTTGGTGCCAAACGAGGCTCCGTTCAGGTGGCGGGTGTAGAACTCGAACGTGCGTGGTGTCGAAGCTTCGACATGATCGAGTTGTTCACGGACGCCCGGGACATATTTTTCCAGACAGTCGATTGTGCTTTCGATCATCTCCTCTTTCGCCGCTTTGTATTCTTCCTCCGACAAGTTCTTCCAGTCTTCGTAGTTCGCGTTGGTGGAAGAGACCACCACGTAACGATCGTGACCGGGCCTTGTCTTGGGATAGTAGAAAGAGAAAGTGCGGCTGCTGATATTGCGGCTCAGCATCGCGTCGATATCGAAACCGGTATGTTCCGAGTGAAACAGCAGGTCACCCTGGTCCGGGAAGGATTCGCCCGGCTTGAGAGCGAGATAGACTTGGCAGCTACTGTTGTTGAGACGAACTGCTTTGGCTTCTTCCACAAATTCTTTTTCGAATTTATCTTCGCCGACCAGATTCAGAACAGTCGATTTAACGTTGGCGTTGGAAATCAGAGCACCGCAACCGATGCGGCGACCGTTGACGACGACGCCAGTGACTTTCCCGTCCGTGATTTCGATTTTTTCGACGAGGGTACGAATACGCAGATCGACGCCATTCTTCTCCAGTTCGTCCTTCATCTTGGAGACGAGCACGTCAGTTCCCCCTTCAAAGGTGAAGACCCCCTTGTGCATGAAATTGGAGAAGACGATACCGTAGGTGATCGCGGGATCTTCGAGAGTGGATCCGTTTGCGTAGGTGATCGGTTCCATCAGGAAGCGGATGATGTCATCGCGACCGGGGAAGAATTCTTCGAAGAGTTCGCCCGTCGTTTTGGCCTGGTCGTCGAAGAAGTTCATGCTGCGGGCTGTGTCGAAGAACCGTTGAATCGTTTCTTTCGAAACACCGAATCGCTCTTCCAGAATCTGGGAGAAGTTTTCGCGGTCGAATGTGGTGCGGACGGAGAACTGAGGATTCTCGAACCGAATTCCTTTCAGCTGAATGATGGAATCGGCAATATCCTTGGTCCAGTATTTACGGCAGCTTTTAACCATGCCGTGAGGGAAACCGTGGAGGGAGATGTCGAAGATGTGTTTGTTACGACGTTTGAACCAGGTCGCCATTCCGCCCAGTTGATAATGCTGTTCGAGTAACAGGACGGATCGTCCCTGTCGAGCGAGGACATTAGCCGAGGTCATTCCCGCCAGTCCGCTCCCGATGACAACCACATCGTAGTGGTCTTTCGCACCCTTCAGAAAATCCTTAGCCATTACTGCCCTGCCAGTTACAGAATTTGGTTGTCCGAAATCGAACAACAAAAAATCGAGCCCGGTTCAACTATGCTCGTGTGAATATGGAGAATACGGCAGATTCTAGCCATTCAGTGGTCGATTTTCGAGCGAGTCTTATTTGGGTTTGATATTTTAGATCCGGTTGGGCTGAACCATCAGGGAATTCCCTGACCGAATCTGACGAACTGGACTGACTATTTATGATCTCAGGCGATCATTAGGCCATATCTGGAGAGTTTCAACGAAATACCGGAATCAGGCTTGATTTCTCCGCTTTTTCAATACGATCTATTCTCTGTAGCAGAACAGCAAATCCCTCTATTTGGGATGTTTAACTCCATATCAACCATCTCAAATGTGAAGGCGACTGTGCCCAAATTTATCTGAATTTAATGAGTTCAAGTTGACCAACCATGGGTAGGTCTCTAGGATATTTTTAAGGTATGACAACGCCTGCGGGCGTTTCAAGTTTCCATTTTTTCGACTCAGGACATAGCGTATGTACGACTCACTGCAGTTTGTTACACAGCGATTGTTCTTCATTATTCTGGCGATATCTTTCCCATTTTCGGGACAGTTGTCGGTTCAGTTTACGCTGTACGAACTTGCAGAAGTCGAAACTCTTCAGGAACGAGGCGAGATCCGTCGTACGGAGAACGGAACTGATCGTAATCGCCGTAGTCTGCCTCCGAGAGTCGCTCGCGGTACGAGTGATGGTTTTCGTCCCGACTCTCTAACGAATAAGCGTCAACATCCCAATCGGATTTACGATGGGCACCGCCTGTTTACAGGTGACGTAGCCCCCCTACGCTGCTAAATAGCTCGCGCTGCGCGCCGGATTTTGAGTCCATCCCAGTTCTCTAACTAGTGGATGCCTCTCCACTGTGTTCTTAATGCGGTTATCGATCCGTATACGCCTGCCCTGGGGGTCGGATCCACGCGCATTTCAAATTTTGTGTCAGATGGCAACTCCTTATAGAGCCGTCGTTTGCGCGAAAGATACGCGGAGAATTCTCTGGCACGGATTCTGGCCGGTCTGCATATCCGAACTTCATTCTCTCCTGTTGCTTATAGCGCTTCTATGGGCCAGGGATCCCGGCAGAAAAGTAGGTCGGGTGGAAAAATATCAACCGATATCTTGTTTCTCTGGTCCAGTAAATCTGGTCATTCAGTAATGAATAAGAGGCACGGGATCGGGGTCATCCTAAAAAACTCTTCATAATAATAAAGTGAGCCTGTTTCATGTCGACACCTCGTCTGGCGAAGTATCCACTAGCTAATTTACCTAAAGACCTGTCCGCCGGTGTTGTTGTATTCCTGGTGGCGTTGCCACTTTGTCTCGGAATTGCGGTTGCCTCGGGCGTCGATCCATTTGCCGGTATTCTCTCGGGCATTATTGGCGGTCTGGTCGTTGGTGCGATCAGTGGATCGCACACCAGTGTCAGCGGCCCCGCCGCTGGTTTGACGGCCATTGTGTTGGCCCAGTTGGCGATCCTGGGATCGTTCGAAGCGTTTCTGCTGGCGGTAGTGCTGGCGGGGGTGCTGCAAATCGCCATGGGTGTCTTTCGCGCCGGGGCGCTTTCTTCCTTCTTCCCCACGAGCGTGATTAAGGGGTTACTAGCAGCAATCGGCGTGATCCTGATTCTCAAACAGATTCCCCACTTGTTCGGTCACGATGCCGACCCAGAAGGGGATATGGCGTTCAGCCAACCAGATAAGGAAAATACGTTCAGTGAAATCGGTGCGGTCATCTCCTCGCTGATCGAAGGAAATATTACCCTCGGAGCGACCGTTATCGGTCTTTCCGCAGTCGCAATACTACTGCTTTGGGATCGAGTGTCGTTTCTCAAAAAGCTCCCGATTCCTGCTCCACTTCTGATCGTCGTCATGGGTGTGGGTTTGCAATTCTTCTTTCAGCGGCTGGGTTCCAACTGGGTTATCGAAAAGGCTCATCTGGTTGCTGTTCCGGTTGCGGACTCTCCAGGTCAATTCTTCTCTTTTCTGACGATGCCTGATTTCAGTCAGTTTACGAACGGGGACATCTATGTCGCCGCATTCACGATCGCGATCGTTGCTTCGCTGGAGACCTTACTCAACCTGGAAGCTGTCGACAAACTGGATAAAGAAAAACGCTCGTCACCTCCCAACCGGGAACTGATTGCCCAAGGAGTGGGGAATATTACCGCAGGGCTCATCGGTGGTTTGCCGGTGACTTCAGTAATCGTGCGTGGTTCTGTCAACGTTAACATGGGAGCGAAAACGAAACTCTCGGCCATCTTCCATGCGGTGATTCTGCTGGTCTTTGTGATGTTCTTTGCAAGCTACCTGAACATGATTCCGCTGGCTTCGCTGGCGGCGATTCTGCTTGTAACAGGCTTGAAACTTGCCAGTCCCAAACTGATGAAGCAAATGTGGGACGAAGGTCGATATCAGTTCATTCCCTTTATCGTCACGCTCGTTTCGATTGTCTTTACAGACTTGTTAATTGGTATTCTGATTGGTCTGGCAACCAGCCTCGTCTTTATTCTGGCGTCCAACGTTCGCCGTCCGATTCGGCAGATTGTCGAGACACACCTTGACGGAGATATCATTCACATTGAACTCGCCAATCAGGTCAGCTTCCTCAATAAAGCGGCTCTGGACAGACTTTTCAATAATCTGAAACCGGGCCAAAAACTACTGATCGATGCCTCAGGGACGGATTACATTGATCCTGATATTCTCGGTTTGATTCGAGATTTCAAAGAACACATTGCTCCTAATCGAGACGTGCTGGTCAATCTGAGGGGCTTCCGTAAGAGGTATCAGCTGCAAGATGACATCCAATTCGCTGACTTTACCTCCCGGGAACTTCAAGGACGGATCAGCCCCGAGCAGGTTCTGGAGATCCTTGTCGAGGGGAATCAGCGTTTTCAATCAGGACGTCGTTTAACCCGGGACTTAGCTCGACAAGTGAACGCTACAGCCGCTGGGCAAAACCCATTGGCAGTTGTCCTGAGTTGCATTGACTCCCGAGTTCCCGCCGAATTGGTTTTCGATTTGGGGATTGGCGACATCTTCAGTGTTCGTGTGGCAGGTAATATTGTCGGGACTAAGACACTCGGCAGTATGGAATACGCCGTCAAAGTTGCCGGTGTGAAGTTGGTTATGGTCCTGGGGCATTCCCGCTGCGGAGCAGTCACCTCTTCCGTCAAACTGCTGCATGGGGGACAGGATGTCGAAACGGCCACGGGTTGCCAGCATCTGCAACAGATCGTAGACGAGATCGAACCTTCTCTCGAACCTTCCGACCTGACGAAATTCGGAAATCTGAATGAATTGGAACAGGAAGAATTCGTCGATGAAATCGCGCGGGCGAATGTTGTTCATACTGTTCACGAAGTGATCAAACGCAGCCGAGTTATCCATGACGCTCTGGAAGCAGGTCAGGTGATGGTTGTTGGTGGATTGTACGACGTGAAAAGTGGTGCGATTGAAATCTTAATGACGGAATCGAACCCCTCGGCCATCGGATCGATGGCAGTAGAACGATAAACCGGAAGGGCACTCCGGTCAGATCTCCCCAAGGACAAAAACCAGCCACCCGGTTTTGTTCTCTGGGGAGATCGTTTTTTATAGCTGGTAATAAACACCCGGTACACTTATGTATTAAAAGTTGCTTCCATATAGGGCAACTGGTTCTGGATTGCTCGGGAGAATGGGAATCCTGCCAGAGGTCTCTGGAATAATCGCTGCCTTGAAATGAGGTTGAAGCACCCCTTGGAAACATTTGTTTATCTTGTCTAGTAAGAGTTTGCTCCAACAATATCCTGTATGCAGTCATTTACCTGATAGTTCTGGTAGATGGGAACTTGTCGAAGACGGGATATTAGTCGATAACGCAACTCAATTAGTGCAGAGAACAACATGGAATCGAATCGCCGCAACTTTCTACAGACAATGGCTGCCGCAGGAACTGTCGCGCTGGCTGGTCGTTCTTTATTTGCCGCACCTGGAATTGGTTCCGTCTTACCGATAGAGGGAAATCAAACAGGCGAGCCACTGCCGAAAAATAAGAATCATCTGGAAGGTCATTATCGACCCGAAACGCGATTTGGCCTAGGGGGAGTTGCGGTAGGGAATGCATTCGCTCCAACATCGGACGAGGACGCCCTCGCAGCGATGCAAAACGCCTGGGACTCCGGCACTCGCTATTTCGATACGTCTCCCTGGTATGGACTGGGGCTGAGCGAACGTCGCTTTGGCTGGTTCCTGCATAATCAGAAACCAACCGATTACGTACTCTCCACAAAAGTCGGACGCTTGCTGAAAGCAGCCGAGGCTCCCCCGGCCGATCTTCTCTGGAAAAATCCATCTTCATTTGACTATGAGTATGATTACTCGGCGGAAGGAACTCGTCGCTCTATTGAAGACAGTTTACAACGAATGGGAGTCTCCGAGATCGACATCGTTTTCATTCATGACCTCTCTCCCGATAACCCGGACATGAAAGAGAATTGGACAGAGTACTTCGAAGTTGCCAGAAAAGGAGCGATGCCTGAACTCACTCGAATGCGTGAGGAGGGCATTATTAAAGCCTGGGGCTTTGGAGTGAACCGTCCCGCTCCGGCATTGAAGGCAGTTGATGTCGCCGACCCGGATATCTTCCTGCTGGCGACTCAATATTCGTTAATGGAACACGAAGAAGCTCTCAATAAAACATTTCCCGTATTGGCAGATCGTGGCATTTCCGTTGTGATTGGGGCGCCCCTGAATGCAGGGTTCCTGGCCGGTCGAGATCGCTACAACTACAGCAGCAACATCCCGGAGGGGTTCAATGAAAAACGGGAGCGTATGATGAAAATTGCAGGTGATCACGGCGTTGACCTGCGAACGGCGGCCCTGCAATTCTGCGAAGCACCAAAAGTGGTTTCCGCAGTGATTCCCGGTGCCCGCAATGCCGGTCAAGCGAGAGCGAATGCCGAATCCATGACGGTCTCCATACCAGATTCGTTCTGGGAGACTTTGAAAAGCGAAAGGCTAATCGCTCAGAACGCACCCACTCCGACCGCCAAAACTTAACCAGTAAAATGTCAAATCATCCCTTGTGACAAATCAGCTCTTATTCAGTTTTGATCGGCTGATCTGAATTCAGATGTAAACGAAATCCTCTCCTCCCTGTTTCGGAAATCAACCCAATGACCCGCACCTTAAATCGAGAGAACAATGCCCAATACCATCAAGTTGAATCTAAACAGCGCGCGGTGCGAGAGGAAATTTAAATCTCATTTTGATTATAAATTGGCATTCATGCACAGCGTTATCGTGGTGGGTGTGGCCTTAACTGCTCTTAATGGAAGTCCGCTTCAGGCGGAGTCAAACTCTACCCTTCAGCAGGACACCGTAGCGACTTGGCCCTTGTCGGAAGAATTTGTTCCCGTTGATACATCACGGTTTATGTATGATCCCGATCCCGTGCCGTTGGAAAAGGTCCGTGTCTTCCCGAATCTGCAATTCACTCGCCCCATCGAATTGACGTATCCAGATGATGGCACCAACCGCCTTTTTGTTGCTGAGCAACAAGGACAGATTCTTCTGTTCGACAATAAAAATGAGACTGCAGAAACCACTCTGTTCCTGGATATAAAGGACGTTGTTCTTCGTAAAGGAAACGAAGAAGGATTGCTGGGGCTCGCGTTTCATCCCAAATACAAAGAGAACGGACACCTCTTTGTCTATTATTCAACTGCAGGAGAAAAGAAGGATTCACGCAAGTCCGTTATTTCTCGTTTCACCGTATCGGCGGATAATGCAAATAAAGTAAACCGCGATACCGAATTGAAATTGCTCGAGATTGAACAACCTTTCTCTAATCATAATGGTGGCAGTCTTAAGTTCGGTCCCGATGGCTATCTCTACATAGGTCTGGGAGACGGTGGCAAAGCGAACGATCCTTTCGTCAATGCACAAAATCTAGAAACGCTGCTCGGTTCCATTTTGAGAATCGATGTTGATCATCAGGACGAGGGATTGATGTACGCGATTCCCGCAGACAATCCATTTGTGGAGCGTGAGAATGCCCGCGGAGAAATCTGGGCCTATGGTGTTCGCAATATCTGGCGTTTGGCCTTCGACCGGGAGTCGGGGCAATTATATGCCGGTGATGTTGGACAGAATCGATTCGAAGAAGTGGACCTGATCGTAAAAGGGGGTAACTACGGTTGGAATCTCCGTGAAGCCACACACAACTTCGAACCACAATCCCCGGAAACAAAGCGAGATTTAATTGATCCGCTGGCAGAATATTTCCGTGGTGAGGGGCAGTCGGTTACGGGAGGCATCGTTTATCGCGGCAGTCAGTTGAAGGAATTCGAAGGAGCCTATTTCTACGGCGACTACCTCAGCGGCAATGTCTGGATGTTGCGTCATGACGGACAGATCACAACGGAGAATAAGCGTGTTGCTAACACCGGTTTGAGCATCGCCGCATTTGGTGAAGATCAGCAAGGCGAAATGATTCTCTGTACGTTTGAAGGAGAATTGTACCGGCTGAAACAGCGACCGGCAGAGGTGTTTGAGAAAGCGAACAGTTTTCCTCGTTTGCTTTCTGAGGCAGGTTTGTTCGACTCTGTTTCAAAGAACAAGCCTGTGAAGGGTTTGATTCCTTATGAACTCAATATGCCCTTCTGGTCTGATTATGCCGTCAAAGATCGCTATATTGCCTTGCCCGAAGCAGGAAAAGTCGTCTTTCATGAACAGGACAAATGGGAGTTTCCTGTCGGCACACTCTTTGTCAAAACATTCTGGATGCATCAGGACCGTACGACTCTCACGGGGGCAAAGCGACTGGAGACCCGATTGCTCGTTCATTCTCCTTCCGGATGGGCGGGTTACACCTATGTGTATAACGCTGAAGGGACTGATGCCGAACTTCTGGAAGGATCGCGACTACGATCTTTGGAAATAAAAACCGAAGAGGGAATGGTGAATCAGCCGTATTATTTCCCCACGCGAACCGACTGTATGACCTGTCATACGAAACAGGCGGGATTTGTACTCGGTCTGAATACTCGACAAATGAATCACACGCTCGATTATCATGATCAACATGTGAATCAGTTGGATTATCTCAACAAGCTTGGAGTCTTCGAGGAAAAGCTGGCGAAATCATCGGATGCATTGGAAGCGTACCCGGAATGGGGATTCGGAAACTTAGACCGGAGTAAGGACGTTAAGCATGAGGAAAGCCAACTGAAGTTACCGGAAAGCAAAGTTCAGCAATACGCCCGAGGCTGGCTGGACGTTAACTGTGCCATGTGCCATCAACCGGATGGAATAGCCGCCGGTGGCCAGGATCTTCGATTTCATACCGAGTTGAAAAAAATGAACGTTCTGAATCAGGAGCCGCTACATGGTCATCTGACGGTTTTGGGGGGCGCCGTTGTTTTACCCGGGGCTCCTCTGTTGTCTGAACTTTACTCCAGGGCCGGTCATCGTGGTGTTCGCCAAATGCCACCGCTGGCAACCAATATCGTTGATCCCCGCGGTCAGGAGATGCTCTATCGCTGGATAATGGAATTACAGAAAAAACCAGCCCCATCGCAAAAATAGGAGACTATGACAGACTCAACTATTTCTTAACCAGCCAGGGGCGGAACATTTTGGTCAGGAGGGGCATGACGAACCAGGTCAGGGTAATCGTCACTAGAACCGTGGAGATCGCCGTTACGAGCACCGCTGGCAACATGTGCAGCGGCGGGCCCACCAACTGTGACCAGAAGAGAACTGCTGGAAAGACTCCCAACCAGGTGACCAGGGCCATTTTCCAGCGTGGTGGGGCCGATCGTCCTGCCCGGAAGAAAGCTTCCAGCCCGTGCAGCGGACGAATATTGGCTTCTCCTTCGACGAGATGTTTCGTCTCCGCTTTGTAATCGTGGAACATCTCCGATTCATAAAATGCCCGACTATGTTTCTCACTGAGGAAAGATCGCAGAATTCCATATTCGCGGCAGTCCGTCCCCGGAGCGGGCCGGATCAGGTTTACACCTGTCGTGCCCGGAAAGTCGAGCGACTTCTGGATAAACCGAACGAGTGCGGCTTCAAACTCTTCCTCCTGACCGGGGCGTACCTGAAGAGTAACGGCCAAGTGGACTTCCTGTTGTCGGGTAGGGGCAGAAGTGGCCATTGTGTTTCGGGTCCTGGAGAATCAAAGCGTCAAAGTAACTGACGCCGTTGATTTTAGAACTTCGGCCCGATTTGAAAAGGAAGAACTGATCTAAGTGCTGAGAACTTGTTCTGTGCGCAGAAACATGCGCGACTCCTTTTAGGTCAGGATCTACTGGTTTGCCTGTTGTTCAAATTGTCCTCTCTGACTAACATCCCTACACTCCGACTCTATTGACGAAGAAAAGACGAAGAGGATCCGTCTGAAGAGGATTGGATGTACCGACCCGCATCGCGACGAAATAAGAGAAATTCCTATCAGAGACGGGTCAGGGAATAACTTGGGGGAAGCCGAGCAAGACGAGGTTTCAGGCACCACCCTCTGAGCACGTGTTGGAAGCCGAGTGAGTAATTTATTCAGGTACGGTATTCGCAATATTTAGATTTGATAGACAGAACTTCGAACGAGCGATCAGCAATGAGACTACACTGTCAGCGTAAGGCAGGATTCTCGGCGCAATCGGCTCGCAACAATAACAGGCAAGGCTGCACATGCCCGGAGCGGAATTATCGCGTTTAAAAGCGGAATCAGAGCGAGAGACAGGGTCGAACTGGAAGCGATGGGGGCCCTATCTCGCGGAACGTCAATGGGGGACTGTGCGCGAAAGTACGGCCGAAGGTGACCCGTGGTTAAACTTTACCCATGAGGAAGCAACTTGGAGAACCTACCGATGGGGCGAAGATGGTCTGCTTGGAATTTGTGACCGACAATGCCGGCTCTGCTTCGGGCTGACTCTCTGGAATGGTAAGGACCCAATTCTCAAGGAACGTCTGTTCGGTTTAACTGGTCCGGAAGGAAACCACGGAGAAGATGTCAAAGAGGCATATTATTACCTCGATTCAACTCCGTCACATTCCTATCTGAGGGCATTATACAAGTACCCTCAGGCGGAGTTTCCCTACTCGCACCTTCGAGAAGTGAATGCCCAGCGTACTCGTAATGAACAAGAGTACGAGCTGACCGATACCGGCATCTTCGATGAGAGCCGTTACTTCGATGTCCAGGTGGAATACGGTAAGGCAGCCGATGAAGATATCATGATTCGGGTGACCGTGTTCAATCGCGGACCAGAGGCGGCCCCCCTGCACTTTCTACCGACCTGGTGGTTCCGCAATACCTGGGATTGGGGCCCGACGATTGATCGCCCCAGTATCAAACCGAGTCTGTCTAAAGTCGCCAAGAACGAAGTCGCCGTCAAACATGAGGCTTTGGGTGACTTTCAAATCTGCGCCGATGCCGGGCCCGATGGTGAACAGCCTCGCTGGTTGTTCACCGAGAATGAAACCAACAGTTGGCGTTTTGAGGATCCGAATAGCCGTCGGCCCTCCTGCAAAGATGCCTTCCATCTGGCAGTCGTGGATGGAGTTGAAGGGGTTCTCAATCCGAATCCGACCGGTACAAAAGCGGCGGCTCATTATCAATGTGAAGTGCCTGCAGGTGAATCAGTCGAATTCCGGATGCGAATGTCGGCTGTCGAGCAGCGTCCCGTTGAAGCCTTCGGTGCCGGGTTTGCTGACGCGTTTGAAAAGCGAGTTCAAGAGGCGGATGGTTTCGCGAAATCATTGATCGCGCCCGGTCTCAGTCTGGATGAACAACAAGTTATGCGGCAGGCGAATGCCGGGTTGCTTTGGACCAAACAATTTTATCACTACGTGATTCCCCGCTGGTTGGAGAACTCGGGCAAAGAACAAATTAAGCCGACCCTGTCTTCTCCTGGTGCACCCAGCACCCGGAATGCGGACTGGGGGCATTTGTATAATCGCAACATTATCTCGATGCCAGATAAATGGGAGTACCCCTGGTACGCGGCATGGGACCTGGCATTCCATTTAATTCCCTTCGCGGAGATCGATCCCGAGTTTGCCAAGGATCAGGCAGTGCTGTTCTTGCGGGAATGGTACATGCATCCCAACGGGCAACTACCGGCCTACGAGTGGAACTTCAGCGATGTCAATCCGCCTGTACATGCCTGGGCTTGTTGGCGTATTTATCAGATGACCGCGACCGAGGAGAAACGTGACCGGCAATTCCTCGAACGTGTCTTCCAGAAGCTGCTGATTAACTTTACCTGGTGGGTCAATCGAAAAGACATCCGGGGTAAGCATGTCTTCAGCGGTGGTTTCCTGGGGCTGGATAATATTGGAATATTTGATCGTTCCAAACCGTTACCGACCGGTGGACACCTAGAACAGGCGGACGGCACCGCATGGATGGCTTTCTACTGTTCCAGCATGTTGTCCATCGCCTTTGAACTAGCCGATGGTAACCCCGCTTATGAGGACATGGCCTCGAAATTCTTCGAGCATTATGTCTCTATTGCGGAAGCGATGAACTCGCTGGATGGAACCGGCTTGTGGGACGAAGAAGATGGTTTTTATTACGACCACCTGCATTTGGAAGGTCGCAGCATACCTCTGAAGATTCGATCTATCGTTGGTTTGATTCCCTTATTCACGGTGGATGTGCTGTTTGATAAAACGATCGAAAAACTCCCCGGGTTTCAGAAACGAATGAATTGGTTTCTTCGAAGTCGACCCGACCTGGGCAAGTTCATGACCTATATGGAGCATGATCCGGAAACCCAGACCGGCGGACAGCGTCTGCTCGCAATTCCAACACGCGATCGATTGTTGCGGATGCTGAGGTACCTGCTCGACGAGGATGAATTCCTCTCGGACTATGGAATTCGTTCGCTCTCTAAATTCCATGAAGAACATCCGTTTGAATATGAATTGAACGGAGAACGTCTCTGTGTCAAATATCAACCGGCGGAATCCGATTCCGGTTTGTTTGGTGGCAACTCGAACTGGCGTGGACCGATCTGGTTCCCGCTCAATTACCTGCTGATCGAAGCGCTCGAGCGTTACCACGCATTCTATGGAAAAACGCTCCGGGTGGAATGTCCGACACGCTCCGGGAACTATATGGATCTCCAGGAAGTGGCTGATGAAATTCGTAAACGATTAGCCCGGTTATTCCTGTCCGACGAGGAAGGGGACCGGCCCAGTTATGCCCGTACGGAGACGCTTTTGAATGATCCGAACTGGCGCGAACTGGTGCTGTTCTACGAATACTTCGACGCGGAAACGGGTCGAGGTATGGGAGCGAGCCATCAGACAGGGTGGACCGCGTTGATTCTACCAATTCTGCAGACGCTCGCCTCTCGCTCCGGGCAAACACCTGGAAATGAAGAAGAAGCTCCCGGGGTGATGGAACCGGAAGAGGCTGAACAAGGAACCTGAGTTCGATCTCTCATCTAATTTCGGCGTTAACGTCAATCGGCCCGGCCGAGTGACCTTAACGCCGTTTTTTTATGCCCCCCTATTCCAGTAGAAGTGGCTCTGGTAATATAATCAGACCCTTTCTACCTATGAAGTTTCGCTGCCAATTTCCTTGTTCTGTCGTCACTGCCAACCAATACTTTCGGAGTCCGATTTAGTGTCTCAACGCTCAGATGATATTAGTTCCGGAAACCTGACGCTCGACAAACTCCTCGGTGGCGGGTTGACGTCCCATCGGATTTATTTGCTGGACGGGCATCCTGGTACTGGCAAAACTACGATGGGAATGCAGTTTCTGCTCGACGGAATTAATAAGGGTGAAACGGTCATGTACGTTTCTCTCTCGGAAACGAAGCCGGAATTGCAGGCGATCGCGGAATCGCATGGCTGGTGCATCGAGAATGTCCATATTCATGAACTCGTCGATCCCAGTGAATCACTGAACTCAGATTCTCAATACACGATGTTTCAGCCTTCCGAAGTCGAGCTTGGCGAGACCACCCGAGGGATGTTACAGCAGGTCGAAAAGTTAAACCCGAAACGGGTAGTGATTGATTCGCTGTCGGAATTAAGGCTGTTGGCTCAGAATGCACTTCGTTATCGACGCCAGATTCTGGCACTCAAACAATTTTTTGTTGGGAGAGATTGTACGGCCATTTTTCTCGACGATAAGACTTCTCCCGACAATGACCTGCAATTACAGAGCATTGCACATGGGGTAATCAGTCTGGATCGAATTCCTACCGAGTTTGGTGACGAACGACGTCGTTTAAGAATCGTGAAATACCGGGGACGTAGGTTTATTGGCGGTTGGCACGATTTCGAAATTGAACGGGGCGGGCTGAATATCTTTCCTCGGATCTCCGTTTCTTACAACGAATTTGCAATTCCTGAGACGTTACCCTTGTTAAGTGGAAATGAGTCACTGGATGCTTTACTGGGAAACGGTATTGAACCTGGCACGAGTACGCTGATGCTCGGACCTGCAGGAGTGGGAAAGTCGTCTTGTTCTACCTTATTTGCCGCCACGGCCTGTAAGCGGGGGGAACGCGCAGTCATCTTTGCCTTTGATGAAAGCAAGAAGACTTTGAAGATCCGTTCTGCTGGGTTGGGTATGGACTTGGAAGCCTTGGAGGAAAAAGGCTTATTGCAGATCCATCAGGTGAACCCGGGGGATGTTACTCCGGGTCAGTTTTCTGAAATGGTTCGTCAAGCTATTCAACCTGATGAACATGGCCGCTCGGCAACACTAGTGGTGATCGACAGCTTGAATGGCTTCCTGAGTTCGATGCCCGAAGAACGCTTCCTTCAGATTCAGATGCATGAGTTGCTGAACTATCTGGGAAGTTGTGGAATAGCCACATTCCTGATCGTTGCTCAACACGGGATGTTAGGCACTGCCATGCAGACTCCGGTTGATGCCAGTTACCTGGCGGATACAGTTGTCTTGTTTCGCTATTTTGAAGCTATGGGCGAAATCCGGCAGGCGATCTCAGTAGTGAAAAAAAGGGATAGTGCTCACGAACGCACCATTCGAGAATTCAAAATGGAAGAGGGCCAGATCCGGGTGGGAGAACCGCTCTCCAAGTTCCATGGAATTCTCGCCGGAACTCCGACTTATATTGGGGATCTGAATGATTTGATGCAGAAACGAGGGAATGATGCCGAATCTTGAGACGGTTCAAGGCCCTCAACGAATTCTGATTCTTCCACCGACGTTAAGAGACGGTGAGATAACGAATCGGCTTTTTAATCAGCACGATATCGAATCATATATTTGCGCTGACATCGATTGTCTCTGTCGAGAGATCGAAAAAGGAGCGGGTGCTGTTCTTATTGCGGAAGAACATCTGCACGGGAAACAGGCCAACAGCCTAAGTTTGCAATTGCGGGAACAGCCCGCCTGGTCGGACTTGCCGATTTTAGTTCTCACCGTGCCTAGCGAGGTGAACATTGCGCTTCTTGTAAAATGGCAACAAGCAGCAAATGTCTCTCTCATTCAGAGACCTTTGCAAATTGCGCAATTCCTCAGTGTCGTCCGGTCCAGGATTCAGGACCGTAAACGCCAGTATGTCGTGCGTCGTTTACTCGAATCACTTGATCATCGGCGGAGTGAATTTCAGCAACTGGCCGACGCCATGCCGCAAATGGTATTTATCACAAATAGCGAGGGAAAGTTCGAATTTCTGAACCAACGAGCCCGAACGTTTCTCGGATATGATCGGGAGGTATTCAGTGCGTTCAATCCCTGCGAGGTGATCCATGCTGATGATGTCGCCCGAGCTGAGTCTCGATGGATTATGTCAATGGAATCGCACAAATCGTATCACTGCGAATTTCGTGTCAAAGAGGCGAACAGCGGTAAGTTTAAGTGGCATCTTGCTCGTGCTGTGCCCGTTCGTGATGAGAAAGGGGACGTGACACAATGGTATGCCACTTGTACCGACATCCATCAGCGCAAACTGGCTGAGAAGAAACTCTCAGAAGCGTTGATAAAATCAACGACTGCCGGTATTGCTAAAAGCGAGTTTTTGGCAAATATGAGCCACGAAATCCGTACTCCGATGACTGCTATTTTGGGTTATGCAGAATTGCTAATCGAGCGTGAGGAAGATAAAGAAAAAAAGCAGTACCTGGAAATCATACAACGCAATGGAGGCTTCCTGCTCGATATCATCAACGACATTCTCGATTTGTCCAAAATTGAAGCTGGAAAACTGGAGATCGCACTTGAGGAATTGGAACTACGTCCGTTTATCGAGAACACATTGACGCTTCTTGAAGAACGAGCTAACGAGAAAGAAATTGAATTTGAAGTGGAAGTCGATTCGGTCGTGATGGAGAGTATTCAAACAGACTCCAAACGACTTCGCCAGATTCTCGTCAACCTGATTGGAAACGCGATCAAGTTCACGGAGGTCGGGCGGGTCCGATTGGAGGTCAGTCAGGATTCTGAACGCATCGTGTTTTCCGTGAAAGATACCGGAATCGGCATGAATAAAGATCAGACGACTCGGCTATTCCAACCGTTTCAGCAGGGAGATGCATCCATTACACGGAACTTCGGAGGCACAGGACTTGGACTCGCCATCAGTCAAAGACTGGCCAAAATGCTGGGGGGAGAAATCAGAGTGATCAGCGAACCAGGAGTTGGTTCCACCTTCTCTCTTATTCTCCACGCAGTGGCGACAACTTCAGGCACCCCTATCGAACCTACCAACGAACCTGCCATCAAGATTCTTCCAGAATCGGAAGTGACTACCTCCCCTGTACTCAATTGCCGCGTATTAGTGGTCGATGATCGCCGAGATGTTCGCTTCCTGACCACTCGATTTCTGACTGATGCCGGTGCAGAAGTGATCGATGTCGAGAATGGACTGCAGGCAGTCCAGATGGTCGAAAGAGGGGCAACCAATGGAAGAGAGCTGGATCTAATCTTAATGGATATGCAGATGCCAACGATGGATGGATATCAGGCCGCTTCCCGACTGCGATCGATGGGATTTGATAAACCGATCATTGCCTTAACGGCCGATGCGATGCAGGGAGATATGACCCGCTGTCTCGAAAGTGGCTGCAACGCCTACCTCAGCAAACCGATCAACAGAATTGAAATGTTGACGATGGTTGCAGAGTATGTTTCTAAAAATGAGAGTTCTGATTGACCGGATGCGAGCGTCTTTACTCACTCAGACAATCTCTCTGTATGTGGTCTTTAATAAGTTTCCAAGTCCTTTGGACAACAGATTGAACAGTCTTCGCGTATTTCTGCTTAGTCGTTAGAATACGATTGTCATTCTTGGTAGAAACCGTTTGGAGCACGCTGCCTTTTCTATTCGGGCATGGTCCAGAATCGAATAAAAAAAGTGTGACACCTTATGTATCAACTTGAGAGAAGTGAGGACGACCTCCCCCTGATGGGAAATTTGTCCGGGACGGCCCGGATCGTCAGGGGAGAGTTCTGTGCGTGACACTAAAGACCGGATCCGCCACGCGATCCTTTTTGAAATTATCGGCCTGCTTATCGTGACGCCATTGGGAGCGTGGGCATTTGAAATGCCATTACACCATGCTGGAATTGTTGGTGTAATCAATGCCACAATCGCGATGCTCTGGAACTATGTTTACAATTTCCTGTTTGATCACGCGATGCTGCGAATCTACAAGAATGTTCGTAAATCTCCTTCTATCCGAGTGTTGCACGCAGTCCTCTTTGAAGCAGGCCTGCTTGCCATTCTGATTCCCGTAATAGCCTGGCACCTGGGAATTACCCTGCAGGAGTCGTTCGTGCTGGAAGCCTCGTTCTCTGTCTTCTTCCTGGTCTATGCGTTCGTCTACAACTGGGTCTACGACGTCATATTTCCTATACCAATGCCTGAAGAAACGGTCAGCTAATCATGTCCTGGAAAAGTGTGGCGGCTTTTGCGAAAGTAGAACGCGGTTCGTGACGAGTCAAGCATGACAAATGAGAGGCATCCCCTGGCGGTGAATTGGATAGAAAAGGACTGATGGCCGTTGTGTGTTCCTCGAAGAAGGCCTTCATAGCTTTCTTAAAATATAACGCAAAAAAAGCCCGTCGAAACGTGATTGTTTCGACGGGCTTTTTCAGTTAGTCGGGACGACAGGATTCGAACCTGCGACTTCCGGCTCCCAAAGCCGGCGCTCTACCAAGCTGAGCTACATCCCGATTTCTGCAGTTGGTTGATCTGCAAGGGGAGAAGTCTATTTATTTGTTCGTCGTGAGTCAACTCCCGCTCGCAAGGAAGACTCGTAATCTCCAAGATGGTTCACATAAACCCACTGTTTTGAGAGAGATTTATGCCTGCTATTGCATCTCGATTGCAATAATGTCATTTCTCAAGGCTGAAACTGACACAATTGTTAATTTCGTTAATTTAGAACAATTTGAACTATCATTCGAAAAAATGGTGTAATCTAAATAGCGGGTCGTGTATAGATGGGGGTGATTGTGCGGATTGCGCAACCCTTAACGACGCCATTTCGAGCGAATTTCTCTTTATTTTAAAGGAGAAACATACTGAGGGCTGTGGAATCAACGCTTACCTGAGGCTCCACCGTCGTCCTACTCTCGGGTTTGGAAACATTCTCTGAGCGATTCCTGGTTGTCTCTTGTCTGGCCTTCTAAATCAATTTTGACTGGTATTCTGTTCTGAATAGACGAGTCGTATTTATTTAGACCAATCAGCTGTGGTTTCTGGGTAATTCAAGATGTATCCAGTTCCACCAATCAATTCAAAATCACCTTCTGATATCAGTTTTCGTGTCTTTTATCTCTTCATCAACACTGCACTGATATTCTCTCCACGCAAAGATTTCCTGTAAAAACCTTACGTCGGTAGTCCTGCGTACTAATTATCATTCGTCTTTAATCGTCCTTCACATTCAAGTATCACAACAGGTTTGGATCATGCGAATTTCTCCCTGGTATCAACTGACGAACCGTTTCTTCCGTGCTCAGTCGCAGCATCGACGTAAAAATACTTCAATTGCGTCTCTGCAAATCGAACAGCTTGAAGATAAAGTGATGCTCTCCGCCGATATGGCCTCGTTTTTTGGACTCGAAAGCACGGAACCCGTCCACGTACCGATCACGATTAGCTATCCGGATCAGGATCACGTCATTACGGAAGATGGTCGGGAGATACACTTCGACCCCTTGGTGGAAGTGAATGTGGATCCATCCATCTCGGCAATTCCAGGTGATGGAACTTTCTGGGAGGATTTTGAAGCCTACGATACGACGAAGGCATTCGAACTGAGCAGTAATCCGGGCTCGAACCATACAATTTATCTAGATTTTGATGGTCACACGACGACAGATACTGCTTGGAATACTTTTGCGAACATGGAAACCATCGAATCTCCTGCTTATGATTTTGACGGTGATAATCAGACTTTCTCAGAAGCTGAAAAAATTGAAATTATCAAAATCTGGGCTAGAGTCGCTGAAGACTTTGCCCCGTTCAATGTGAACGTAACGACGATGGAGCCTCTAGATCTTGAAGACTTGAAGAATGCAGAAGTTGAAGAAGGAGTTGCGGACTTCAGGTGGGGCGTCCGTGTCGTCATCGGTGACGATGCCATGAACACCGGTGCCGGAGGAATCGCCTATCTCGAATCGTTTAATGATGACATCGATATTCCCGTCTTTGCTTTCAACGGCCAATACCAGTTCGGTAGTAACGTGGCGGCGATGACGATTTCACATGAGGTCGGACATGCACTCGGGTTAGAGCACGACGGAACTTCGGATTTGGAATACTACCCTGGGCACGGTGGAACGGGGGCAACATCCTGGGGGCCATTGATGGGTGCTCCTTTTCGAACTCAGGTGACCCAGTGGAGTAAAGGGGAATATTTTGATTCATCCAACGGGGAAGATGACTTAACAGTCATCACGACCGAAAACGGATTCGGATATTATCCAGATGACTACGGAAACGATTTCTTCAACAGTTACAACCTCATTCGTCAAGGCGATAGTGAGGTTTTCGGAGATGAGCTATTCGGAATCATCAGCCAGACAGACGATAGCGACATGTTCAGCTTTTGGGCTGGGCCAGGACAAATCAATTTCGACGTAGCAGTTCCCTCACTGGGTGGAGGTGAACCAGGAGCGGCGAACCTCGATGTTCTCGCAATCTTGTACAACGAAAATGGCCAGGTCGTTCAACTCTTTAATGATCCATCGACTTTAAATTCTACTTTCAGTTACGAATTAGCCGCGGGCGGACTGTACTACCTGGAGATTATTGGCGTCGGGTTGGGAGTCCCGCTCGATGAAAATAACCCCAATGGTTACACCGAATACGGAAGTCTGGGGAACTATCGAATTTCGGCTGAGGTTCAGCCCTATGACAACGTCTCTGTCATACTCGAAGATATCGTTGTGAGCGAACATGAAGGCACAGCCTCCTTTGAAGTCAGCTTGAATTATGCTACGCAAGAAGATGTTATCCTGGAGCTGACTACTTCCGATGGCACTGCCATTAATGGTCGAGACTACCGAGCGACGACCACTCAGATTCGAATTCCGGCTGGTACCACCAGCGGCACAACGACATTCAATGTGCCGATCATCAACGATCTCATTTCCGAGACAGTTGAATCTTTTAATGTTTATGTATCTCGAGTGATTCAGGGAGATATCGACGATATCAGCGATGTCGCGAGAGGAATCATTCTTGATAACGATGATCCACTGACGTTGATCCTCGATATCGATAAAAATGTCGTTGGAGAGCAGGAAGGTCCCCGAGCGGCCAAGGCTGTCGTCATTCGAAATGGCGATCTTACAGAGGACTTAACTGTTCAGGTCATCAATTCCGATGATACCGAAATCTATGCCCCCAAGACTCTCTTTTTCCCTGTGGGCGTGGACACGGTTGAGTTCGATATTGAAACCGTGAATGATGGAGCGATTGATGGCGATCAACTTGATGTGACCTTGTTTGCTTCCGCTCCCAATTTCAGCTCGGTGTCCGATACCATTGATGTTCGAGATGATGATGTGCAGTCCAAACGCACTCTTGGTGGTCATCTTTATGAGCCCATCACCCCGTTC
Organism: Polystyrenella longa; assembly: GCF_007750395.1. Lineage (GTDB taxonomy): Bacteria > Planctomycetota > Planctomycetia > Planctomycetales > Planctomycetaceae > Polystyrenella > Polystyrenella longa. The sequence continues at coordinate 4,928,276 of NZ_CP036281.1, read as the reverse complement.
AATAATTACGAAGTTTTGCTAGATATCATTGTCGATTCAGGACGAACTCTTCAGATTCAACCTTCACTAAATTTCGCTACGACATTGAAGTTCGCACCTGGAACGGGATTATATATCGAAGGGGCAGTAGTCGCGAATGCGGCCAATCAAATTCCGGTCATCTTTACTGACCAGAGTCATCGAGGCGAGGCCCCCGGACCTTGGGCTGGAGTATTCTACTCGGCAGAAGCTCAGGGGCAAACGGTATTTAGCAATACGACCGTCAAAAATGCGATCAATGGGTTTACGATCTTTGGCACAGATGAGCCTCATATCCGAGTTCTAAATTCGGACATCCACTCACATGTGGAAAATGGCTTCGTTGTGACTGCTCGAAATGGTGACGATATCAACGAGGACGAAGTTGAGATTCTTTACAGTAAGATTCACAACAATGGCGAAAACGGCGTGTTGGTGAGTTCTTTCAATACAGAATTTAATGACTCTCGTTCTGCTCCCATGATTGAAGGTAACCAAATCTATGGGCACAGTGAGGGAGCGGGTGTCTATCTTCTTGCAAACACTTCCCTGAATGATGTAAACCCGGATAAAGCCGAGAGTGTGGTGGCCCCACGAATCTTTGCGAACTCGATCGAGAACAATAAGAACGGAATTGTGGGTAAGTCAACAAGAAGTATTAACGATCAGAATTTCACGGTCGTTGCACCCATTGCTCACAATAACCTGATTGCTCACAACAACGGGAACGCGATTGATCTCCGGGTCTCTACCGTGTTTGGGTTGTTGAACGCCGATATCATTAATAACACCGTTGTTGAAAATAACGGGATTGCTCTGTATCACTCTAGTTTTACCGACGATAGTTTTTCAGTTCGAAACAATATCTTTGCCAATAATGAAGGCGGAATTGTTGCCAATGCTCCTTATGTTCCCCAGCTCGAAAGCGTGATGAGGAACTTGCTTTGGAATAATGACGGACAAGACTGGGTGAATTACCCCTCCGAGTTCGGAAGCATGACGACCTTCAACATTAATCGAACGCCTTCCGATCCAGAAAAGAATATTAGCGGCGATCCCATGTTCGTCGCACCTGGTAATTTCCGGGTCAGTCCCAACTCGATCGCGCTCAACGCAGGAACTCGATTCGAAGACGATCCACTCTTTGGTGGTTACGAAGGTGTTGAAGCTCCTAAAACGGACTACTTCGGCGATGCCCGAGACGTACTCCGGGATATCGGTTTCCACGAAGCGTCCAATGGCTCCTTCCCCTTGATCGAAGATTTTGAGGATGGTAGCGCTCAATTGTTCCTCCCCTACGATACTTCAGACTGGGGCGTCGAACAGGGTCCTGATGGTAACCTTTACTATCAGGCGGACACCTCTGGTTTCGCTGGGTTAGGACTCTCGCTACTCGGCCTTCCCGAATTGCCTCAGACGTTTGAGTTCTCAGTCGAGATGACAGCCAAGACCGGAGTTAACCGTTGGTACGACGGGTTTGTTGTCTTTGATTACAAAAACCCGAATGACTTCAAATACGCAGGAATGCTCGTCGGCCAGAACGAATGGGTGATCGGCCACTATCAAGGCAACTGGTCCAACCGATACGTGACCGTCGATTGGGATGCTTCCGGTCGGAAAATATTGCGTGAGCGAACTTATGCCGTTCACGTGCGGATCGATGGCAATCAAGTCCAGCTGTCCGTTGACGGTGAGCGGATTGCCAGCACCATTGTCGGGTCAGTGACTGATTTGAACAAAGGCCGAATTGGATTGGCGAACAACAACGCCGAAACCCATTTCGACAACTTCAAATTAAGTGACCGAGTTTATCAGGGGCGTACGATCGAACCTATCGATGAACAGTTCGATGTCGACTTTGATGAAACCCCGGTGATCCCACCAAACTTTAAACCAACGAATCCCGCTGTCTGGTCGGCAATTGAAGTCGGTGAAGACGTAATGCTGGAATCGAATTCAAGTGCACCTATCGGAAATAAATGGGCGATAGCATTCATCGAACCTAATGGCACTTTGCCGGTTGATTTCGAAATTTCCGCTCGTATTTCTACACAGGTTCAATCGGGAAGCTGGCAAGATGGTTTCATCATCTTTGATTACAAAAACCCGAACGACTTCAAATACGCGGGTATGTTCACTGGTCAGAATCAGTGGGTGATCGGACATTACCAGGGCAACTTTGGAAATCGGTTGGCTTTAGTCGATTGGGATGATCAGGGACGCAGTATCAATGTTGGGCAGGAATACGACGTCAAGATTGAAGTCCGGGATAACAATATTAAACTGATCGTGAATAACGAAGCGATTACCACCGCCACTGTGGCTAATAGCTTTACTTTGAATCAGGGTAAGATCGGTCTCGGAGCTTACAATGCTCGGACACGTTACGACGATGTCCGAGTTCGTGAAATTCCACCGATTCCAAGTTCATCTCCCACCGACGAAGTCTTCGCCGGAATTGACTTCTTCTACTTCGATGAAGATGACGACGATGATGAAAAGACTTTTGCATCGGGGCGGAACAAAGTCATTAGCTGAGTAGCATTAGAAGAAAGCTCTTACCTAAGTATTAGTTCTCCCTAAAGCTATTGTTCTTTCTAAAGCAATATCAAAGTCGTGTCGGCATTGATGCTTCACGAATGAAAGCAAAAACAAACAGCCGACCTCGTCTGGATTAACAGATGAGGTCGGCTGTTTTTATTCGTTAAAAATCGGGTGAGTATTTCTAAATGGAGATAACCTCTGACCTCGACTCCAGGTTTACTATCTAGGGAGGAATAGTGATCGCTCTAAGCCAGAATGTCGTGTTTCACTTCGCCGGCGACATCGGTTAACCGGAAGTCACGACCGCCATAGCGATAGGTCAATTTGAGATGATCCAATCCCAGCAGATGCAGCATCGTCGCGTGCAGGTCATGGAAGTGGATTTTGTTTTCTACGGCGAAATAACCATAATCATCCGTTCGGCCATATTGAATTCCCGGCTTCACACCCCCTCCGGCCATCCACATGGTGAACCCTTCGGGATTGTGGTCACGGCCGTTGCCTCCCTGGGAGACAGGCGTCCGTCCAAACTCACCGCCCCATAGGACTAAGGTATCCTTGAGCAAATCACGTTGCTTCAAGTCTTTGAGTAAAGCCGCAATCGGCTTGTCGACTTCTTTTGAATTCTGTTTATGGTCGCGTAACAGGTTAGAGTGGGAATCCCATTTGTAGCTGTGCGAGACCTGAACGAACCGGACACCCTGTTCTGAAAAGCGGCGTGCCATCAGACATTGGCGACCAAAGTCCTCGGTTGTTTTATCATCAACGCCGTACATCTTCATGGTCTCTTCAGACTCATTTGAGATGTCCTGAATTTCAGGTGCTTCCATCTGCATTCGGTAAGCCAGTTCAAACGCTTTGATACGGCCTTCCAGTTTCGCGTCGGGGCCAGTTTGATCCAGACGCTGTTGGTTCAGTCTCTGCAGGTATTCCAGTTCCAGTCGCTGAAGAGCATCCGGGTTTGAGCCGGTGATGTATGGGATCCGCGAATCTTTCGCCTGTAGTCCGGCATTGCCAATAGGCGTTCCCTGGTAAACTGCGGGCAGGAAGGCGGCACTCCAGTTGTTCATGCCACCATGGGTCAGGCTGGGGCAGATTGTGACGAAGCCGGGAAGATTCTGGTTTTCAGTTCCCAGCCCGTAGTTCAGCCACGACCCCATACTGGGACGAGTGAATGTGTCGCTGCCGGTATGCAGCTCTAACAGAGCACCCCCGTGACGAGAGTTTGAACCATGCATTCCATTCAAAATACACAGGTCGTCGACCTGCTTTGCGACTTCCGGGAATAGTTCACTAACCCAGGCACCCGATTCGCCATGTTGTTGAAACTTGAAGGGCGACTTCATCAACGAACCGGTCTGAGCGGAAAAGACCCGAGGTTTGTCGAACGGCAATGGTTTGCCATGATCACGCTGCAGAAGCGGCTTGTATTCGAATGTGTCCATGTGAGAGGGGCCCCCGTGCATGAACAGAAAAATGACCCGTTTGGCCTTAGCAGCAAAATGGGGTTCTTTGACTTCCAGCGGACCGGCGGGGGGAGCAGATTCGGCTGCAGAGGCTGATTGTTCCCGACTGAGCAGATCGGCCAGCGCAAGCCATCCGAAGCCTGTCGCCGACTGTTGGAGCATCTGACGGCGAGTGCGAGGGGCACCCAGTTGAAAGTGATCGCGATAACGAGACATATTCTTCTCCACTGGTATGGTGAATATTGCGAGCTAATGCCGCCAATATTTTCTTGGAGCCAGTTCAATTAGTTCTGTCGATCGAGGATTAATCGACGAAGATAAATTCGTTTGAGGAAAGCAGGACACGACAAAGGCCTTTCCAGACCTGTAACTGTCGTAGATCCTGTTCGGGAATCGACGAGACGACCTGTTGCTCGTATTCGTAAACAAACCCGAGCATTTCTTCCATCTCTTTAATTTCCGGTTTACGACCATAGATCAATTCGAAGGCTCGTTCGATTCGATCTTCAGGAGCGTCGGGCGCTTCCTGCAGCAGTCGTTTGGCCATCGCCTCTGTCTGCTTGTCGACAAATTCACTATTCATCAGGAACAATGCCTGAGGGGCGATAGTCGTCGTCGCTCGGTTTCCCTGCATATAACTTGGGTCAGGGAAATCATACGCCTGGAACATCTCGTAAAGCGCACTACGAATGATCGGTAGGTAGATAGAGCGGTAGTTGAAGTCATAACTCACCGCCCCCGCTCCCCCAGTTGAGTTCACATAGGTGTGGCTTTTGTAGTCTAAAGTAGTGTCGACCTGAGTTCGATCGAGAGTACCTGCGATTGCCAGAATCGAATCGCGAATCGCTTCCGCTTCCAGGCGATGCCGATTCATCTGCCAATACAGTTTATTTTCAGGGTCGAGTTCAGTGTACTCGGCCGAGTAATCCGAACTCATCTGGTAGGTGGCAGAGTTCATTATGAGTCGGTGCATCGTTTTCATGGACCAGCCCTGCTCAATGAAGGTTACAGCCAACCAGTCCAGAAGTTGGGGATGGGAGGGTGTCTCGCCTGTTAAACCGAAGTTGTCAGGAGTTCGTACCAGACCCGTCCCCATATGCCATCGCCAGATTCGGTTGATCATCACTCGGCTGGTCAACGGGTGATCCGGTTTAGCAAGCCATTCAGCCAGAGCCAAACGTCCACTCTCCTCATCGCCTAACGGCGTCTGGTCGGGTCCTTCCACAATGGAGAGGAACTGACGAGGAACTTCCGGACCTAGGTTGACATGATTCCCACGGATGCAGACCTGCATGTTTTCAATTTTAGATTCCGTGACTCCCAATGCAAGTTGCAATGGCGCCGGTGCATTGTCTTCAATTGCTTTCAGTTTCGACCGATGCTCTCCAAGGAGAGGTTTAACCTCTTCGCTATAACCTTGTTCCACATTTTCCGGAACTCGGAAAGGTCCTTTCTCTCCCAGGTAGACTTGTCTGAAGGCTTCCAGTTCGGCATCAGGAAGAGCCATCGCTTCTTTGGTTGCTTCTTCTGCCTTCATTGCCGTCCAAGACTGTTCGGCCTCCAGGAACAATGCGGCGTAGCTTTCTGCCAGATCGTTTTTCGCGTGCTTTGTTGCTTTTTGAACACTGGTCTTCAAGCGAGAATAGGCTGGATCGGCTTCGTCTTGATTTTTACCAAGGGCAAACCAAGGTTTAAAAATGGACTTCGGATTTGCTTCTTCTGCTTTCAGAAAACTGACCCATTGATCGAGAATCAGCGAATTCAAATCTGACTCTGACTGGTTCTGATCCGTAGATGCGATAGGCGGTACTATAGTGCCATCTGCAGATTCCGGAACTAAACGAAACTGATGAACGTGAGGGAATAGTTTTGTACAGGCGAGCTGAACAATGTTTTTGCCCTGCTTTAAGTCGATGACTTGCTCAAAGAACCACTTTTGACCGTCAGGTCCCCAGCTTCCGGTGACTTGATCAGCAGCTGTTTCTTTGATCACTTCTCCATTCACGCTGATTTTCAGCGGACGGGATTGATGAGCGGCGTACTGCAGGAACATCGCATATTTGCCCTCCTGGGGAATCTCGACATCATATTCCGCCATCGACGCACCCTGTTTGAAAGTCAGGATAACGGCTACTCGAGGGTCGGCGGTTTGTTCCTGTACGTCGACATTCCCTCGGTCGAATTTTTCAGCCAATCGATCGATGCTGTTTTCGACTGATGCTGTTTTATCGTTGTTCCATTGATCGACCAGTTGATCGAAGTGACTGCGTGACGACAGGACTGAAGTCGCGGCCAGCAGATATTCCTTCGCCCGAGTCCGTGCAGCGATTTGAATCTCGGTATTCGCTTTGTTGACCAATTCATCGATGGTCTTTTTGACAGCATCACGATCTTTTTCATAAGCAGCATACGCATCGATTCGTGCTTGAGGTTCAACCGGTCGTTCGTACCACTGCGCGACGACTCGATAGTTCTCCATCGTTTTCGTACTTTTGAAGATACCCGCCAGGCTGTAGTAATCCTTCGCCGTAATCGGATCGAACTTGTGATCGTGACAGCGAGCGCATCCCAACGTCATACCCAGAAACGCTTTTCCAGACGTGTCCAATTGCTCATCGATAATATCCATGTGCATTTTGACCGGGTCGTCCTCGGCCAACATTTTCGGACCGATCGCGAGAAATCCGGTGGCAATCTGTCTTTCGATCGTCTGTTGCTCGTCATCCGGATGGGGGATCAAGTCTCCCGCCAGCTGTTCCTTAATAAACTGATCGTAAGGTTTGTCTTTGTTGAAAGCGCTGATGACATAGTTGCGGTACAGATAGGCGTATGCATACGCCATGTTTTCGTCCATCCCGTTGGTGTCTGCGTAGCGGGCGATGTCCAGCCAATGACGGCCCCAGCGTTCTCCGTAAGCATCGCTGGCGAGTAACCTGTCCACGACTTTGGCGAAGGCATCTTCATTTTCATCCGCCACGAATTCGCGAATTTCTTCTGGAGTTGGCGGCAGGCCAGTTAAATCAAAAGTCGCCCGACGAAGTAATGTCAGCTTGTCTGCCTGGGGGGCGGGGTGCATCTCGTTGGCTTCGAGCTGAGCCAGAATAAAGTGATCGATTTCATTTCGCGGCCATTCGGTCTGTTTCACCTGAGGGGGCTCGGCTTTTGTGGGGACTTGAAATGACCAGTATTGCAGTTGTTCCTCAGTGAACGGAAAGTCAGATTCCTCTTCTGCTACGTCGTCACCTTCAGGCGTGGGCTGAGCGCCTGGCCAGGGTAAACCTTCTTCGACCCACTTCGTGATCGCGGCGACTTCGGCCGGATCTAATCGACCATCCGGCGGCATCTCGACGATAGCATCCGGTTTATAGCTGATCGCATCAAGGAGCAGACTTTGGGGCGGATGATTATTGTCGAAAGCAGAACCTGAATCGCCCCCTTTCAGAATCCCGGGGCGAGAACTGAGATCGAGTCCTCCTTCACTGACTTCAGTGTTGTGGCAATCCTGACAGCGTTCGACGAGAAGTGGACGAATCTTTTTCTCGAAGTGTTCAATCTGTCCGGCGCTGAATTCAGTCGCAGGTTTCGCAGCAGGAACTTCTTCTTCGGCCTGTCCGGGGAATCCCCAAACGACAGTCAGCCCGAACAAGAGTCCGGTAGTGAGCTGATTTCTACTTAACCAGTGTGCTCGATTATTTACGGTGAAAGTTGGCAACACAGTCAAACCTTTTTGATCTGGTGAACCTGGCAGTTAAGGTTCTGATTCCGTTTTCGGAAAGATGGATTGGTTACATATTCGATTGGAAATCGGTGGTGTGCCCTAGAGGAGGGAGACCTGTTCCAGTTGAGCCATTACGCGGGCGCGCGTCGTGCGGATATGGGTACCCACCCATTCACGGGCATTATTATGGTCCAAGTTTTCGATGGCTTTGATAATTAAATCATGTTCCCGCTGAGATTGCAGCATCATGTCTGCCGTCACCCGCACAGCCGAATGAGTGGCTCCAAAGATAAACATCATCAACCGGCATTCCTGTACAATTTTCAGTACACGGTCGTTACCGGCCGAATTCAGAATCTCCAGATGGAAGCAGGAATCCGTCTGAAGAAATCGTTGTTTCAATTCTTCATTCGCAAGTTGATTGGGAAGTCGACGACAGTCGCGCACGACGACAAGCAACTCACTGTTAAACTCTTTCATCAATTGAAGGCTCGCTTCTGTCAATCGGTCCACAGCTTCAACGACGGCAAAACTTTCCATCGCGACGCGGACACCCCACAAGTCGTCGAGTTCCTTCAAGGTCGGTTTTCTAACATACGTTCCACAGCGGGGGCGGTATTCTACTAATCCCTCACTGACGAACTGATTTATTGCTTCCCGAACGGGGCTGCGGCTGATGCCGATTTCCCGGGCGATCGAGTCATCGGACAGGCGGCTCCCCGGAGGAAAATGGCCTGAGATCAACTTTTCCCGGATCGTTTGGTAGGCTGTCTCTTTTAACGTAGCGCTCATAAGACATATCAGTATATACTAATGGGAAAGGGAAGCCAGCTTCAAGTCTGTCGACAAATTTAAAGGATTCCCAGCAATGCGTGGTGTAATTGTCGACAATCCTATCACGACATTTGATTCGGGTCAATTGAAAAGTTTGGGCTGCTTTTCTGCTCTTCTCATTACAGCACGCTTGTTGCAAAAGCAGGGTGATTTGATCAAACTCGCTCCGTTTGCGGTTTAAAAATGGATATTTTGATTCAATTCTCGTTCTCCTTATATAGGAGGAGAACAAAACTGCCCCCGGTGGTTATATATGAACCCCCGATAATGCCTTGCCAGTTTCGGAACAACTAGATGATCACACAGCGACTCTCCGGAAAGCGATACGATACCCTCGAACCGGTCATGATCTCCTGGGAAGGAGGCCGGATTCAAACGGTCGAACCTTTGCGTGTTGATGATGAGGATACGAAGAAACTTCCTTACTTAGCGCCCGGATTGTTTGACATGCAAATCAATGGGTACGGAGGGATTTGGTTCTGCAAACGAGGTCTAACTGTTGACGAGGCCATTCAGGCGATCGAGCCGTATCTGGCGGCTGGCGTCACCAAGCTCTTTCCGACATTGATTACCAGTTCGCACGAAGCGCTAGCGGATGGATTTGCTACATTAAAAGAAGTATGTGAAGAGCACCCTGAAATCGATCAATTGGTTGCCGGCTGTCATTTGGAAGGCCCCTACCTTTCAGCCGAAGATGGCTCTCGCGGCGCGCATCCGCTGGAACATATCCGACCCGCTGACTGGACCGAATTCAGCAAGCTGCAGGAATTATCGGGCAATCGGATCAAGCTGATCACCGTCGCGCCCGAGCAGGAAGGAGTGCTGGAATTTATACCGAAGGCAGTGAATTCGGGAGTTGTTGTGTCGATCGGTCATACCGCAGCAAGCCCGGATCTGATTCGTGCCGCCGCTGACGCAGGCGCACGGATGAGCACTCACTTGGGCAATGGGGCCCAGGGAATGATTCGCCGGCACCCGAATTATATCTGGGAGCAGTTGGCGGACGATCGACTTCACTGCTGTTTGATCACCGACGGACATCATATTCCAGGCAGCGTTGCCAAAATTGCCTACCGCGTGAAGGGCTACGAGCGAATGTTGATCACCTGCGATGCATCGGGGCTCGCAGGATTATCTCCCGGCGTTTATGAGTCCGAGAGTTTGAACGTCGAAATTCTAGAGGACGGTCGCCACGTGATTGCAGGGCAAAATCAACTTCTGGCAGGTTCCGGCGCGACAACAGAAATGTGTGTGGCCGAATTACCACGAATGGTGGAGGAAATTTCGCTGGCCGACGCAGTCGATTTTGCTTCTCGAAATCCTGGGAGACTGTTTGGGATCGAGACGGGTTTGCTGGAACCGGGAGGTCTGGCGGACATGATACAGTTCGATTACGACGAATCAGCGGCCCGAATTGACATTCTGAAGACAGTCGTGGAAGGCCAATTACGCTATACACGCTCGGGCCAAGCCTCCGAATGATCCCTTTCAAAGCGGCTGGATTTCCTGATCCGTCCAACCGGTGTCGAACTGATCGGAGATAGGTAATTGACCACATTCGATAGCTTGCACCCGCTTCGCTTCATGATACGATTATGATAAAGTTAGTTTGCTAAATAAACAGGTTTTCGACGCGTACACGATTCAATGGTTCTACCGCTGAAACTTCAAAAATTTTATAGACTGAATTGAATGGGCTCGTCATACTGACGGTCGTTCAAGGAGAATAAATGGCTCCGGCTTTGGGCTCAAGTCGGCGATAGCCGGGGATATAGATGGCTTTTCGCACCTTAGAAGAACTTCTACAGACACTATTTCAGATGCAACTGATCGATCCAGTTGTACTGCAGTCGTGTCTGGTAGGGCTCGATCTGAAGGAGAATACTCCTGCGGAATTGCTGTCCGTTCTGGAACAGCGACATCTGCTGACTCCATACCAGCTCGGTCGACTCCATAAAGGAGACACAGCCAGCCTGGTCATCGGGAATTACAAACTGCTTTATCGGAATGACTCCGGGAGTTTTGCGAGAGTGTTTCGAGCGGCGACTTTGGGTACCGATGAAATCATTGCACTCAAAATTCTGCGCCAGCGTTGGTTGAGCGATAAGGACATGGTCAACCATTTCCATCGGGAAGCAGAGCTTTGCCAAAAATTGCGTCACCCGAATATCGTTCCCATTTATGATGTCGGAATTGACGACGAGAATCACTACTTCACGATGGAGTTCGTTGAAGGAGGAAACCTCCGCGACTTTCTCAAAATTCGCAAACAGCTCTCTCCGGCAGAGGCGACCGGGTATGTCACTCAGATTGCCCGTGGATTAGAATACGCACTCCGCATGGGCGTGACCCATCGTGACATGAAGTTGACGAATATCCTGCTCAACACTCAGGGCGTTGCCAAACTCGCGGACTTTGGTTTGGCGGGGGATTCTGAAGCGGCGATCGGTACCCGGGGAGAAACTCCTCAGCATGCGTTGGAGTATGCGACCCTCGAGAAAGCGACCAGCGTCGACCGGAACGACCCGCGGTCTGACCTCTTTTTCCTGGGCGTCATTTATTACGAATTGCTCGCCGGTCTGCCCCCCTACCAGCGGACTCGCAATCGGGATGAACGTAAAAACATTTTGCGGTATATGAATATCAAACCAATCCGTACCCACATTCCCGACCTCCCCAAAGAAGTGGTGACCGTCGTAGAGAAACTGATCAAGTTTGATCCTCAGTTACGCTATCAATCGGCTTCGGAGCTTGTGGCCGATCTCGAAGAGTTACAAGTCCAAATCGGTGTTCACCAACCACCCACGGCGGTGGCTCGGGCGAATCAGCCGAATGCAGAATCGGTCAATTTAAGTTCAGGTTCTTCCGATTCCGACAGTGAGTTGGCCGCAGCGGGCGTCAAGAAAACCTTCAACAATTTGAAGATGATCTGTGTGGAAACCCGTCCGAAATTTCAGTCCGTGTTGCGAGACTACTTTGGCAAGCACGGTGTCCGGATGCTGCTGATGGAAGACCCCGGTCGGGCACTGCGACGAATTTCAAACGACCCACCAGACTGTATTCTGCTGATGGGAAATGCGCTTGGAGACGATGTCATCCGTGCTCACAACCGTGCCGTTGAATTGGCGAACGATGCCGAAATTCCCCTGATCACGATCCTCTCTGCGAAGCAAGCAGAGTGCCGGAAGAAAATGTCCGAGTCGACGTTCGTGCAAATCTTGAGCTCTCCCCTCGATCTTCGTGATCTCCGTAGAGCGTTAGCTTCTCTGTTTGGGGACATCGAAGAATGGCGTCAGGAGCAGCAGGCCCTGAAAGATTCACGGCTCATTCGCTGAGTTAATTCGCTGAGTTCGCTCGGTAGTCGATTCCTGGCTGAGATTGGGTCTAATCCAGATTTGGATACAGAAATCCCGCCGTCCGATTTCGTCAGGGGTCGGCGACTTGCAGTGCCATTGTGGGTCGGTATGATGATATCTGATTGGGCCAGCGAGCTCGGTTTGAACGAATACTGAGATTTAAAATAACTGAAGGAATGCTTCACCATGACTGATTTGAATAAAAAATACGACGAAGCGGTCGCGTTGAAAAATGAAGAAAAACTCGACCAAGCAGTCGTCATGCTCGAGGAAATCGTCGCGGAAGCCCCGGACCATAAACTCTCGCATTCCGCCCTGGCGGTCTACTTGCAGAAATTGAATCGGATGGAAGAAGCGGTCGCTCACGCCAAACGAGTCGTGGAAATTGACCCCAGCGATACCTTCTCCTACACGCAGCTTTCCATCATCTGCCAGCGGTGTGGATTGATTCAGGAAGCGGAAGACGCATTGGCTCAGGCCCGCATTCAAGCTCCTCAATAGGAAAATGGCGATCTGCAGATTCGACAATCGCTCTTGTCGACCTGGTAAGCGCTTCCTGAGAACGGGATAACTTCTCCCACGCACCCCTCCAATTAACTCTGTCAATCAACTTAGTTTTGTATCAGGTGACTCAAGGAATGGATCCCTCTTCCCCGGCAGTGGATCGTCTCGAATCGGCGATTGCACCTCTGCGCGACCAACTACTTTCCCATCCGATTTACGAAGCCATTACCTCGGTTGAACAGCTGCGGATTTTTATGGAGCAGCATGTCTTTGCCGTGTGGGATTTCATGTCTTTGCTGAAACGGTTGCAACAGCATGCCGCCGGTTGCCAACTTCCCTGGGTTCCTCCCGCGGATATCTCCATCGCCCGATTCATCAACGAAATCGTCCTTGGAGAGGAATGTGACGAAGACCGAAAAGGGGGATACCTCAGTCACTTTCAGCTCTACTTGGAGGCAATGTCTGATATCGATGCCAGCCGGTCTGAGGTCGAGAAACTGATCGACGGGTTACGGGACGGTCAGAAGTTCGACCACCTCTGGCCTCAGATTCAGAAGTTGGAATCGACTTCAGGTTTTGTAAACCACACGATGTCTCTGTCGCTGGAAGGGAAAATCCACGAGGTCGCCGCTTCCTTCTGCTATGGTCGGGAAGAGATCATTCCCGATATGTTTTCTCGCCTGGTTCCGGTGATCAAAGAGAGTGGTCTTCCGGTGGAGCAATTCGTCTACTATCTGGAGCGACACATCGAGCTCGATGGTGATGAACATGGAGCACTCGCCCGCAGACTAGTCGAGGTCCTCATTGGTGAAAGCGAAGAGAAATTAGTTGAAGCAACCCGCGCGGCAGAAGCGGCTATTCAGTCTCGAATTGAATTGTGGGACGGCATTGTCGAGCGAATCACCAAATCCCCATTGTCGACACGATGCTCCTAAGGATCAGTTTCACGTGAAACTCCCAGCTTCCCGGGGCTATCATCGTGAAGCACCTTACCGTTATCTGAATTGGATAAATCCCGCGGGGATGAGTGCGGCCAAGTCATACAGCCTGTGACCTGGCGGATCACGATTTCAGTGCCAGCATCTCAGCGAGGAAAGTCGTCGAACTTAGTCCGGCTGTCTGATTCAAAATCGGGAAGCCTCAAATAGCCTGGCTCCTCGAACGGGGGTATCTCTTCGCGGGCGTCGAATTCTTCCGGGAGCACCTCAAAGACGGGAGGTGCATCGAACTGATCGGTGGGAACCGGCACCAGTTCTTCTTCTGTGTTCTCCCAGGGATTCGCATTGGTGGGGCGAGAAACCGGCGGCATGCTACCAGACGTTCGAGTAGAATAAAACGGAGATGAATCCTCGCCTTCGTCGACGACTTCAGTGTGATTCGCCTGCAGAAGTCCTTCGGGTGGGACGATGCGGATTTTCTCGGTGACATCGAACTGCCGGTTATCACCTGTGGTGAGGCGGGCGTGAATGAGGAGTTCTTCGTTTTCGGGAACGTCCTGCCAGGTGAGATCAAACAGATACCCAACTCCAACGAAGCCAGAGTGCCAGTGTGATTTCATTTCCTGAGGGTGGAACTCCCATTGTCCAATGACTTCCTCTTCTTCGGAGAGGGAATGATCAATCAGTTCGATCAATAGGTTACCCGGCAATTTGACCAGGGTACCATCTTCATCGTGAGGGGAGAGAAGCAAAGAGATCGCTTCGTCGCCCGGTTTCCCGTCATGGTCGAGTCCGCCAGTCAGCAGAGTGTTGATCCGAATTCCGGTGACCTGATAGAGCGAGTGTGCCTGCTCGTGAAGCAATGCGGTTTGGCCGGTCCCCACCATTTGAAGCCGGAGCGTATCTGCTTCCTGTTCGCGGACGACCAGATCTTCTTCCAGTTGTTCGATCTTCTGGTTAAGGGCGTGGATTTCGTCTCTTTGATCCCGAAAGCGCGCTTCCCAGACCTCACGCTTTGCCGTTGATTGACAACCAGCAAGCAGCGCGATTCCGAGCAATGACATCCATGTCCAGCGGAAGTGCAGCATAAGATTCGGTGGTGCTAAGCGAGTGATACCGGAGGGCATCCAACTCCATCGTCGTTACATCCATGTAACACGTGGGCAGCGAGATGATTCAGTCCGGGGAATTATCTGAGGAGAAGAGAGCGGGACTATAGCGGCAAAACCCATTTTATGGAAAGAGGATTCCTCCCGGGTTTCACATGAAAATCGTGAAATCCGGGAGGAATTATTCTCTGTGGTCAGGTCGCGGCGTCCGCTTTACTGGGGCACCATTATTTAGGCAGCTCGATCTTGTCCATGACTTTGTCGATCAGACCATAATCTTTGGCTTCTTCTGCGGTCATGAAGTTGTCACGATCGGTGTCTTCTTCGAGCTTCTCGTAAGTCTGTCCGGTATGTTTGAGAAGAATCTCATTCATCCGTTTTTTTACTTTCAACACCTCTTTGGCGTGAATCTCAAGGTCCGACGCGGTTCCTTCCATACCGGCCAGCGGCTGGTGGATCATGATACGCGCGTTTGGTAATGCGAACCGTTTTTCCGGATGACCGGCGGTCAGCAGGACGGCACCCATACTGGCGGCCTGGCCCATACAGTAGGTAGCGACATCGCAGCTGATGTACTGCATCGTATCGTAGATCGCCATACCGGCGGTGATGGAACCACCTGGCGAATTGATGTAGAAGTGGATGTCCGCTTCGGCGTCTTCGAACTGAAGGAAGAGCAACTGGGCAACCAGACTGTTGGCCACGTCATCATTGACCTGACTGCCGAGGATGATAATCCGGTCCCGGAGCAGCCGACTGTAGATATCCATGGCCCGCTCGTCGCGGCCATTTTTCTCGATCACGTAGGGAACGAGTGTAGTCATGAGATTAGACTTTCCTGCGAAAGGGGAAACTGTATTGGAGTTCGGCGACGGGATGTAATAGGTTCCCGTCCGTGACAAGGACTACTTTTTCTGTTTCGTACTGGGGATCAATACTTCGTCCACGAGACCGTACTCGACCGACTCGGAGGCCGTCAGGTAGCGGTCGCGCATGGTGTCCTTGGCAATCTGCTCGATGGGTTGTTTGGTATGTGAGGAGAGAATCTCGTTGAGGGTCTCTCTGGTTTTCAGGATCTCGGTAGCCTGAATCTCAATGTCGGAAACCTGCCCGCCCACCTGGCCGTGTGGCTGGTGGATCATCATTTTGGCGTGCGGCAGGATATATCGTTTTTTATCCGTACCACCGGCGATCAGCACGGCACCGCCTGAAGCGGCCAGTCCGACGCAGTAAGTTGCGATATTACAATCGAGATACTGCATCGTATCGTAGATCGCCATTGTCGCCGTGACGGAACCGCCCGGTGAGTTGACGTACATGTGGATGTCCTGGTGACGGTTTTCGGATTGCAGATAGAGCAATTTCATCACGATCAGGTTGGCGCTGCCATCATTGATGACTCCGTCCAGAAAGACGATGCGATTCTCCAGCAGCAAATCGCCAATGCCCATCTGTCGTTGCTGGGAGTATTGTCGAGCGCGCTGGTTCATGGGGTTGAGGGGCGAAAAATCGGCCGCAGAATTGAACACGAAACGTTCCTCTCGTATCTGTCGGTTGATAAAGACCCCGGTCCAGTCAGGGTCGAAAATGGGTAATGCAGATTATGGAATCATATGATGACGTCTGGTAAATGACCATCCCTGAGGATGATTTCACCTTCTCGGACCGGCATTTCAATGTCTCGAAATCCAAATTGAGGGATACTCGATCTCACTTTTCCGGTCAAGCCTAACACTCGCGTCTCCTCACTACGTCAGCTTGAGGCTGACCAAGGCTGGGGTTCGATGGTTCCCGCCGCTATTATGGGCGGAATTCCAAGAGGGTTTCCCTGCCACTTACAAGTAACCGATCGATGGTAACCCTGTCTTCTCCAAGGTCTCGTTTCGAGTTTGTTGTCTGAATCACTCTAGGATTGTCCCCATGGCGGAACCGCTTAAGAACTACTACTCACGAGATTACATTGCCAAGCTGGCGACGACACTCAGAGAATGCGACCCTCGGATCAACCCTGTCCATTTCCGAAAACGGATCTTCGATGCCAGTTGGGAAGAGAAAGAACTCAAAGAGCGGATGTCGCACATCACGATCTCCCTTCGCGAGGTACTGCCAGACGACTTTCCCGAGTCGGTTTCGATTCTGGGCGAAGCGATTGAACGGATGCCAAGTGACAAGAATTCGGGTTACCTGGGTTTGTACTTTCCCGAATTCGTGGCCTTATATGGGCGACAGGATTGGGAGACTTCGCTGCCGGCGCTCGCCTGGTTCACTCGTTTTTCGTCGTCCGAATTCGCCGTGCGGCCCTTCATCCTTGACGACCCCGAACGAATGATGCAGCAGATGAGGTATTGGGCGATCGACGAAAACGAGCATGTTCGCCGATTGTCAAGCGAGGGATGCCGACCGCGATTACCCTGGGCTCCAGCCCTGCCACTCTTCAAACTGGATCCGCAACCGGTGCTGGATCTGTTGGGAATCCTGAAACGAGATGAAGCGCGATACGTTCAGAAGAGTGTGGCCAACAACCTCAACGACATCTCCAAGGACCATCCGGAGCAGGTGCTGGAGACGGCGGAACGCTGGCAAGGTCTCACTTCGGAAACTGACTGGATAATCAAACACGCCTGCCGAACTTTGCTCAAACAATCCCACCCTCGAGCGTTGTCTCTATTTGGATATGACGCGCGTGTGAAAGAACTGACCGATTTCACCGTAAATCAAACCGAAATCAACCTGGGGGATGAGTTGGAGTTTGCGGTTTCGTTTCATGTGAAACGGAAGTGCAAACTTCGTGTAGAGTACGTAATCGACTACCTCAAAAAAAACGGAACTCTTGCGCCCAAGGTGTTCCAATGGACCGAACGCGAGTTTGAATCCGGACACCACGAGCTTCAAAAAAAGCAACGCTTCACTCCGTTAACAACCCGACAGCATTACCCGGGTGCGCACCACATCCGGGTACGGATCAACGGAAGAGAATTTGAATCGAAAGAATTCCTGTTAATCACCTAGTAAACTTGCTCTGTCTAATAGAGGTTTACTCTTCAATAGTTGGCTTTTTTACTTCGGTATTTCTGGCTAGATTTTCACATGATTTGATGCTTGCTTTGATCGCTTGAATCACCGGAGCGAAGTCCTCTGGGATCTGATCCTGGAGCGAACGTAGTAATTCTTTTTCAGCCAGATAAGTATCGATCGCCTCTTGGTATTTATTCATTTGGACGTATTGATCTGCCAGTCTTCTGTAGTTGTCTACCAACAGACGACGGAGTTGTGCGTCTGTAGGATCCAGCTCCACTAGCGGACGACGAAGATCGATTCGTTCCTGCATCGCATTTGTGAGATTGTCGATTCGACCCTCGCCTTGGTAAAAAGTAATCAAAGCGTCATAAACATAGCTCAGGTGTTTTTTGTGTTTGATGTCGTTTGGATCGATATCAACTGCCTGTCGCTGATACTGAATTCCCTCCTGATATGCCTTCTCGGCCGCATCCGTATCCTTCAATCCGTCATAATATAAATGACCGAGAAGTTCACGATTCCAGGCGATGGTATCCAGGATCTGCTGATCCCGGGAAATCCCGTCCGGCGAATTCTGGAATAGTACGAACGCTGTCCTTAAATGCTTTTCAGCAGATTCGCTCTCCCCCAGGAGGTCGTGCATACTGCCTACGCTGGAATGAGCGTAGATGGTCAGGTAGATACAATCACGATTTTCGGGGTGCTCGTCAAATAATTTCAGGGCCAACTCCAACGCTTTCGAATTGGAATCGAGCGCCTTTCTGGTCATTGATTTCTGATTCCAGAACTCTCCTTCTTCGAGGTAGGCGTGGATGACGCCAGTTGCATACTCGAAATTGTCTGGATACTCGTTCGCTAACTCCAGTCGCAATTCAATACATTTATCCAGATAGGTTTTCGCCTTCTGAGTATTATTAGTATCGATGAGATCGGAAGCAACACGCTGTAGGGCGATGGAGTATTTCCAGAGAATATCGGGAGCACGATTCCCGTTAACATCCACAACCTGCTCGAACAACGTGACAGACTGCTTGTACAATTCGAGCGATTTAGTGGCAGCATTCTCTCCACTCTCATCACCCAGTCGTGAGTAGATGTCAGCAAGGTTGATCAAGGCGGCCGCTTGCGTGGCCGTAACGGTGGATGAATTTTCGAATCCGGCTGAAACTTGTTCGAGTTTTTCAATCGCTTCTTTTACAATTTTACGACGTTTTTCTCCCGCCTCGGGTATCTCTCGCAAGAGAGAATTGACGTCGAAGATGATCGTCGTCAGTGCCTCAAGAGCAAGTTGCGATTGCTCGGAGGCAATGCGCTCGTTGCGAATTGCGGACTCCGCTCGGCCTTCAGCCAGCAGGCCGAAGTAAATGGAGAACCCGGAGCCCAATATCATGGTGAACACCACAGCGGCGATAAGTCCGGCCACAGTTTGATTTCGACCACACCAGCGACGGAAACGCCTAAGCGAACTGATAGGTCGAGCGGTGATGGGCCGCCCTTCGCGAAATCGTTTTAATTCTTCAGCAAGTTCGTGAGCCGATTGATAGCGTTGGGTTCGATTTTTCTCGAGACATTTAAGGCAGATCGTTTCCAGATCGGTTGAGATTTTCGAGTCAAACTTTCGGGGCGGAATAGGTTCTTCTTCCAGAACCTGTTTGAGTGTCGCCATCGAACTTGATGATTTGAATGGCGGGCGACCGCACAGCATCGCGTAGAGGATCGCGCCAATGGAATAGACGTCGGCTGTGACGCCCATTTCTTCAGCCATTCCCGTCGCCTGCTCCGGTGGCATGTAACTGGGTGTTCCTAAAATCTGGCCTGTCACGGTGAGATTGCTGTCTTCCTCGATTCGTTTTGCCAATCCGAAGTCAGTGATTCGCGGATCATTTTTTTGATCAAGTAACACGTTTCCCGGTTTCAAATCGCGATGAATGACTCCCTTGGAATGGGCGTAAGACATCGCATTTGCGATGTCCATAACGATGCGGGCAATCTCTATTTGAGATAATAATTGAGATGTGACCGAGTCGCTAAGGCTCGTGCCCAGCACTAGGCCCATGGTAAAATAGTGCCGACCATCGTGCTCACCGACGTCGTAGACAGGGACGATTCCCGGATGATCGAGGTGAGCCGCCGCTTCCGCTTCCAACTGAAAACGGCGAACTTCCTGCTGGTTGGCAAATTCTCCCTGTGAAATCATCTTGAGCGCAACGAGGCGATTCAGTTTTAGTTGATACGCTTTATAGACAATGCCCATGCCTCCTCGCGCGATCTCGGAGACAATGACGTATTCACCGAACTGTTGCAGGTGATCCTGGCTTTCAATCCACTCTCGCGTCTGATTATCGGTGTCCGCTTGGAGTGTATCTTTTCCCACCATTCCCGAATCAAAACCAGTATCTGATGAGAAAAGAACCGTTTCTTCTACTCTGTCCTCGGGAACCATGTAGCGAGTTTTATCTAGCTCGGGTGGTTTTCCCGCGAGGAAAATGGTTTCCAGATTGATATCTAGTTCGGAGAAGCGGGTTTCATATTCTTTGAGTTCAGGTGTTTCGCCAGCGTTATTTCGTAACTCAATTTCGAGTGAGACGAGTTCCCGAATGAGTTGCTTTTGTTTATCTCCGTTCGAGTCGGAGACAAATTCTTCAATCGATGGGCGTGAGTCTGGTTTCCACGCCTCCTTAAATTCTTTGAGCTTCAGTGCTATCCACGGAGAGTTGGCGAGATTATTTCGAGGGTTTGGATTGTTCGAGGAGAGGTTCAAGACGAGCATCCTGTTCAGAAGTATGCTTAGGCGAGCTCGTTCTACCTGCGAGCACATTCGAACAGCGTAATTTCAGTCTGACGAGCAAGATATGATATCGCCATTCGATTCAGAAACGACAATCAAAGAGGAGGCGAGTCTGTCGCCTTAATTTATCTGTAAGTGTACTTTTGTGCGATGTTGTGTGTCGCGAGCTTTACGCTCGATGCACAAGCCGAGATGTCCATGATTCTGGGTGTCCTGCAACCGCTAAGTTGAAAATTTCACTAGCTCTAAACTAATACTATAACTGGTGGGATGCAATTAACAGGAGGCGGTGGCGACTTACGACAGTTCCGAAAAGAACATTGTGGACGGAGGCAGGAATCAGTGGGGCACGGTGACTTTCGATCATACAGAGTCACTCAGTACCTGTTTTGAGTAGCCAAAATCCGGGTTAGTGAAACCCAAGGAGAACTCCCGGTTGGCGAGGGGATATGCGGAATACTAGATAAGCAGTTACCAATGGGCGTAAAAAAACACCTGTTTGTCATGGTGACAAACAGGTGTTTTTTGTTTTAAGTCGAAAGCCGGTTGTGAAAACCTCGCTCTGTTTTGAATACTTTGAAAAGTATCAGTCACAGAGGCTTTCGAGCAAACTAAAAGTGGCGGGGACAGGATTCGAACCTGCGACCTCGAGGTTATGAGCCTCGCGAGCTACCAGACTGCTCCACCCCGCGCTCTGTGTGAGAGGGATTATAGAGCGAATTCGACAGTCGGAAAGGGTTGCAGCTTCGTTATTTGTGAATTTCTACTAATTTGGGTCGGCTGGAGCATCCTCGCCGGAATCTGTCTCCGCTTCAGGAATCGGGGGAATAGTCTCCTTTTCCTTCCCGACTTCACCCGCGAGTTCTTCCGGTCGCTTTAATAATTCGTATGCGTGTTGACGCGTAATCTCATGTGGATGAGTTAGCAGTTTCTGTTTTTGATCGTCGGAGAGGAATCCGGGATCGACTCGACCTGCCTCAATTTCCTGGTTCAGACGCCGAAATCGGTCCGCCGTGCGGAGCATTCCCTCCAGGGCGAAGAACCGATTCTGATCATTGTAATGGACCCACCCAGAGAGCAGGATGTTGTCCGCCGCCGCAGAATGCATGTCGGCCAGTCCGCCGATGGCTCCCTGTTTGAGTTCCGGATCCGTGCTGGCCGTCAGGTATTTTGTCAGATTCGCTCCCCCTTCTTCCCAGGAAAGCATCCCGATATTTCGAAGGGCATCGTACCGGGTTCCGGTTTTGACATTGGTGTCGTCCGCCATCTCCAGCGACTGTTCCAGCATCTGATTCCAGCGTTCGAGTAGATCGGTATTCTGTTCGAGAATCGGACGAAGGAATTCGCGCGGCCATTTCCCTTTTAAGGTCAGACCATTAATGACTGCGCCGCCGATGACTACCGATTCCCAATCCGCCATAGGTTCTCCCAGCTCTGGAAGGCCGACTTCGAGCAGCTCGCGAATTTCCTCTTCATTCAATGTTTTGGTCGCGTTGACCGAGACACGCCAGATCCAAGGAATGCGTCGATACTCCTCACCTTCCTCTTTCCAGGGATAGTCCTTGGTCATAGAGCTGACAATCTC
Organism: Polystyrenella longa; assembly: GCF_007750395.1. Lineage (GTDB taxonomy): Bacteria > Planctomycetota > Planctomycetia > Planctomycetales > Planctomycetaceae > Polystyrenella > Polystyrenella longa. Next base: position 4,906,398 of record NZ_CP036281.1, on the reverse strand, counting down.
TGCCGCCAATTGAGGGTACTCGGGGAAGAGGTCGCGACGTTGCTGTTCGTCCAACTCCTCGTTCAGAAGTCGATTTGCGAGGTCATCGGCTTGAGAAGGTTCTTTCTGGACTGCGGCCGGTTTTTCACAACCCGATGAAATCGTCAGCAGCAATAGTAGTAACAGGATGTACCGCATGTTGGCTCCAATGCCGGAGGAAAAAAGTGATCGGGGTGTCGAGTGTTCAACTCGGATTCTATCATTGAGTAGGAATAATTCGCGAAATCGTCGGTTACTCATCAGGAAATACGGCGGTTAGTCTTTTAAGTAGAGATGCCTCGAACGCATTCATCGGAACCATTCTTTCGGAAAAAGTTTTATGTTTCAACTGACTCGGCCTAACAGGGAAACTGTTCAGGGTCTGCTGCATTCCTTTCAGAACTCCGGTTTCAATTACGACGGGCACCCATTGTTGAGCCGCGAAGATATGCCGGGTTTCCGACATGACCATGTTAAAGTAGAGGTAGGGGCTGGTGAACAGAATTTTCGTACTGGGCAGGCTGCTTTTCAGGAATGGAAGATGTTCCCGCCGGAAATGGTGGACTTAATCCCTCTGCACGAGGGGATGGAAGTGGGGAACATCGTCGCGATTGTCGCCCGGGGCGGAGGTTTGTGGACCTACAACGCCTGCCGAATTTTCGAAGTCATTGATGACGAAGTCGATGGGGAACGCCAATTTGGGTTCTCCTATGCCACTTTGCCGGGGCACGTGGCCTGTGGCGAGGAGCGATTTCTACTCCGCTACAATCTATCGAGCGGCAAAATCAGTTATGAAATCGAAGTCTATTCCCGTCCACATCATCTGTTCGCCCGACTGGCTGCCCCCTACTTTCGGAGCGTTCAAAAACGCTTCCGGCGATTGTCGGTTGAGGCAATTCAACGAGCCATTCAAACCGAAAACCAAGTTCCTCCTTCACCCGTGCCTGCTGAATAATCATGGCGAAAATTGTTTCGCCCACCGCTTGGTTAGTCTGAGAGAACGAATGCCATCCACAAATAATCCCGCCCGAAGATTTCCCGGCAAACGAGTTCTGTTGATTATTTTGATCTGGGTAGCGCTCGTCGCATCGCGACGTCTGGAACTGGTCGAGTTAATCCTGCTGGCGGGTGTGGGTTTATCAATTCCGATCATCATTGAACTTTTATCGCGAACACTTGCAGAAATTCCTTTCCGTGATGTCCTTAATAAGATGAAGGATGAACCCTCGAAATTAAAGTGGGAACCATTCCTCTTACGGATGATTCGCCTGGTTTGGTTTCCTGCTTTTTCATTTTTGGCCGTCGCGTTGATAGTGAGTGATTGGCGGTTGATTGTGCTATTACTCGTGCCATTCGCAGTGTTGACTATGCTGTTCTCTCTGCATGGATTGGCGAGTCTGGTTGAACGCCAATGGAGCACGACTCTCTGTTTACTCGTGGCGGGACAATTCTATTATCCCGTTTCCGCCGTGTCACTTTTTCTGTGGAAATTTGAGATATCTTTGTTCGGACTCCCATTGGGAATCATTTTATTAACTGCTCTGCATTTTCAGTTTGCCGGGTTGGTGTTGCCGATTCTATTGGCACAGCTCCAAAAAGTATATTCCTCAACGACTCTTAACATTCTCTGCCTGTCGATTCTGGCCAGCATTCCTCTGGTCGGTTTGGGGATTGCTGGTTTTCCCCTTATCGAATGTGTCAGCGCACTTCTGTTGAGCACTATGTTAATGGCATTTGCATGCCAGCAATTATTCACCGCTTTCTCGTTCCGTCGACATCAACCTCTGGTTTCTTCGCTTTTGATGATCTCCGCATGCTCACTTCTGGTTTCCATGCCGATGGCGATGGTTTATGCGGTCGGCGAATTCTATGAAATCGCGTGGATCTCTATTCCTACTATGATTTCTTGGCATGGATCGCTGAATGCGTTTGGTTTCTGTTTTTGCGGTCTGCTGGGGTGGATGCTTAACGACAGGTCGATATACAAAAAATCCCTCGTTCAGAGGGCTACTCCGAACGAGGGATTATGAATTGACTTCACTTACGAACGTCGCTGCACGTCTTCGACAATGCCTTTTTTAATGGAAGCGGAATTCGCCACCAATGGTCAGGCCATCCACTTTGAATTGGTCCAAGCTGGAAGAGATGGAGAAGTCGGTCTGTTCCGCTACTGATCCAGTTTCATCAGATGTACCAATTACATTATAGCGGGTTTGATTTGCGGGTCGGGCGACCTTCATGGCATATTTCAAATCATAGCCGAAGAAAACGGAGAATCGTTCTGTGAGATGTGCCCTGGCATAAACCTGTAGGTCGATCAGCGGAGAGTATTCCGTCTTAGTTTCTTGCACAGAATATTTCTCACCGTCAAAGGCGAGGTCCTCGGTTCTGACACGGGTTCGATAGGTGTTAAAACCAATCAGGCCTTTGGGCTCAACACCCAGAGTAAAGTATTCGTGGCGAAACTCGAGGTTAAGCCCCAATGTTGCACCATAAATATTGTTGAAGGAGTCCTGACTCATGTGTAATTCGCCAGTAGTGGCCCATACGTTATATCGGTTGTCACGAATTGCGTCCGTGGATATGTTTTCATGAATAGCAAGGTACATCGCCCCTACTAATGGCCGTGCCACTAATCCATATTGTTTTTGATTAGGCAAGTCAATTAGGTACTTGGCATCTCCTCCCCAGACGTTATTCGTCATGCGGATTCGCATCTCGTCATAAACCAATTGGGGAGCGATAGGGGAAGCAATTTGACCGTTAACGGTAACGGGAAGATTATAATATTTAGGAAGTGGAACATAATCGACGTAACCGAGATCGATTCTGGGACCTGTGGTAAATATTCCTAACTCAGCAGGAATATCAGTTCCGTACACATTATCAGCTGCCTGTCCAACGATAAAGCTACTGATTTGAAATTCGCCCGATGTCAAAGGAACACCTAGGGTACCTCGAAATCCGCTCTTATCACTAAAGCTGATTCCTTCAAGGTCGAGGGCTCGGCTTACAGCAAATGGAACGACCGTGACGTCATCGTCAGCCAGATTGTACCAAGTGAAATACTCGCGGGAGTCAAAAACGTTGTCGGTAGAAATGACGACGTCAGAGACTAGGTCTCCAGAAACCAGAGGATTACCGACGACTTTGTTTCCAGGTCCATCCATCGACCAGAGCAAGTAGTCTGCTCGGAACCAGGAATTCTTTACGACCGCTCCCAGGAATCTTTCAAACTCGCTGGGTTGGTCCCAAGGATCATCCATGGTGTAATCGGCGGCTCGTGATGTTACCGTCGAACCTTGATGGTACGACATTCCCGGTTGGTGCCCGGGTCCCATCGGTTGCATGTGCGGTGGAAGCATCGGCGGGGCCATCGAGCTTTGACTGTAGCCAGAAGCCACAGGTTGTCCCGTTCCCAGCGGAAGTTGATTCCAATGGTTGGGATCCTCGAGATCATTCCAAGTCGGTAAATGGACCTGCTCCGGGGGGCCATAGCCATTCATGGCTGGTCCCTGAGCCCAAGCTTCGCTGCTTAAAGCGATGCCGGCGGTACAAAGTAAGATCATTTTTAAAAGGCGACTGGCCATATTTGGTATCCTGGTCGTCAAACCCACTGCCCATTCCAGTTTCATAACGTGTTAATCTCCGTGCAAACCGACGCCTCGAATGTGATAATCGGTCGTACCAGTCGTATCGGCTGTTCCGGTTGTAACGCTATTGCCAATCTTACGACGAATGTCAAAATATCACGATTATGCCGCGAATAGGGCTTGATCTAAGTCTGGATTCTTGCACGAGAAACGTAAATTTGTCCCTGAAGAACTACCCCTCGCGCGCGAAGCATCAAGACGAAAGCGACTTGAGGCGTCACATTGGGGGACGAGCGGCTTCATTAGAGGACAGGCGAACCCGTTGATCTCATGCCCTGTCGTAAACGAAGTCAGGGGGGGGAATTGCTCAACTTTCATGTCTCCACTCGGGGAATTGAGGTTGTAATTCCGAGTTGCCCCTTTGCGGTCGAAATACGATTTGATAGACTCTGCACTGATCGAAGGAAAGCGGGCTTGGAGTTCGTTTTCTGTTTCAAGCCCCGGTAGCTCAGCTGGATAGAGCATCGGTCTTCTAAACCGAGGGTCGCAGGTTCGAATCCTGCCCGGGGTGCTTTTCAACTCGCCTGCTGACGACGGCGTTTTGAATCTGATCAGTCGAGAAGTCGAATCACTGACTCTTTTTGATTTCTCCAATTGCTCTTAGTGACGCTTTCTCTGCAGTAACCAATCTCTGATTGATTCGTCTATCTCCTCAGCCTTCGTCTTTCTTCTGAGTGCCCGACTTTCTCCGTGCTTGACAGAGGACTGCCCTCCTTTGATGATAAAACTGACGTGTTAACTCCGATCAGTTCATCTATCACAAAGGTTTTCCGACATGCTTATCCGGACTGGTTGCGCCTGCCTCTTTTCTCTGTTGCTGATGTTCTGCTCGCTATCTCAAACGTCGGGAGCGGAACGGTTGCCCAATATCGTGCTCATTGTCAGCGATGATCAGGGTTATCAGGATCTGGGGTGCGCGGGATCGGATGAAGTTCTTACGCCTCACCTTGACCAGTTGGCGGCGGACGGAGTCCGTTGCACCAGCTTCTATGTGACCTGGCCCGCCTGTACCCCCTCTCGGGGAAGCATCTTGACTGGCCGGTACCCTCAGCGAAACGGTCTCTACGACATGATCCGCAACGACGTTGCCGATTTCGGGCGTAAGATTCCCGCAGCGGAATACGCAGTCTCTCCAGAGCGAATTCTGGGAATGGACGTTCGGGAAATCATGATATCCGATGTTTTAAAAGAGCAGGGATACCAGAACGGTATCTTTGGCAAATGGGACGGGGGACAACTGCAGCGATATCTTCCACTTCAAAATGGCTTCGATGAATTTTACGGACTGACGAATACGGGGATCGACTATTTTACTCATGAGCGTTACGGCATCCCTTCGATGTTTCGGCAAAACACCCCGACTACAGAAGATAAAGGGACCTATGCGACTGATCTCTTTAAACGAGAGGCGATTCAGTTCATCGAAAAGAATAAAGCGAACCCGTTCTTTTTGTATCTTCCCTTTAACGCGCCACACGGTGCTTCGAATCTGGATCCGGCGATTCGAGGAGCTGCACAGGCTCCAAAAAAATACAAAACGATGTACCCTCACCTGAAGGATACATTAACCGAGGGGACACGGTACGGAAAACCGGCTCAGGTTCCTTCGAAAGAAAAACGCCGACTGGAATACCTCGCAGCCGTCACCTCAATGGATGATGCGATTGGTGAAGTTCTCGCGGCTTTGGATGAACATCAATTGCGCGAGGAAACACTGGTCATCTTCTTCTCAGATAACGGAGGTTCTGGGGCGGCTGATAACAGTCCACTGCGAGGTTTCAAAGGGCAGATGTTTGAGGGGGGAATTCGTGTTCCCTTTATCGCCCGTTACCCGAAAGTCATTCCAGCTGGAACGGTGAACGACGATTTTCTTACAGCACTGGAATTGTTCCCAACCTTCGTCCAACTTGCGAGTGCGGAACTGCCGGAAGGAGTCACATATGACGGGTTCGACATGCTCTCTGTGCTGTCGGGGGAAGAGACCTCTCCCCGTCAGGAAATGTTCTGGGAACGCCGCAACGATCGGGCGGCCCGCGTCGGCAAATACAAATGGGTCGCTTCCCGTAAAGGAAAAGGTCTCTATGATCTCAGCACCGACATCGGCGAGCAACGGGATCTTTCCGAAGAACACCCGGAAGTACTCTCCCATCTTCAGGCCCGATTCAAAGCCTGGAAAGCCGAAATGAATGCCAGCGAACCCCGCCGCCCCTTCCAGGATTTCTAACCGGTGGGAACCGCTTGAATACAATCGCTCTCAAGAAGTCTAGTTAATTCAGGTCTTTGATTTGGGGGTTGAATTGCAGTTCTTTCAGGAGTTCTTTTTCTTCGATCGACTGGACTTTGATGTATTCGGCGTATTGGCGGTCGAGTTCTTCGTAGCTGGTTTGGGTCAGCTGTGACAGATTGGCGACTGGACGCGGACGGGCACCGGCTGCGTTATAAATCTGAACGAGATGTTCTATTAACGCATCGCGGTAGAGCCCATCTTCATAGTGCATCAGGAAGTGTGTTAACCCGGAAGCTTGAGAATAGTTCCAGGCCAATCGAGGGTGCCCCTGAAACTGATAGAGACTCATGCCGCAGAATTGTTGAAGTGGAATATAATGATTGTCTTCCAGGAGTCGGACGCGCGATGCATAAAAGCGATCGTGAAGGATGTTTCCAACGGTCCAGGTATCGTCGTCCTGCAATTCGAAAGACTCCATGTAACACGCAATGCCTTCCATCAGCCAGAAGTGCTCTTTCTCGGCAACTTGTCGGCGGCGGGGAGCACTTTCAAAGAAGATTTGATGCGTGGCTTCATGGTAGAGCACAGAGTCGTCCCGCGCATTCGGGTCATGGTAAAAATACGAAATTTGATCCGCTGTCAGGTACAGTCCATTGGTAATAGATATTTTAGGGACTCGCTGACCAGCCTCGTTGATAATCATTCCCGGAATCTTGCGAGCCAGATGCGCGACATATTCGTCCTTCGAATTGAAAAAAAAGACTTGATGCCGTTCACCCAGGCTACGACTCAGGTTACGTGATGAATTATCGAATAGCTGTTCCATCTGCTGGGGGGTCGTGAAAAACGAGTGGAACGTCTGGTAGAAAAATCGATGGAAATTCTCCAACTTACGGGAGATATCGACCCCTCGTTCGTGGCTATGATTCGTCTTGATGACGAAATGTTCGCTTTCAATCGTCCAGGCATTGCTGAGATCGCGCCGCATTTCCTGCTCACGCGCAGCCGAAATCCAGCGGTTGTCATAAAACCGCTCCCCTGCTTCGTACCTGGCGACATGGGCCTCTTTGACCCAACCGAACTGGTCGTGTTCGATGAAATTATTCTTCGCCATTCGTTTTTCAAACGGCGTTAACCATTGGCTGTCGTATCGCTCGTAACCCATGATCTTACGACTGACTTGATGATCGGGATCGAAGCGGAGTACTTCCTGAATAATTCCGTAGGCATAGGCCGGATACCCGATTTTGGATGCTCGTCGTGCTAAAACATACAAGCGATTGGCGTGTGTCTGGCTGAATTCCCGTTGTATCTTCAAAATGGCGTAGACTTCACGCGGAAGATCAGGATCGAGTTCAGGCTGCATTTCCTTTTGTAGGGATACGACTCTGTTCATTGAAAGTTTGGCCGGCTTGGCCAGCTTGAACATGCGGGCAGCTAACTCAGGAGCCTGAAGGACTTCCAGCTGTTCTCCCATTTTCTGAAGCGAGAAAGTCGCCTTCTCCTGTAACTCCAGGTGCTCGGCCCGGATCATTTCCAACGTTCGCGGACTGGCGGCCTCGGCGACGAGTGAAGAGAACAGACAGATCAAGATGAACAGCATCGTGATTCGATGACTGGCTACTGTTCGAAGGGGCTGCGTGAAACGGTTCCGCATTAAAAGCATATGACAGGCTCAGATTGAATTCGGCGTGAATATCGGGTTGGAAGTTCTGCTATTTTACCGCACCAACGGGGTAAGCAGAAAGACCGAAATTTCAAGCTTTTTCTCAGCCAGTTATTGCTGTTTAAGCAGGGAAACCAGTTTTGGAAGTAATTGTCTAAACGCCCGTGCCCGATGACTGATCTGCCTTTTGACGATCGGTTTGAATTCGCCAAACGTACGTCCGTATTCGGGAATCAGAAAATACGGGTCGTATCCAAACCCATTGGTTCCCCTAGGATCCCGCGTAATCCGCCCATGACACTCGGCTTCCATGGAGAGCTGAACATTTCCTTCAGAGTCGGAGACAGCAACATGGCAGATGTAAAAGGCATTTCGCTTGTCGTCAGAGACGTTTTTCAATTCTTCCTGTAGTTTGGCGTTATTCAGATCGTCGTTCGCGTTTTCCCCCGAAAATCGAGCGGAATAGATGCCAGGAGCGCCTCCCAACGCAGCGACACACAATCCACTATCTTCGCCCAGTGCCCACGAGTTTAAGGCGGTGGCGACTTTCGCGGCTTTTTTAGCGGCGTTCGCAGCAAAGGTTTCCCCATCTTCGATTGTCTTCGGAACATCTGGAAAATCACCGACAGATTTGACTTCGATCTTCCACGGAGCCAGCAGGTCGCGGATCTCTCCAGTTTTCTTCTGGTTTCGACTGGCGATGATTAAGCGATTGGATGCAGACTGGGCATTCATCTGGGAAGCTTTCTTTTAAGGGAGAATCAGATCAACAGTCTCCAGCTCTCGTTCCGGACTGTCAAGCGATCCCAAGTCGATCCAAAGCAAGCTCGCCGCAATTTCAGGGAATTCAAAGGGTAGACGGACAAATCGACCGGTATGTCTGTTGAACAGCAGGACCACAAACTAGAATCGCCCCGGAACCTTTATTACTGACCGCGGCCGCGGGGCGGCCCTCAATTATTTGACAGACGGATGAAATCGAATGAAGTATGACGTGTACGGTGTGGGCAATGCTCTGGTTGATATTCAGGCACAGGTGAGCGATGAGGTTCTCACGGCACTCGATTTCTCAAAGGGAATCATGACTTTGGTCGACGAGCAGACTCAGGAACGAGTCCTCGGGGCTATCTCCGGTGTCCCGATAAATCGCTGTGCAGGCGGGTCCGCCGCGAACACGATCATTGGTATCGCGGACTTTGGGGGCAAGGTCGCTTATGCAGGCAAGGTGGGAAGTGATGAGATCGGTAGCTTCTTTCTCGAAGACATGCGGGAACTGGGAGTCACGATCGAGACACCGAATGTGGAAGGTCACAGTGGTACTTGTGTGATTCTTATCACAGAAGATGCAGAACGGACCATGTTGACCACATTAGGAGTCTCTTCAAAATTGACTCCCGATGACATTCAGGAAGATCATATTAAAGAAGCGACCTATGTGTATGTTGAAGGTTATCTCTTCACAGAGGAAGAGCCGAAGAAAGCCGCACTGAAGGCAATGGAATTGGCAAAGAAAAATGGAGTGAAAGTTGCGTTCACTGTTTCTGATCCGTTTCTCATCAACTTGTTTCGGGACGAATTTATCGAGCTGATTGAAAACTCTGTCGACTTGCTGTTTTGTAATGAAGACGAAGCCAAAAGCCTCGCTCAGCTGGACGATACCGTCGAGTGCGTTAAATGGTTGCACGAACGGTGTGAGAACGTCGCGATGACCTTGGGCCCGAACGGTTCGATTATTATGCACGAAGGGGAAGTCATTCCCGTCGAAGGCGTTTCCACGAAAGCGATCGACACGACCGGAGCTGGTGACATGTATGCAGCAGGGCTGCTGTATGGAATTACCCACGGCATGGATTGGAAACTGGCGGGACACCTGGCGTCGCATGCGGCAGCACGAATCGTAAGCCAATTGGGCGCCCGCATGGAGCAGAAATTCTCTGCGGAAGAAGTTGAAGAACTTACGAAGTAGCCGCCTGGTTTCGGCCGCCGGCTGAATTGGGCTTTTCGGAAGGCTTCGACGTTGGACTGATGGTTGGCATCAAGTCGATCAATTCTTTAATTGGAGCACCGGCATCGTTCTGTCCGTCGGAACTCCCTTTAACGGGGGAGTTCTCGCCCGGTTCCCCCTCTAGAAAAAAATCTTCCAGCGTTAAATTGACAACGGGAATATTGGGAGTAACGCCCTTAGGCTGAACGGTCGTTTCTTTAGAAGTCAATTCACGTTCCGACGCGTTTCGCCAAAGTCTTCGCCACGCTTGAATATCAGAGATGGGTGGGTCAAAGGCAAAGGGTTCTCGATCTCCATATTCGTTTGCAAAATAGCTACCGAATTCGCTGAAGTAGTCAGAACCTTTCCGATCGTTCCATTTCAATCGTTCTGGAAGAAAATGTATCAGGCTAACCGTTTGCTGCTTGTCCACGATGTGCGTTTGCAGGAATGTGTGGCCACTCGGATGTGAGATAAAAACATTGTTAGCGGAGTGGATTTGCATCGGTGGGATTTCAGCGAGGCTGTCCAATGTCCAATCGAGATTGAAAAATGGACCGCCGCATAGAAAAGTGGACTGCGCGATATTGAGTTCGAGAGAGGACGTTCCTTCCGGTGCTTTTTCAAAATTGGATAACGGCCATACACCCGTATTACTGTTTTCCAGGTAGATTGTATCGGTATCTGCGGCAACTACGCTTTTGTTAATTGCTATCCGTGTCGGAACAACAACATCAATCTGGAAAAGCCGTGCCTGTCCGCGGAAGAAGGAACTGGAGATCTCAATCTCCGCTTTATTCGCATCCGGATCGACCGCCAACGTAGGAGTGAATGTATTGACATCGTTCAATTCGGTTGGTCGTTTAACACGGACGATGCTTGCCTTCTTAAGACCACTCTTAAGAACAGTCACGCTGCAACCGGACATGAGCAGCGAATTGCCTTTACCCATCAGAGTGAACAAGGTCGGAACCGAATCTGAGAACAAGGGATCAATCTGAAATTCCAGATCGAGGTTGTGGAGACTTAACGAGCAATTATCCCGCAGATCGATCAGCCCTTCGTAGCTGGAGGACCGTTTTGATTCGTACCGGAATTGAATGCGGGGGCGTGTCCCGGAAGCCGAGCGTAAGGTGATCGACTTTTTAACCAGTTGAAAAGGCTGGTTGATCACAATGGGAGTCTCGGGGCTGCTGGCGATTTCAATCACGCCATTTCTGGGAGAGAACTCCAGAGCTTGCTCTAATGTCGCGAACGCTTCATCGGCTCCGCCATCGCTGTTTTTAAGGACAAATAGCTTCTTGACGTCTTGTGGTCTCGATGGTGAACTGGTCTTAGGCGGATTAGTATTCGTGTCAGTAGGTTTAATGTCACGCGGGATATTAGAGTCGTCCTCATTGGCGAGCATGTTCAGACTGTTGTTGGTATCGTCTGAGGTGCTTGGAGCGGGGACGATAGCCTGAGTACTCGCCGGACCCGGATCAGGTGGATCGACTGCCGGTTTCTCTTCGGGTTGAATCGCCGTGTTTCGTTCAGAATTAGATCCTTCCGGCGATAAAGTCGTGGCGTTCTGGGAGACGACATCGATGATGATCACCATACCGATCAACAGAATCGCCATAAAAATCCAGCTGAGAGAGGATTCCCATTGGGCCTGTCGTTTGCTGATTGGAGCGGATCGGCGAAAGGGTCGCGAAGGGCCTCCCGGCATTCCGAGTTGCTGCGCGACTTGCTCCAGTTCGTGAAGCAGCTCATTGGGGGTGGGGTAGCGTTCTGCCGGGTCGCTGGCCATCATCTTCTGAACAATGTGAGTCAGAAGTGGTGGCAGGTTCGGAACTTTGTCCGCTGGATCGGGGACTTCTTTTGATTCGTGGTGAAATAGCTTCTGGACGAACGTGCCACCTGGGTAAGGAGGCTCTCCAGTTAACATGTGGTAAAGCGAACAACCGAGCGAATAAATGTCGGCACGAACATCGACGAAACGAGGGTCTTTCGCCTGTTCAGGGGCGATATAGTCAAACGTTCCGAGCGTGGTTCCGGCAACTGTTAAATCACCTTGCGATTCTGTCGACTCTTGTCGGGCCAGCCCCAGGTCTACGAGTTTCGCCATTCCGGCCGGAGTGACGATGATGTTGGAGGGTTTAATATCGCGGTGAATCACACCAGCAGCCGAAGTGTGATTTAATGCGGAAGCAACCTGATGGGTGTAATACACGGCATCGGCTGGCTTCAATCGACCTTCCTGATGGATGAGTTGGCGTACGTTCGGTCCAATGACGTACTCGTATGCGATGAAGTGAACCCCTTTTTCTTCACCGAAATAATAAACACGGGCAATGTTTTCATGATCAAGTCGGGCAGCCGAGCGGGCCTCATTGCGAAACCGCTGAATGGCGTCCGGTTGATGTAGCTGTGTGGGTGAGAGGACCTTGAGTGCCACGATTCGTTGCAGCCGCTCATCAATCGCTCTGAAAACGGCGCCCATGCCTCCCGCGCCAATTCGTTCTTCTATACGAAAGTGCCCCAGGACGATCCCCGCAGTTTCGGGAAGGGGAGCATCGGCCGGTAAACCCTGCTCTCGTGGGAAAAGACGAAAACGAACTTCAGAGGGTGAGATATCTCCATCGGCCAGTGGCGATACGGTGGGAAGCATCGGATCGGTCGGCGGTGGAGCGTTGACTGACGAGCCCGTTGAAGGCACCCGTAGCACCGTATCCTGGTCGAGACCCTGTTCTCGCGTTGAGTAGGTCAACGGAGCATCGTCTTCATTGCTAACCTCATCCAGCAGCTTATCTGATTTAACCGTGCTGGCGGGTTGATCATCCTTCTCTTCAGATTGTTCCGTGGACGCATCACCTTCCTGAGAGGAAAGGTCCTCATCAAGTTGGGGATCAGAGCCATCGGCGAAGGAGGAGTTGGGCATCAATTTACCTGAAGGTCATATTCAGAGGAGGTCAGGATCGTGGGTGATCCGGTTTCGTGTGGGTGAGATTCGATCAGCTGGCAGCAACGCAGCAAGCGAAGATTGTATTAATCGAGATTAAGACCTTCCCAATCAAAAGTGATAGAAGATCGACTGGCCGTCGTCAGGCCAAGTCAAAGCGCAGTTTCTCTGTCTCCTCAATTTTAGGTCACGCGGAGGGGAGTTCAAGCAGCAAATAACGGGGGATTGAAATTTAAAACGGCGTTTCCCTGCTGCAAGTTCGCATGGAAAGTGCAAGCGTTAGATCATCTCGTTAATGAAGTCTGGCATTCAGTGCGATCAGTAAAACCCTCAATACCGGTATGGACTGTAAAATCAGCAGAAGGCTCTAGGCTGGAATTCAAACAGCAAGGGCACTACTTATTTTCCAGGATGCGATCGATTTCTTCTTCCACAGAAGTACACAATGCAACCAGTTTTTCAGCAGACTGATTCGTGAATTCATCGGCCGCCAGCAGATTCTTGACCGAGTTCCTCAGGGTGACATCCTTAACAGTTTCCGGGAATACCCCATTCCGCGAAGGATGGATCAGCTCGACAGTGTCGGAAACCTTCGGGAGAAATCCTCGTTCCAAGTGATCCCGCAATTCACGAATTCGACGTTCGGCCAGTGTTAACCGATCACGCAACGTCATGGCGTCATAGTTCTCCATGGCAACGGGCTCCTTGTCTGTGGGGTTATCGGAGGGGGGCCTTCAACAGTCTGGCCGCGGAAATCAATCCGCAAGAAGACGTTCACAAAGAAATGTTTTGATTGTTAAAGAGAGGATCTACCAACATATAAGACCTGACCATTTATTAGACCTCATGCGATTCCCTCGGGTCAAGGGGGAGTGAACAATTGCGCCCGTTTTCTGAAACTCCTATTTCCGAGACAGGGTGGACAGGAAAATTCGAAATCCGGTACAGTTTGAGATTGCTGAATCTTTGTATTTCTCGCTTTGTTTCTATTAGCGGGTGTATATCGCCTTGAATGGATGTTATCACCTTCCCTACCCACCTGTCTGGGTATATTAGTTCTGGTTCAGTATTTACTAATCATCCTCCCTGCCGATCCCCACTCTCCTTCACCAGATTCCTCACTGAAATGTGGAACTCATGTCTCGTATTCTACTGGTTGCTGATATCCATTCGAACTGGTCTGCCCTTTCGGCGATCCAGGAGGATTTCGACGCCTGTATTGTGGCGGGGGATATCGTCGATTATGGAACTAATCCGATCCCCTGTATCGAATGGGTGCGTAAAAATGCGACCGTGGCTGTGCGGGGAAATCATGATCACGCCGTCGCCCAACGGGTAGCAGCTCGGTCGGGAGCAGGCTTTCGAGCGTTGGCAGCAGCCACGCGGCCCGTTCACTGGGACTTACTTCGTCCTTCGCAGATGAAATACCTCGCCCGACTACCTGTAATGCAGCAAGTGGAGATAGGCGGTTTAAAAATTCTGGTGGTGCATGGAACCCCGCGCGACCCGATGGATGAATATCTACGAGAGGATAAATCAGCCTGGCGAAATCGGCTGGAAGGGTTGGATGTTGATCTTGTTTGCGTCGGGCATACGCATCATCCAATGTATCTTGATCTCGGAGACACCCAGGTCATCAATCCTGGAAGTGTGGGCCAACCCCGAGATGGTGATGCCCGTGCTGCTTATGTCATCATTGAAAACAACGAAGTCATGTTTAAGCGAGTGACTTACAATATCGAAGAGAGCATCAAGAACATGCGCGTGAATGGAATCGACCGCTGGGCGATTGAATTAACCGAGCAGCTTTTACGCTCGGGAGGTCACCCGGACTCGTTCCGGGGAACAGAGGCTGACGCGCAGTAACGATTTCATCAACGCGAAGTCAAGGAAAGTCGAGATCGCAGGCATCACTACCAACCCGAATAAACAATGGGTGACACAAGTTGCACGCAACCTGACTGGCGACGATGGATTTCTGGAAAATGCTTCCCACCTGATCCTTGATCGCGACACGTCCTTTCAACCACTGCGTTCTTTACTGAAGGAATAGACTGAAATCGAACCGGTGCTGCTTCCGCCGAAGAGTCCGAACATGAATGCGTATCTCGAACGATTTATGAGAAGTCTGAAATCTGAGTGCCTAAGAAAGATGATCTTCTTCGGTGAGCACTCACTCGCACGAGCGCTGAAGGAATACGTTGCCCATTACCATTCCGAGCGGAACCATCAGGGACTCGACAATCAGCTGATTGATCCTGATGAAGTCAGATGCGTCGCTGGCAAGGTCGAATGCCGCGAACGTCTCGGTGGGCTGCTCAAGTGTTACTATCGCGACGCAGCTTGAATCAGCCTCGAATAGATGTCGGTCCTCGTGTTGTGATTTCCCGCTACCGTTGCGATCGGAAGATCCTTTTCGCACCGAATTTGACAACAATCCTCGGACCGCGAAACAAATCTCTTTCGAAAACCATTGCTCATCACCAACGCAACCACTTATAATCAGTGGTTTTCAACGTCTGCTGAGTATTTTACGATACGAGAATGAGTAAAATGTCGTAGTTCATCACGACGTAATGTAACCCCGTGTTGAATAGCTCATCTACTTGTCAGCCAAGTTAACATCATCGTTTTTCAGCATTCATCATGATTTACCTGTTAATCGCATTATCAATCTCCTTTGTGCTCTTTGTCATCAATCGAGTCACGATTAATTTGAATCGTTCCAGGAAATCGGAAGGAGAATACGGTGGGTTTCGCGACTGGGTGAAAAACCCGGAAATGAAAAATGAGTATGCGGAATTTATGGAGTCACAGCAAGCGGCAAAAAAATCGTTGCGTGTTCCTGAAAACATTTCCGATCGCGATATTGAGAAATTAGTCAATCGGCTTTTTATCGAAGATGACCATGACTTCAATTACGATAAGCTACAACTCATTGGAAAAAAGGCCGTCCCTTTTTTGATGAAGGCACTACAAAATCAACGAGTCGCAAAAAGATTCAACCCTAACGGCTTTAAGTTTGGTTCTGATACTCCACTGCAACGTATTTGTAGTTTACTCATACCCCACGATGCGAACAGAGCCGTCAAGATATTAACCCGATTTATCGATCATGAGGATAACTATGTCCGAAA
Source organism: Polystyrenella longa (assembly GCF_007750395.1). Classification (GTDB taxonomy): domain Bacteria; phylum Planctomycetota; class Planctomycetia; order Planctomycetales; family Planctomycetaceae; genus Polystyrenella; species Polystyrenella longa. The sequence goes on along the minus strand of NZ_CP036281.1, from coordinate 4,890,769 downwards.
GTATGCTGCTTTAGAAATCAGCGAACATGGAACAGGAGCCTGCATCCCGACAATACTGAAAGCATTGGATGATGAGGACGACTATGTCCGATCACACACTATGATTGGCATTCGAAATGGTATAAGGGAAGGGACGAACAGTAAAGAGTTTCTCACAGGGATATTTCCGGGTCTCATAAAACTATTGAACCGAAAAGACAGATCTGTTGGTGGAGAAGCTCCCAGATTATTGCTGGATATTGATACCGATAAAGCTGTACCAATTCTGCTGTCGAGTAATTATTTCACAATAGAGAACAGCCAACTCCATTACATAATCATGGCATTGAACGAAGCTGAATACCAGATACCCAGGGTTCAGTTACTACCGTTGATGAATCAGTTAAAACATAATGTCGATAAGTACCCACACGATTATGAATATGCGGAAGCTCTTCATGCGTACGCCTTCAACCCGGATCAGTCGGCCGAACAGTATCTTCGCAACGACTTGAATTCCCCTCACAAAAAAGTACAAGAGGCGGCGGCACGTGCGATTGGGATTCTCGAAGGTATTACGGAACCATTCAATGTTATTCTCGAAACAAAGAAGGAGAGCGGATTCGAGGGCCTGACTAAACAGCAGAAGTTTTACTATGCGGTTTTCATGTACGATGCAGAAGTCCGAAATGGAGGGCATGCTCAATACTTCGTGAACTCGACAGGTAACAACTGGAAAACAGCTTATGCGGGTTTGAAAGCGATTGGTGCCAGTTCCCGTGTTACGATTCTACGAAATGCCTTGTCACTCTTCGGAAAAGCTGGTCCCTCGGAAGACAACGATCTTCGTCACGAGCAATTAGCAGATTTCTCTCAGAAACAGGAAGACATTCTCGACAAACTTAACGATGAGTATTATGACTGCCAGGAGAATACAGAAATGCTCCTTGCACTCTTCGCGATCGCCCATAAAAGACATTTTATAGCCGACGATTGAGTTTCGCCCGTATCGTAAAAAAACTCAGCCGAACTCAAAACGCTGCAATTCTAGGGATCTGCGAGACACCAACGGCCTTGATTCTCAGACGAGTTGACAACAACGCTCGCCGCTACATTCAGTACAACCGTTGCCTCCGGTCGTGAAGACTGGCAGCGATACACGTTTCGAGAGTGCTACGGCTCAGAGAATGGTTATAGTTCCAAAGTAACCCTCCCCTGCACTTTGGTAACTGATTAGATGGAATTTGTGATGCAGCCCTGGCACCTGCTGGTATTCGCGTTGGTAAGTTGGGTGAATCGCGAACAACAACTGGCGATTGAATACCTGAAGACTGAAAATAGTATCCTCCGCGATAAACTCGGTAAGAAACGGATCCTACTGAACGATAACGAGCGTCGTCGCCTGGCAGTCAAAGGAAAGCAGCTTGGTCGAAAGTTGCTAAGTGAACTCGGCGCGATCTTCACTCGCGATACCATTCTCCGTTGGCACCGGGAGTTGATTGCCCGGAAATGGGACTACTCGTCGGAGAAGAAACAAGTTGTGCGCCCGCGCGTTCGACAGGAGATCGTCGAACTGATCCTGCGGTTCGCGAAAGAGAATCCCACGTGGGGAGCTGATCGAATTCAAGGTGCCTTGGCAAACGTTGGTTTTCACATCACCGATACGACTGTCAGAAATGTGCTGAAGGCCAATGGTATCGAGCCTGCTCCCGATCGCCCTGCTTCAATATCCTGGGAGACGTTTCTCAGAGCTCATTGGGAGACCATCTTCGCCGTCGATTTCACCACGGTAGAAGTCTGGACGAAGACCGGTCTAACGACGTTCTACGTCATGGTGGTGATGGAGCTGAAGTCACGTAAAGTCGAGATCGCAGGCATCACTACCAACCCGAATAAACAATGGGTGACACAAGTTGCACGTAACCTCTCCGGCGACGATGGCTTCCTGGAAAACGCCTCCCATCTGATCCTTGATTGCAGTCCGCCGTATTCCCGACGCCATTTGTAATACGCCCATGGGTTTTGGCACTTCAGAGGGATAATCATCCCCTGAGAGAGATGGACCTCCGCTTCCCGGAGCTTGGTGATGATCTGTTCGGATGAATGTCGTTTTGCGGGCATGAGGGCCTCCTTTTCTGATCCAGAACCCTGAATTGTATATCAGGATCTGGGCTCGGTTTAGGGAGGCAGGTCACAACCATTCCTGAGATTTTAACGTCTTAAGCGGGCATCGGTTTCTGCTGCGGCTTCTTTAAGAACCCGACGGGAAATATCGGTCCAGTGAGTAATATCAATCTCGTAGGGACCACTGGGCAGTGCAAAGCCTTCAAACCTTTTCTGATAAGCCATCAGTCGACGAACCTTTTCGTCAAAGGTAAGTTCGCCCGGATGAGTCGACTCTGGTGCGCGTCCCCAGACAATGATGGAACCAGATGCGGACACAATTTCAAAGGTCGGGTCAAATTCACCCTGCCCTGTTGCGGCACGATTCCGTTGATCTTGCTGTGCGCGGATTGCAACAAAATCAAAGTTGCCCCAGTAAGGTTTAATTTCGCTCGCCAATTTGGCCCCTTTACGAATCACCGGATCGTCCCAGGCGCTTCCCACATACAAAGGAGGTGGAACTTTCGATGGATGTAGCACGGGGAATCGTTCGAGTGTTGCTGGGGCAAAGTCTTCACTGGGAAGAATCACGGAATCGACATCGATGGGATGGAGTTTTCCTTCGAGTTCCACTACCGCAACCGGCTCGCGAAATGTTAATTCCACCGATGCAGAAGGGGGATACCCAATTCGAACGGCTTCGACCGACTTCACCCAAGGTTCCTTTTCGAACCAGGTAGAGATCGTTCGCGCTAACTCCGGTTCCAGCACATTATCGGGAATCTGATTATGGGAGAGCACAGCGTTGAGGAAATGGGCGGGAACCCAATCAGGTCGGTTTTCCAAGGTGATGTCAGACGACGTTAACTGATACCGGTGTTGGCTTGTCAGGTCAGGTAGCTTTTTATAAACGCGCGGGGCCAACACGATCAAAGTCGCGATCAACGCCAGCCATAATAGAGGAAACGGACGAAACAGATTTCTGGTGAACCAGTTCTGTTGCTTCGGTTTCTCTTTCTGTTTGCGTTTGCCTGGTTTTTTTTTCTGTTTCGCGAATAACATGAAAAGTGAGCCGCAATTTCTTCCAGTGAAATACGAGACTTAACCGCACGAGGCCTGTTGGTGCGCAGAACGACCCTGTTCTGATACTTCCCTATCGATCTACATCGACCGCAGTTCCGTTACGGAAAAGTCCGGTTGGCCCTGGAGCCTCTTTTTAAAAAGAGCGACTTTGACTATGCGGACTGGGCTAATTCTGACGACGCAGAAAGCTGTTCTGCAGGGCGGCGCGTACGGTCCGCTCGAAGAATTCACCCAGTTCGATTCCCTGTTGTTCGGCAGCCATTGGAATCAGGCTATGTGACGTAAACCCAGGAATCGTATTCACTTCCAGAATCCACGGTTTGCCAAAACGATCCAGACGGATATCCGCCCGGGCAATACCGGAGACGCCCAGCGAGTCGAAAGAGGCTAAAGCAAGCTGCTCAATCTGACCAATCGTGGGGCTTTCGAGATCAAATTCGAACAGAAACCGAGTTTCGTCATCGACGTATTTGGCGTCGTAATCGTAAAACTCCCGTTCAGATTCAATCTGTATCAGGGGCAAGGGTTCGCCATTAGCGATTCCCATCGTCCATTCTGTTCCTTCAATCGCCTGTTCCATCAATCCGAAGCAGTCGTAATGGAAACAGCGGGCCAGAGCCTGCGGAAGGTCTTCCGGACTGCGAACGATGGTGACTCCCAGACTGGAACCTTGTGCGTCTGGTTTGACGACGAGGGGGTAGCCAATACTGTTCGCTTTCTGATGAATCGAGGTGGCGTCGTCTGTTTCGTGAATGAGGACGTACGCCGGTGTATCTACACCGGAAAGCAGAAAACGTTCTTTCGCCGCTGATTTGCTGAAGGCGAGTCGTGATGCTGAAGAATCGCTGCCTGTATAAGGAACTTCAAGTTCCTCCAGCAGGCGCTGAACTCCACCATCTTCGCCATAGGTGCCGTGCAATGCGATGAAGGCGACGTCGCAGTCGCTCCAATCGCGCGTGGCCAAGTCTTCCGAAGCGGGATCGACTTGCACAACCTCATGTCCGCGACTCTTCAACGCCTCGGTGGCTGTAGCCCCACTTTGAAGGCTGATTTCCCGCTCGGCGGAATCTCCACCTGCAAGAACTACGATTCGCAAAACATCGCCGGAAAGAAAGTCGAAATCTGCCATGGAAGCCTCCGTGCACCTGGCTTGGTCTTACCTCGTTTGAGTGATCTTCAGTAGGACTGCAGGGTGGGAGCAAACCAAGTAGAGTGCCGGCCCGGCGGTTTCTGAAATACAAAAACGAGACGTTATCAGGGTGATTAATCAGGTGGTTTCAGAACGGAAATCATCAGGAGCCTGCCCGATTCCCTGGGCTGTACTCATTCTGAAGATGCAATATCGTGTCTGAAAACCAATTCGTGTGTTTTAGGTAGAGCTCAGAAATTCTGAAAACACAGTCTTTTGAACTCGATGCCATTCCCGAAACGAGTTGAAATCAACCCGTGGGCGTTGGGACTGGCCTAAACATTTACCAGATCTTAATTTCCAACTCTAGATCAATTCCGTGTTGTTCACTCACTTTTGAGCGAGTTAAATCGATCAGTTTCAGAATGTCCTCTGCTGTGGCGCCGGGCTGTGTGACAAAGAAATTCGCGTGACGATCGCTGATCTCTACATTTCCGACTCGCGTTCCTTTGAGACCCGCTTGTTCGATCAGAGCACCTGCTTTGGTTCCCCGTGGATTTCGGAAAATACAACCTGCCGACTGGAATGAGAGCGGCTGAGTCGCTTTTTTCATAATCCAGGTTTTACGCATCCGCTGGCTGATTTCGTCCGGCTCTTCTTTTTTGAGCGAAAACAATGTTTCCAGGACGACAAGATCAGTCAACGTGGATTGGCGGTAGCTGAAAGAGACTTCTTCCGCCGTGCGTGTTTTAATTTCACCCGTGGAGGTCAGTACTCGTACTTCTTTAACAAACTGACCAATATCACCGTTGTTGCCACCCGCATTGCCAGAGATGGCACCACCGATGGTTCCTGGAATGCCAGCCAGCGTTTCGAGTCCGCCCAGCCCTTCCTGGATACAGCGAGAAATGACATTTGAAAGCAGTGCCCCGGCTTGCACCCGGACCTCGGATCCTTCGAATGATATGTCAGAGAAATTGTCTGCTTTGAAATGAACAACAACCCCGCTGACTCCTTCGTCCCGGACGAGGACGTTGGATCCTCCGCCGAGGATATGAATCGGGGTCTCCGTTTCATGGCAGCAGCGAACAACGTCGCGCAACTCGTCAAAATTGCGGGGTTCGATGAAGTATTGAGCAGGTCCTCCTACACCAAGCCAGGTATGCTTAGCGAGAGGTTCATTAAGAAGCGTGATTTCGGAAAAGTCGTCTAGTGAAGGCATTATGAACCCGATCAATATCTCCTGCACCCATTGTTAATAGAACGTCCCCAGGTCGAAGTGCATCGTCTAAAGATTCGATCAACTGGTCAAGGGCACCACAGTACAGAGTCGACACGTTTCTGGCGGAGAGTTTCTCGGCCAACTGAACAGCCGTGCGGTCTTCTGTCTCTGCAGACGATTCCCGAGCAGCAAATGTACGAGCGATAATTACTTCATCCGCAAGTTCCAATGCATCGACGAAATCTTTTTCCAGCGCCGTGGTGCGAGAAGCTTGATGAGGCTGGTAAACCGCCCATAGACGCCTGTTTGGGAAACGTTGCCGAGCAGCGGTCAGCGTTTTCGCAACAGCCGTCGGATGATGAGCGTAATCGTCGATTAACGTCACACCCCGATACGAACCGACCGATTCGAACCGACGTTTTAAGCCTTCGAAGCGGGCGAGTGCCGCACGAATCTGCATTGGCGAACATCCGGCGTAATAACAGATCGCGGTTGCTGCCAGAGCATTGGAGACATTGTGTTCTCCAGGAAGATCAATTTCAATCTCCGAAAAGAATTCGCCTTGATGGAAAATTCGAAATCGTTGGCCAGTGGGAGTGCTGCGAATATCTGTGGCCCACCAATCGGCCATCGTTTGAACGCTGAAGGTCGCTACCTTTGAAGAGGCACCTTTGGCTGCTTCTACTGCCGCTTCTGAATCTGCAGAAACTAGTAAAGTACCCTCTTTGGAGACATTGCGGGCAAATTCAGCATAAGCACCAATAGCGTCTTCAACCGTTGCATAGCAATCAAAGTGGTCTGCTTCGATCCCCAGAATGGCGGCGAACTGGGGGGCGTAGTTCAGAAAATGACGACGGTACTCACAGCTTTCGACCACCATCAGGTCGCCGGCACCTGCCCAGCCACTTCGCTCATACCCGCATAACTCAGCTCCGACGAAAACGGAGGGGTTCAGGCGAGAGGATTCCAGAATGTGGCTGGTCATCGCCGTGGTGGTGCTTTTTCCGTGGGTTCCAGCGATGCACAGGCCTGTCTCGTCCTGAAGCAATTTTCCCAGAAACTCTGTGTAGGAAAGTTGTGCAATTCCCTGCCGTTGTGAGGAAACACGTTCAGGATTCTCTTCTGTTACTGCGGGACTGTAAATGAGCAGATCCACATCAGAGGCGAGGTGGTCTTCCTGGTGCCCGTGGTGGACGTTCCATCCTCGTTCTTGCATGGCCAGCCACAGTTCTTCAGAACTGGATAAGTCGGATCCAGTCACTTCTATGTCGCAATCAGTCAGGTATTCCGCTAACGCTTTCATTCCGGAACCGCAGATCCCCACGAGATGCACTTTACGCAGGGACTCCACCAGTTTGTTACGTTTTTTTACGGGAACAGGGCTGGTGGGGGTGGAGGAGGCGGAAGCCGAATTGAGTTGAAGTTTGGTCATAGTTGAACTGAACATCCTGTTCCAGTGAAATCAACGTGTCGATCATATCCGGCGTGGGGATATAATGCCTGCAGTTACTCGAGCGAAGTTCCTCGATGCAACCGGTTGCTTCGTGCCTCAAAATCATCGGCTGTGTAAACGGAAGGGCTTGACCGGTAGTGCGGCAAAAAGGCGGCTTCTCCAGATGCCTTACTCGTCAGCCCCGGTTCGATGCCGGTTAGATAAAATGGGGTATGTGTCCGGTAAGATTTTTCGGAAGTCATTTTCCAGAAAAGCAGAACCAGGATGGGCCATTATCGACAGACTGACGGTTCATGAAAAGTGCAAACCCTCGTCGACTCCTGCTTAAATCGAATGGAACGAAGATTTTTCGTTCATTTTGCGCTGCCTGCAACGGACCCGGTTTCATTCCGGACGCTGCAGAATGTCGGGGCGATAGATTGGGAGGCCTTTGACTTCGATTTTGATTTTCGGCCATTCATCGAGTGGCGTTAACAATTCAAACCCACCCTCTGCTACCAGGATAGAATCACCAACCATTGCGGCTCCGATGGAAGGGTGCCAATGAAGCACCATGTTTTCTTCCAGGCGAAACTGGCTGTTGGGTACCAGGGGGACTTCACTCGCTTTGTACCCCATGACGGATGCCTGTTCCGCTCGTCGCCATTCGAGGGGGTGACCGAACTTCTCGTAGATGCGTTGGATTCGATTCCAAATTTCAAACATTTCCCAGTCCGGCTGAGAAAAATGCATGCCCGTCGCTTGAACCAGCATCACACGGAAGTGCGCATCACGAACAGTACGCGGCAAAGCGCCGAAGCTGACGGTACGTGAGGCTCCCACATGCAGACCATTCCGCCGACCTACGGCAGAGATGATGCAATAGCGTTCGACTCGATCATCGCCGTAACTCCAGGAGGGATATCTTTGGCTCTGCCCATCGGCCAGTACCTGAATCCGGTCGGGGACAATATTTCTTTTGATGAGTCGATGGGCCAGTTGTGCCGCAATCTCTGCTTCCGTCTGACCCCGTTGCAGATTTCTTGCGGTCGCTTCTACGGCATGCGAAATATCTCGTCCCAATTCTCGGAGCAAGCCGCAGTCACGCTCTGTTAAGGAAACACGCAAGTTTTTAAGGTGCAGGGAGACATCTTTGGTGGAGTGTTGACCAGTATCGCTGGCGACACGGCGACTTCGGCAGAGGTCTTCAATCAAGGTTTCAGGAGACTCATGCCAGGGGCGTTCTTTGACTTGGAAGCCGAAACCGGGGATCTCGCGATCAAAAATCCGAGCGGCATCAATCGAATTAGTCGCCAGTAACCTCGCCGCAGGCGTAACGAATATCGACCCTGCTGTCTCGGAGGATCCCATGCGCGCAAAATCACCACCCGCAGTGAACCAGGAAAGGTTTTCCGGTTTCTGTAGTAACAGGGCATCGAGCTGATGCGATTCGAGAAATTCAATCAGCTTTTTGTGCTTCTCATCGACTTCTAACAGTCGTTGCGGGTCAATGGTGCTGATCTCCGCAGAAGAGACGGGCAAGCTGTAACGATGGGTCACAAACGACATTCAGGATTTCCAGGCAGCCTTGGTTTCAGAATTTCCATATCCAATACAGGATTCTGACGTCAGTAATTATTTCCACTTCCGGAAGGAAAGACCTGTTTAATGGATTCAGTCTTGTTAATTTCAAGGAACCGGGGAGGACTCGTACAAATTGTTTACTTTGCATCGACTCCAAATAGTCTTAGAAGAACGAAAAAATCCCCAGAACGGAAAATGTCTATTGGCCCATGTGTAGACAAATTCCTCTTAAAACCAGACAGCGTAACAATACTGCAATAGATTCAACATCTATCTGATTACCTAATACTATGCGGGATAAGGAAAGGCTTTGCAAGAAAAATGGCGCACCAGGAATCGGACCGCGAAGATTTGATGCAGGAAGCGACGGCGCTCGTCGAGCGAGTCGAATTGTCTCTGCCGTCTGAAAGCGAGCCTTTCGTTTTAGGCTATCGCCGATTGGGTGACTTATCCTGTTTCTTAGGGCCTGACCCTGTATTTCACTTCGATCCTGAAATGCGGCTCAAACGGGCGTTCGTTCAGGGATATCTGTTTCGTACTCAGGAAACCACTCTGGCGCGACTGGAACGGGTGCGATCTGTGAACCCGGAGACGGATCGCGTCAAAACCGATTTGCTGCGACATGACCTGGAACCGGATGAACTGAATCTGTTTCGAAAAGAGACTTTAAAGGGGCTAGCAGGTCTTGCTGAGGCATTAAAAGCGAATGACTTCACCGTCCACAGGCAGGTTCCTTCCGGGGTGGATTTGACTTCTCGAATCCTCAGACATTTGGAATCGATTGTTGAGAACGATCTTCCCCTGGCTCCTCGTTTCAAAGGGAAACGATAATCGAAGGGTGTGGGCTTCCGTTTTCGACCAACTGGAAATAAAAAAAGCCACCGCTTTCGCGGTGGCTCTGTACGACGAATCAGGGTCCGAACAGCTGAATTATTAGAAGCAACGGGGGAGAGAGGGTGTTGCCTCGCCAATCAGTCGTTACCAGACCAGTGAATAGTGTGGGAAACTGGCCTGATGAAATGGATAATCGTCGTTCTTGTCGTTAGGGAAGAGAACAAAAAAATTAGGGTCGTTAGAGAAGATCATTTTCAAAGAAGTCAATCACAGGGTTGTATTCAAAATTATCGCTTGGAAGAAATCCGCAACAGCAGCGGTTGCGGTCTTTCAAGACGATCCGCTGACTCTTCAATTAACAGGGAACGATCAGCAGTCATTTTGGGTGAACTCTCGAAAACTGGTTTCGAAATCTGTTTGGGATCAGGTGATTGTCCGCGGATCAAAGAGTCTTCGCTCGATTTTTCAGCAACGGCAACTTCTACTCCGTCGAGATTGTTCTGGTTTCGAGGACTTCCTGCGACTATCCATTTTCGCCAGTGGTTTTCGAGTTGGTTGAGGTCGTCCAGTTTGTAAATTTTACGAAAGGCGGTTTCCCAGTCCTGTTCGTGAGCCACGTCGATCAAATCAAGAAATCGCTTCCTCCCCCCTGCTTCAATCAGGAAATCGGCCAGAGAAAACCCTTCTGCATAGAGTGTGAAGACATCCTGTGGGTTTTTCGGGTATTCAGTGATTTCCAATAACTGTTTGACAGGGATTCGTCGGTCCGAGTCAATGACGTCGTGCAATAAATCGAGCTGTCGTCTCTTTTCTGAGATATGCTCTACGATGGTTGCGGCCCCTTCGTCAGCCCAGCGGGGAAGCGGGCGCCGAAAGTAAGAGGCGAAAATGGTATGGCTGACTTCGTGTGGGATAACCGAGTCCAGGATGCGTTCGAGCGTTCCTTGAACCTCCATGTCCCAACCGTAGACCTCTCCTCTGTTGAATTTGAAGGTCGTTGCGCCCCCAGCCCCGAGCTGTCCGACTTTGACGAAAACTTTACAGGGATTTTCCCAATTGCCCGGGAGTTCTGCACCCAGCCAGGCAATGGCAATTTCCTTGCGGCAGTCTTCGGCAGTCAGCGCGACTTGTTTCGCAATGATTTCCGAGGGAGCAGTAACGACGAAGTTGTCTGTTTTATATTTGGCTCCATAGGCTATTGAGCTACAGAGCAGCAATGACAGATAGATTGTCAGACGGAGTCTCATCTGGTTAGCATCCTTGCTTCTGAGTTGTAATCCCGTCACCTTCCTTGGGACGGCAAGACCTCCTGGTCTCGATATCGACTGGTTGCAAAATCGGGGCCAAAATCTTCCTAAGATTGTTTTTTCCAATCAGGCGAGTTGCGTAACTTTTGACTGATTGGGAAGATACATAATTAAGAAATTTCCCCTGCGAGCGCCGAAGCCCTTCGGCATAATTGTAATTAATGCAAAAGTGATTAATTCCTCGGGCCATACTGGATCTGTATACTGGCTTGCTTTGTAAAAACTGCAATTAAGCGAATGTTGACTCCGATTCGGAAAAAGGACCCGGATGGCCAGTAACTGCCCTCGAACCGAATTAAAAATGACTTCGAACTTGCCGCATGTACAAATCCTGGGTCGCCGTACAGGCTGGGCCTCTTCACGGGTTAGCGCCTCAGCACTCCATGAGTTGTTGCATGATCCCGAAGTATTATTTAAGCGATCAGAGGCCAAAGTTTTTAAGCAGAGTCTCTCGGCCTTGCTTGTCGTATTGCCCGTGAACCTGGGCGAAACCGTAACGATTTGTGGATACAAGAAAGTGTTCCGCAAGAACTGGCTCAAACGGTGTACTTCTCTCGTTCGTTTACAGGATCGGTCTCGGCATTCGTTTGAACTGGGGCATCAATTTCTGGACGCTGGAATTCCCACACCGGAACCGTTGTGGGTCATACCGCCGGCGCGTTGGAGCTGGAACGACCCGGCTTACCTCGGATTCGAATGGTTACCCGACTGTCGTGACCTCAACGTTCAACTTGCATCGCTCACCTTGGAGATTGTTCAGACCGATCCCCATGTCCGTAAACAGGTCTGGTCGGTGACCAGGGAGTTAGCTACAGTCCTTGGCAGAATGCATAAGGCCGGTTTCTGTCATCGCGATTTAAAGTTTTCCAATCTACTGATTGACGGGGTCGCCGAAAAACCTCGGGTCTTTATTATCGATCTGGACGGAGCGACAGCTTCCACTGGTAACGTGGACCGATGGCTTTGGAATCTTTCGCGGGTCGCCCGGGATGCACTGCAGACGCGGTTAATCTCCCGTTCGACAAGATGCAGGTTCCTGCGTGCCTATCTGACAGCCAATCCTGAACTTTCGCTGACGTGGAAGGATGTTTGGCGTCGGTTAACTGTGATGGTCGACAAACGCAACCGGCGGCGCAGAAAAGCGAATTGATGCGATCATCACTTTCAGCGATGTTTGTTCTATTTTCAACGATGATTTAACTTCTCAATGAAATGATTTCCCCTGCCTATGTGCGGAATTTGTGGTTGGTATATTCAAGAACCGCAGGCCGGTTTTGAGGAGCAAGCTTTGCAGGCGATGCGGGATGCGATGCTGCATCGCGGCCCGGATGAAGCGGGCAGCTATGTTTCTGCGCGCTGCGGTTTAGGCCATCGGCGTCTTTCCATCATCGGTTTGTCCGATGGCCAGCAACCGATGTGGAATGAAGATCAAACGGTTGTCGTCGTATTTAACGGTGAAATCTACAACTACGAACCATTGAAAGCGGAACTGGAATCCAAAGGTCATCAGTTTCGAACACATTCAGACACAGAAGTGCTTGTTCACCTGTGGGAAGACGCCGGCCCCGAGATGGTGCAGCGTCTTCGAGGCATGTTCGCCTTCGTTATTTATGATCTAAAACAGGAAATCGTCTTTGGTGCCCGCGATCGGTTTGGTCAGAAACCCTTCTTTTACAGTTGGAACGATCAACAGTTCCTGTTTGCTTCTGAAATTAAGTCGCTGCTGGCGCACCCTGCGGTGAAACCAGAGCTTAATCCGGCTGCGCTGGATCAGTTCCTGTTCTACCAGTTCATCCCTCAGCCACGCACCCTGTTTAAGGGTATTCATCAACTCCCGGCCGCGCATTCATTTCTGCTGCGCGGGGGTGAATTAACCCTGCACCGGTATTGGCAACTCGATTACCAACCGGAACCTCTCGCCGACGAAGTAGGACAACAGCGAATACTGGGTGAACTCAGATACGATATTGAAGAAGCGGTGCGTTCTCACTTAATCAGTGACGTGCCTGTCGGACTGTTTCTCAGTGGAGGACTCGATTCCTCGTATATTGCGGCGGTTTGTCATCGTGTTTTGGATCAACCCCTCAGTTCTTTTTCAATCAGTTTTCCAGGAACGAAATACGACGAGCAGGAATACGCAGAGACTGTCAGCAAAAATTTTAACTTGAAGCATCACGTCTTTCGATTTGACCCTGGTGACCTGCAGACTTGGCTGGAAAAGGCGATCCGGTTCTTCGACCAACCTCTGGCGGACTCCGCCGCCCTGCCTCTGATGCTGTTAAGCGAGCAGACTGCCGAACATGTGAAGGTCGTTTTGACAGGCGACGGGGGAGATGAACTGTTTGCCGGCTATGGAAAACATATGCGGGCGTCGCAGTCTTCCGCTTTTGTGCGGTTGATGCAGTCGAGTCTGCCTAGCTGGTTTGCGACAGGCAATCTCGCAGCGTGCGAAGCCGACCCGATAGGTCGACGAAGAATGACGGCCCGTCTGGCCCGTTGGGGTCTTCCCGAACATGTTTCGGGGTACTTCAAGAACTTCTGGGAAGGCTGGGACCGGGATCGGCTATATCAACCTGAATTCCGCGAGCAAATTCCCGTTCCGCTGGCAGCGATTGATGACATGGCGGCTGACCTGGAGCGTCCGCATGATGTACTTAACCGTATGTTACAGATCGATTGTGGTGATTACCTCGTCGGCGATCTGCTATTGAAAACAGATTACGCGACGATGTCCGGCAGCATCGAGGCTCGGGCACCCTTTCTTGATCACCAGCTGGCAGAGAAGGCGGCCCGCCTGCCACTCAACATGAAGGCGACGACTTTCGAGACCAAAGTCGCACTGCGGCGATTGGCACAACAGGACTTGCCTGAAGAAATCTTTAAACGGCCGAAACGAGGTTTCGGCGTTCCAGTGAAGCAATGGTTTGCGGGAGAGCTTTCCGGCTGGTTGAAAACACAGCTGGTGGACGAATCCGTGGCGACGGAACGCTACTTTCGTCGTGAAGTGGTTGAGAAATATCTCGCAGAGCATCAGCGGGGACAGCGAAATCATGCGTCACGATTGTACGCGTTGCTGACTTTCGAACTCTGGTGTCGCAACTATTTAAGTTGAGCTCACGAAATGAGTTCGTTCGACACTTAAGACCGCGCTCCGACCAGTTCGGGAGTCTCTTCAGTTGCGTTGGTACTCTCGGAATCAATCCTCGTTACTTCATTGGATTGAATATACAAGGTTTCGATCCGATAAGGGACCTGAGCACTGGGGGAATGGATCTCGAGGATCACTCGGTCCTCTTTGATTTCAAGAATGGTAACATGGATATCATCGTCTATAACAACACTTTGCTGGATGCTGCGTGAAATCAGATGCATCGCGGTACCTTATTATGGCTGTTGAAAAAGAATTGTTTTTAAAAGATCTCAATCAACGACTTTGAACGATTTGCGGGCAAATCGATAATTCAGTCTGAGGAATAGCTTGAGAATTATTGACGAAGGAATAGTCCGACGTTGAAACAAACGACATCAGCGGGAACCCGTGGGAAGAATACCGATGGAGGGCAGAGAACCTGACTTCCAGATACGGTGCCCGTGGCTTTGGAATATTCAATTCGTCTAAGTGTGAAACTGAAGATGATCGGCTTGGAAAGAAGTGAGTGTGAGGCGATCCTCTTTGGCGAAGGAAGAAAGTTGAAGTGTTTAACGACGACTTCTAACTTCTGTTTTCATTCTGCAAGATGAACAGCGATTGAGCAAGTTCAGATTGCCGCGCGATCGTTCATTTTTGAGATCGCGTTTGAGCGACTCGTTAAACCTTGACATCCAAACTCGCTTTTAACTTGACAGACGATTCGGGATTGGTCATCAGCTCTATTGTACCAAAGCGACGTTTGTATGCTTTGTCGACTTTCATGTCGATCAGTTTCAGACTTAAGACATACGTACTTCGTTTAACCGATCGCGTTTTCAGACAGCACGGAATTCAGTTTGCGGACTTGATCCTGAAACTCTTCCTCAGAGAGGACGGGTTCTGCCTGAGGAGAGCTGTAAGGCCGAGGCAAATCGACCCAGCTACGACATCCTGTGAAATGAGGTGAATCGGGAATGACGATCGGGTCTTGTGCCTGATAGATACGAACAACCATGACCCATAATCCGGGTTCCTTGTAGTGAAATCGGTTCGAAAGTGTTTCCGGTGAAAGGAGTTGGAACGTGTTCAAGAACGGGAGTAGTGATTCCTGTTCCAGTCGGATGATTTGTTCAATTTGTCCTACATGTTTTAGTACAATTTGTTCAGCGGGAGGCGGCGTCAAATTCGATTTAATGTCGGGATGTGACAGGAACGCTTTTCCATCGTTGTTTAACGCAGTTTCCGCTTGATGGAAATTTGTGGGAAAGAGCCAGAATGTCGGGTGTTCCGGTTGGAAACCGTCGGGGCCTTCCGCGATGCCACCCTTGCGCACCAGTATCGTCTGTTTTCCGCTAGCTAGTGCTGCACAGAGGATCGCCCATTCCTTCAAGGCGATATCCGTTTCCAGTTGAGCTGGGACTGAGGTCAATTCTGTCTCCCGTTCGTGATCAAATTTCATCCCGGCAACCTGTTGGTTGACGGAATAATGTTGTATTCGACTGTTTATCTCTCTATGGCGCTGAATACAATAAACACTCGTCTTCATTATTTCCGTCTCTCGATAGATGAACAGTAGGAATCCCGGCGATGCGACGATTTCAACTTGATGAAACCCAGTTGGCTCGGTACTCGACTGATGGTTTTGTGATCATTCCGGGCATGTTGCGACCGGAGACGTTGGCCTTGTTGAGTAAAATCGCACGGGCGGATCTGGCCCTGCTCCGCGAAGCGGCTTCTCGCGATGATGGCGAAGGAGGCGCAATTAAGCTAAAGGTTAAAAACGACTTGTATGAGAATGACATCTACAGTGCGATTGTTCGTTCTCGCAGTTTGGTCGATGCGATGGAACAGTTAGTGGGTGATGAAGTTTATCACTACCACAACAAGATGATCCTCAAAGAGCCTCGTGAAGGGGGCGCCTGGGCGTGGCATCAGGATTATGGCTATTGGTACAACTTCTGCTGTCCATTCCCCATGATGGCGAGCGCCATGGTGGCCATTGATCGTGCGACCCCCGAAAACGGTTGCCTCCAAGTGATACGCGGATCACATCTGATGGGGCGCGTCGACCACAAACAGGTGGGCGAACAGACGGGGGCCGATCCGGAACGGGTGGAAGTCGCCCTGGAGAGGTTGGAATTGGTTCATGTGCAATTGGAACCGGGTGATGCTGTCTTGTTCCACAGCAATTTACTGCATCGCTCTGATCAGAACAAAAGTGAAAATCCTAGATGGGCCTTCATTTGCTGTTACAACGCAAAGAAGAATAACCCGTACCGACAAGTCCGCCATCCGCAATACACACCACTGGTGAAAATCGATGACGCCGAAGTCGAAAGAATTGGCGAAACGCATTGGACTCAGTTACAGTCCATCACAGATGCCTGAACCTGAATTGCAGAATCATCGTTATCGCAGTACCACCGAAATCATTGACATGAATTAATCGCGGCGACGGGGATCCGTTGCGGCCTGGAGCCCTTCGCCGATCAGGTTGTACGCGAGCACCGCCAGAAAGATGGCTCCTCCGGGGAATGTCAGCATCCACCACTGGGAATCGGACTTCTTCGCTTCGCTGAGGAGTCGCCCCCAACTGGGGGTAGGTGGTTCGGCACCCATACCGAGAAAGCTCAACGCACTCTCCGTAAAGATGGCGGAGGCAATTCCAAAGCTGATCGGCACGAGAATTGGCGCAAGAGAGTTGGGCAGGATATGCCGGAAAATAATCCGCATGTTGCTCAGGCTCAGGCAGTGAGCGGCAGAGACGAATTCCATCTCCTTCAGCTTGAGGAACTCCGCGCGTGTCAGCCTGGCAATACCGGTCCAGCCAGTCAAACCAATGACTACCATCAGGTGATAAATCGTCGTGGATTCCACAATCGCGAGCATCGCCAGGATCAACACTAAAGTAGGCACACACATAACGACTTCAGTCATGCGGCTGAGAATCGTATCCACCCAGCCACCGAAGTATCCTCCGAGCGCCCCGACGACAATGCCGATAAAGCTGGCAATTCCCATCGAAAGAAAACCGACCACCAGCGCGATTCTGGTTCCGTGAACAAGTCGCGCAAACACGTCGACTCCGTCGTCATCGGTTCCGAACCAATGGTATTTGTTCGGTTTCTCCTGCAGAAGTGGACTGGCAGGTTGGTTACCGAATTCCCCTTCCGTGATGCGCCGGGTGGGTGATTGATAGACGATAGGCCAGACTGCCCAACTTTCCGGATCTTTTTCTTTGAGGTTCTCATAAAATCGCTGGCGAAATCCGTCCTTAAAGAAGATCGGATTTTCCCAGGATGCGTTGAAATAATAGAGGCAAGGAAAGTAAATATTTTCTTTGTACTTACACACGACAGGGCGTGTTCCCACGATCATTGGCGAGCAAAGTGCCACGATGGTGAGAAATCCGACGAATCCGAGCGCCAGCATCGACAGCTTTCTTTTCTTGAATCGATGCCACGATTCATTCCAGAAGCTGGGCGATTTTACGACCGTGACCGTCGTTTCCAGCTCATCGAGACTGCCGGTGAGGGTCACTTTATCATTTTCAGGAAGGAGCTGATCCGACATTTCTGCTAACTGTATGAGTTAAGTTTCAGCAGGACATGGTTTGATTGTCGCGTGTTGAAATCGAGTTCAGGAATGAAGAAAACCAAAGAGGGCTTCAAGGGAGACTTCCTCGAGAAGAAAGATCTCTGAAATCAGGAAAGTCGAACCCTTGGGTCGGCAAAGGCATAGAGAACGTCAGCCAGAAGCTGGCCAAGTAACGTGAGGACAGAGAACATGAGCGTCAGTCCCATGATGACTGGGTAGTCCCGTTCTGGAATGGACTCGAAAAAGAGCTGCCCCATTCCCGGCCACTGGAAAATTCCTTCGATAATGATCGAGCCACTTAATAGCCCGGGCAATGTCAGGCCGAAAATCGTGATCAGCGGAATGAGTGTATTACGAAATGCGTGATTAATAATCACATCTCGTGGCCCGACTCCTTTTGCCCGAGCGGTCCTAATGAAATCTAACCGGATGACTTCCTGCATGTTGGAGTTCACAAATCGGCTTAAGTAAGCCAAGCCGCCATATGAAGAGCAAATTACCGGGAGAATAGCATGTTTAGTAATATCCCAGGTTTGACCGAACGTGGAAAGATCGTCGAAACCCTGAGTCGTTCGCATTCCTGTAAGGGGGAGCCAATCGAGCCTGTAGGCAAAGTAGAACTGCAACATCAGGGCCGCCACCATTACCGGGAACGAATACAGAGCGTACAGCAGAATACTCACCGAACGTTCGTGAACCGTTTCGTAGTAGACAGTCGAATAGAGGCCGATCGGGATCGCCAGGATGTACGTAAAGAACAACGAACTGAGAGAAACGATCAACGTCGGAACAAAGCGGTTCGCAATGACCTCGGTAACCGGAATCTTTTCATCGAATGAATTTCCGAGATCTCCCTGAGCCAGGTTCCAGATCCAATAGGCATACGATTCATACCAAGGTTTATCAAGTCCGTACGCTTCCTTGAGCCGGTTCACGTCGGCCGTGCCGAGGGTCTTGCTGGGGTCGAGTAGTTCAGCCTGCGCCATCGTGAATGGGGTCCCCGGAATATTCCGGATCAAGCCAAATACGATAAACGTGATGATCAGCAACGTTACGAGGCCAATCAACGAACGTCGAATGATGTAAGAGTACATATATCCGTAATGATCCCATGCCAAAAGGGAGGTGGCAAAGTACTGGACAGTTCAATTTGTCCGAAAGTCTCATCCATTTACAAGAGCTTGATTGTCGAGACTAGTCGACCGCTTTCCAGAGGTGATCAAAGCCGGGGCCATAACCGAACGGGCCTCGGGGAGACCAGACGTAACCGCGCACGTCCTTATTAAATCCATGAAAGCCGTTCATGTAGAACAACCAGGTGTAAGGTTGATCTTCCCAGAGAATCTGATGAATCTGTGAATAAAGTTCCGCCTGTTTATCGCGGTCAAACTCCCGTTCGGCCTGATAAAAAAGCTCATCAATTTTGGGGTTCTCGTAAGAGACATAGTTACGACCATTTTTAATGGCGTTGGTAGTCCAGATGTTTTTAGCAGTGGATGGATCGGCACCCGTTCCCCAGCCACCCAGATAGGCTTGGAATTTATGGTTTAATGTTTTATCCATCAGCACAGTGAACTCCTGTGGACGGACACTACAGCGGATACCAATTTGTTCCAGATTTGCCTTCATTAAAGTACACATTTTCACGGAACGAGGCTGATTAGTACACAGCAAAGTAAATTCAAAGGGAACCTGCTTGCCACCGATCTCTTTATCAAGGATTCCATCACCATCGTGATCTTCCCAACCTGCTTCTTTCAAAAGAGCTACCGCCTTTTCGAAATTCTGCTCGTAAGGTGTGATCTCTTCTTTAGGAAACATCCAGGAGTCTGGATGGAAAATTCCGACTGACTGCCGGTTTAATCCATGCAGAAAGTTATTGATCAGTTCGTCGTAGTTGTACGCCCAGGACATGGCCTGACGGACTCGTTTATCTTTGAATAGAGGGTTTTCCGTGTTCCAGCCGAAGTAAAAATAGGTCCACTCTGGTCCGGTGACTTTGGTGTTTTTCTCGTAGAAGTCGTCTCCGCTGGTCTGGTTGCTCCACTGTTCCGAGTTGAGACCCATCTCATCGATGTCCCCTTTCTTGAGCGACAGCAGCGCAGTATCGGGTTCTCGGATGATTTGGAACCGAATCTCCTTGAATCGGGGTTTCGGTCGCACTTGTTTGCCATCCTTCATATACCATTCTTCGCGGCGACTGAGAACGACCTCTCGGTCACGTGTGCGCGAAGTCATTTTATAAGGCCCACCGACAATGGGTTCGTTTTCCAGAGCGACGAATTGAGGATCTTCCTGCAGTGAAGGATCTTTGTCGATCAGACTTTCATAAACATGCTTGGGAATAACGGGATAGTTCACGTTCCAGACGTTACTGGCGAGCGATTCCTTGTGGAAGAAAACGACTGTGTGGTCATCATACGCTTCTACCCAACGCAACTGATCTGTTCCGGAACGGACTGCCGATGCTGGGACGCTTGGGTTCATGATGGTGCGGAATGAAAAAGCGACATCGTGGGCGGTGATCGGTGTTCCATCAGACCAGACGAGATCATCTCGAATGACAACTTTGTCATACAGACGGTCTTTACTGGAATGCCACGATTTTACGGTGGCTTCGACGGCGAAGGGATTGAAGTCCCAATCAAAGCTGAACAGGCCGAAACTGGTTTGGCCTACAACTTCGAACTCGATTGCCGAACTGCCGAGAAGCGGGTTTGTACTTTTCATATCCGAAGAAACGTGCCGGTTGATGACGGCATCGTAGTCGATTTCCGACTCTTCTTTCGGGCCACGGCCCATGGCACTCAGGATTTTGGCATTGTCTTCATCGGAATTGTTTTTCAGTGAGATTGCTTCGTCATAAGTGGCCAGCGGTTCTTCTTTGGCCTGTCGTTCCTGCATCAGCTTCATCGAATCCAGAACAGGCATTTCTTCCCATTCCGCTTTGGCATCCAATTCCTCAAGGGTGGGAGGATCAAAGGGTTCGACCAGTGATTTGACTTCGTCTTTGCTGGAGTCTGCTTTTTCAGAGTCCGAGCAACCGGGAAAGACGGCGATGAGGGCGAGCAGTGCAGCGAGCGCCAAGAAAGAATTTCTGCTGGTATCCATCCGTGATAATCCTGTCTGGTTAGAGAAAACACCAAAACCTGCTATGTCGAAAGCGGGCTTGATGAATTTATCTTAAAGTCTCTCCGGGCAGACCATAAGGGGACTACCCCTGGTTTTCGGTGAATGAAGCCAAGTGGGAGATTTTTTATTAATCTAAGTGGGAACCGGGCTTAGCACGACTTAAACGTCGTTCATGTCCCCGTTTGATTCTGGCAAACGAGGCAAAATCGGGCAAGACCGGTCTGCCGGGAAATTAGGTAGTACCTTCCTGCGTCTGAATTACGTACGATAGGAAGGTCGTATTCGTGAGAGGAATTGCTGAATCGACATTTGAAATCGGGTCGGTTGATGATGGTGCACCTGAACAGGTGAGCTATCCTTATAACCCGTTTGACACAACCGTATTTTACATTGTTACAATGAATTATCCATTGCATCAAATTGAATTTCGCTTATGTTATACTATAGGTTTCCACCTGAATCGGTATCAGCCGCTGGAGAGTGATTCTCCGGATAATGGAGTATCGATTTCGCTGGCTCTTACGGGTCCGCTGAAACCCTGATTTACGTATTCTGAAACCTCGCGCCACTATCTTCTGGATTGCGAAATGCTATTGTCCCACCGGAACTTGATTCTCACCTGCCTCACTTTCTTCTTTCTGTTTTCCCCTGTACAAGCAGACAAAGCCAGCGAGATTTATCTTAAAAAAGTGAAGCCACTTTTCGCGCAGCGGTGCGTCATGTGTCATGGTCCGCTCGAACAAGAAGGGGGAGTGCGCGTTGATGCCGGACAATTTCTGCTGCACCCGGAAGAACGTGACCCCCTCGTTAAACCAGGGAACAGCGCAGAAAGTCTGTTAGTCGATGTACTTCTCGGACGAAACGACGCTCTGGAAATGCCGATGGAGGGGGCTCCCTTAACGGAGCAGGAGAAAAAGGCCATCATCGATTGGATCGATGCCGGGGCAACCTATCCGGATGATGAAGTTGCATTGACCAGCCCACGGGAGCATTGGTCGTTCGTTCCACCTGTCCGACCTGAAGTACCCGAAGTGAACGATTCAGGCTGGCCTGAAAATCCGATCGACAAGTTCATCTATCAGCAATATGAAAAACAAGGTCTGCAACCGGTAGCCGATCTCGATCGACGGTTGTGGTTACGACGTGTCTATCTCGATTTGATTGGTTTACCACCTACCGCAGACGAAGTCGCCCGTTTTATTGCGGACGAAAGCCCGACTGCCAACGAAACCGTGATCGACGAATTGCTTGCCAGCCCCGAACATGGCGAACGCTGGGGACGGCACTGGATGGATGTCTGGCGATACAGTGACTGGTACGGTTACCGGGCCGAATTGCGGAACAGCGGTCGCCACATGTGGCGCTGGCGTGACTGGATTGTCGATTCCGTGAACTCCGGCAAACCGTACTCTGACATGATGATGGAAATGGTCGCCGGCGATGAATTACACCCGGGCGACATGGATACCGCACGGGCCACTGGCTTCCTAGTGCGGAACTACTTCAAATTCAATCGCAATACGTGGATGGAAAATACGGTCGAACACACCAGTAAAGCTTTTCTGGGCGTGACGATGAACTGTGCTCGCTGCCACGATCATATGTATGACCCGATCAGTCAGAAGGACTACTTTCAGTTTCGCGCGATCTTCGAACCGCACCACGTACGTATCGACCGGTTGGAAGAGACAGCAGATACCGTCAAAGACGGTGTTTCATTGGTCTACGACGCCGATCTGGAAGCACCCACCTATCTATTCGAACGGGGAAGCGAAGACAAACCGGTCAAAGATGATCCACTCGGCCCAGGGTTACCTGGACTGTTTGAAGATCTCGCCAACTTCGAAGTCGAAGCTATCGATTTACCTCCTGAAGCGTTCTATCCCGGCTTTCGTCCTGAAATCCGTGAACACATTTTTCTTGAAGCCAAAGCAGGCGTAAACCAGGCTCGACAGGGTTATGAGAAATTCCTCGGAGATGAAAAGGCGAAACTGCCCGAAGCCTCTGCTGAGTTACACGATCAATCTCATCAGCAGCGAGTCAAAGCCCGGGAATTGAAACTTGCGGCTCATCAAGCCGTAGCGGAAGCAGACATTGCCCGATATAGCAAGATACCAGCTGCAAACCTGGCAGAGTTACAGCAGAAGGCGGTTCAGAATCAGCGAGATGTTGCCGTTGCCGAAGCTGAACTGGCGTTACTGGATGCTCGAGTTAAACAAGACCTAGCAGAGCGTAGCGAAGAAAAAGATGCAGGTAAAAAGAAATCTGCCATCGATAAAGCTGCGAAAACGGTTGAGTCTTCCACCAAAGCATTGGCGGAACTGAATGCCAAAGAGTTGGCTGCCGATTATGAACCTTTAACGGAAACATATCCGAAAACGAGTAGTGGTCGCCGGTTGGCGTTTGCCCGCTGGTTGGCGGATCGAAACAATCCCTTGACCGCTCGTATTGCTGTGAATCAACTCTGGATGCGGCACTTCGGTGAACCGCTGGTAGAGACCACTTTCGACTTTGGATTGAATGGCAAACCCTCTTCGCATCCAGAACTTCTCGACTGGCTGGCTGTCGAGTTGATGGAGAACGGTTGGCAGCTCAAACATATACACCGGTTGATGACGACGTCGCACCTATATCGTATCCAGGCGAATGTATCCGGCCATGAGTCGAACCTCGCACAGGATCAGGACAACCATTACTTGTGGCGAATGAACCGACGACGAGCCGAAGCAGAAGTCGTTCGCGATTCCGTATTGGCCGTGACCGATCAATTGAATCGGACTCTTCAAGGGCCGGAGCTGGATGCCGAACTGGGAGAAACGACCTACCGCCGCAGCGTTTATTACCGTCACGCTCCCGAAAAAATGATGCCCTTCATGGAAGTCTTTGACGCAGCGAATACGAATGAATGCTATCGTCGGGCAGTCACCATTATCCCACAACAGGCGCTGGCACTGGCTAACAGCCGACTTTCGGTCGAATTGTCACGGAAATATGCTGGCAAAATTACCGATGCCTCAGAAGAACGAGAAGCCTTCATCCAAGAGCTGTTTGAGAATCTCCTTTCACGGAAGCCTTCCGCTGAAGAGATGGAAGTTTGCCTGCGATTCTTGAATGATCAATCCGGTTTATTAACGGAACCGGCCAGCCTGAGTAAAATTGAGGGAGGTCCTGAACCTTCCGTACCGGCTTCGAGTAATCAGGAAATGCGAGCGCGGGAAAACCTGGTTCACGTGCTGTTTAATCACAACGAATTTGTCTTCATACCATAAAGACTTCGTCATGTTACACGACTTTAATTTCGGTCATCACCACCAGACCTCACGACGCTCCTTCCTTACGAATGCAGGATTGGGCTTGTCGAGCATTGCGCTCACTTCGATGCTGCATCAGGACGGAATGCGGTCCGCCGCAGCCGAATCGGTGAAGCAACAAATCCAGGAGAATCTGCCCAACTTTGCCCCCAAGGCGAAGTCGGTTATCTGGTTTTTCATGATCGGTGGCGCAAGCCATATGGAGACATTCGATCCGAAACCGGCGCTCACCGAGTACGCAGGTCTGTCGATTAATGAGACTCCCCACAGTCATGTACTTTCCAATCCGGCACTGGAAGAAAATTTACGAGTAGTCGTTAAGGATGATGCCAACGGTCAAATCTGGCCGAATGTCTATCCGCTACAGGTCGGTTTCAAGAAACGAGGCGAAAGCGGAATTGAAGTCAGTGACTGGTGGCCGCATATGTCTGAATGTATCGACGATATTTCCGTCGTTCGCTCAATGTGGACGACAGATAATAATCATGGTGCCCAGCTCCAGTTCCACACAGGCCGTCACCGACTGGATGGTATCTTCCCCACAGTAGGGTCGTGGGCCCATTACGGATTGGGTTCGCTTAACGAGAACTTGCCTCAGTTTGTCGTTCTGGGAACGCCATTGGCGGATTGCTGTGGTGGTCAGCAGGGGCACGGAGCAAATTATCTGGGGCCGGAACATAGTGGAGTCCAACTGAAGGTGGATCCTCATAATCCTCTACCTTTTGCAACGCCAACATCGGATGTGTTTCGTGAAGAACAATCGGCCGAGTTCGATCTATTAAACAGGCTGAACAAAGTCGCTTCTAAAGAATACTCGGATGATCCATTGATTCAGGCCCGCATCAAATCTTACGAACTGGCGTATCGAATGCAGACCGCCATTCCGAATATTATGGACTTCTCCCAAGAGACTCCCGACACTCAGAGCATGTATGGTCTCGACGAAGAAGTGACCAAAGAGTTTGGTGAGCAATGCCTTGCCGCACGACGTTTGGTTGAAAAAGGGACTCGGTTCGTGCAGATCTATCACGGAAATAATGGCGGAGCTGGTAAATGGGACGCCCACGGAAACCTGCAGAAAGGGCATGCCCAGCTTTGTAAAGAAACGGATCAGCCGATCGCGGCCCTGCTGAAAGATCTAAAACAGCGCGGTCTACTGGATGAAACACTTGTGGTCTGGGGAACAGAATTTGGACGAACTCCGGGTGCACAGAACAGCAACGGTCGCGACCATCATCCTTTTGGATTTTCCGTCTGGTTAGCTGGCGGCGGGATTAAAGGTGGAGTTGTTCATGGAGCGACGGACGAACTCGGTTTTCACGCTGTTGAAGATCGGCATTATGTCACCGACTTGCACGCGACGGTAATGCATCAGCTCGGTTTAATCCCATCGCAGCTCTCCGTACCCGGTCGAGTGCGATTGGAAATGGACCTCGGTCATCCGATTCACGATATCATCGCGTAGTTGCTTTGAAGGCGCCTATAGGATCAGGTGAGCGAGACTCAAGGTCCCAAGGCTTTGGGCATCCACTGCAAAGGGACATTTACCAGATTTTCCACCAGGGTTGGCCAGAGGCAGTCGGCTTCGCCTGTCCTGATTTCAGGACTTTCTTCTCGGGCATCAGCACGCAGCTCAGTTCCCCCGAAATTCCCCCGGTTGTATCTGCCAGAATACGTTCTTTCGTGATGATGACATCTCGAACTTGAACATGCCCTGAAACCACCGTTAACGGGCAGTCGGGGGGCGGAGGGTCTTCAATATAGGTTTTTGAGCAGAGCCACTGTGGGTGGTTCAATGTGAAATCCCGCTCTTCGAGTATCTGTCGTTGGACTTCAAACGGGGTGTGCGGGTCGAGCCCTGCGTGAACAAAGAAGAGTCGAGGATGCTCGACTGACCAGGGTAGCATCGCGAGAAACTCTTTGTGCTCATCCGGAACACGGCGATACAGGTCATCCAGATCGGGATAGGCAGCGCCGTACGATTCGAAAGTGACGTCTGAATCGTAGTAGGTTGTCCAGCGTTCTTCCCAGTCGCTGTATTCTGACTGGGGAACGACACGGAGAGATGTTGCCATGCCCAAGTCATGGTTGCCACAAATGGCCGTGGTGCGCGGGTGTTCTTCACGGAGTCGAATGATCGTTTCGATGACTCCATTGCTGTCGGGACCGCGATCGACAAAGTCGCCGAGGAATACGATCCAGCGACGGTCATAGTCAGGGAGTGCTCGAAGCTGCTCGAGAATGTCATTCAGTTTATCGAGCTGGCCGTGTAAATCGCCGATGATGGCGACCGGTCCCTTAATTTGTGAAGTGAGTGGTTCCATCCTGTCGAATCTGTAAAATGTCTGCCGGTTGAGCAAAACGACAATACGAAAACAGTTTTTGTATTATATCTGAGTCAGTCAGCCGAGGCAGCTAAAAAAAGAAGACCCGAGCAGTATTGGTCGGGTCTCTGTGTTGTTTGAGGCTCGGTAAATCAGATTGTAGTTCAGGATTCTTTGATTTCAAAGACCGCTTCGACTTCAACTGCAACACCTGTTGGTAGTGCCGCAAATCCCAAGGCGCTACGAGCATGATATCCGTCACCCGTCTTGCCGAAGATTTCATGCATCAAGTCAGAAATCCCGTTGATGACCAGGTGCTGTTCGATGAAATCAGGAGTCGAGTTCACGCAGCCGAATAATTTGATGACTTTCAAACCATCCAGTGTGCCATGAGTGGACCGAACTGAGTTCAGAATCTTGACGGCGCATTCACGAGCGGCCGCGTAACCTTGTTCGACGGTGACGTCGTCGCCCAGTTTCCCCTTGATGTCACTGACATGACCGGAGGTGATGAGCTGGTTTCCTGATTTGATGCACAAATTCAGATAGGTCTGTGAAAGTTCAGTGAATTCCAGCCCGAGTTCCCGGGCTTTTTCTTCGGGAGTCATTCCGTCCTTTTCCTTCTAACAATCGAGATCATATACAAGTTAAATGTCGCGGCTGATTTTCGCGATTGAAGCCTGAGTGGATACGGTTCCATCTCCAGTGCCTCATTTGTAAACAGCCCCGCCTGGCTTCGGTTTCCGGACAACGGTCCAGCAGAACCAAGCCTCATTCAGAACGCATACTAGTGCGTTAACTCCAGAATGAACAGAAACCAGACAGACTAAATTCATAGCGGGTGAGATTCAAATCTCGAATTCGTAATCTTTTTCAGTTTCGGCGTCTCCACCGAAGGACTTACGGAAATCATCGACGATCTCTTTAATGGTGTCCTGTTTGCCAACGAGTTTGAGATAGTAGACATCGTCACCTGTGTTCAAGATTACAGAGATGACACGGGCGTTCTCCATTTTTTCAAACTTGCCCAGTACTGGTGGACCAACAGGATTTTTGTAGTCGCCTTGCACGTCAACTAAGATGTAGCTTCCGTCAGTCGTTTTGCCTTCTTTGACAGTCGAGGTGCGACCAGCAGGGTCGAACTGACTGAGCCAACGCATAATGTTGGCGTCCGTTTTTCCGGCGGCTCCCTGGAAATGAAAGAGGATCAGATCGGCGTTTTCTAAATCCGTTCCTGGAACGGGAATATCAAATTCCGCCAGACGGAACCGACTCGTGTTCTCCTTCTTCATCCAACTTTCGGGCATTTGCAGCGTCAGCTCGCGAACGGTGACTTCTTTCGTCGGGGTGTCGTCCGCCTGGGCCAGCATGGAAGACGAAACCAGTACGATCGTGGTGATCAGCATGGTGACAAAGGGTAAGGTTCTATGATTCCAGAGCATCAAACGTTTCATGAGAAATTCCTCGGGTTGTAAGTTGATGGTGTATATTTGTCATTTTGAATCGTGATCGGTCACCTGCGCCGCGGTGGAGAACCGAAGTTTAGTTTAGGAGAACAGGGCAGATGACGAATAAGAAGGCCACTGCTTGAGTGACCCTCGGGGGAGAGACGGGAGGGGGCGAGTAACCCTTGTTCTTGTGAACCGGCGTTCCAAATCCGGTAGGGATCCCGATATCTCCAGTTCGATTCTAGCGGATCAATGAGCCTGATGCAGTAGAAAGCGACTGCCGCACAGTAAGTTCATTGAAACCAGAAACAGAGTGGGTAATGGCTATTCCCCTCGTGCAGCGGCTTCTTCTTCCGCCTTCAGGGCGGCGGCTTTCTCGGCAGCCGCTTTGGCTGCGGCGCGTTCTGCTTCGATCTCTTCTTTGAATTTCACGATGACCGAAGAGCCTAGGTATTTTTCGATGAAAGGAACGGTTTTGGAAGCCATCGTATCGATACGGCGTGCACCGACCGGGTTACCCAATCGAATCGCTTCCTGCATTGGGAGGACGCGAATGGTGTTCAAATCGCGTTTCAGTTCTTCCGCTGTGTCCAACTCATCAAATCTGGGGAGCAGTTTGTCGACCTTTTCCCAATCTCCCTTGGATGCGGCGACTCGAACTTCAGCGATGATCGAAGACCGCGTGGCGATGACTTCCACAATGCGCCCTTTCAATTGCTCGATCATTCCTTCAACTTCCAAACGGGTTGAATCATCGGGCAAGGGACATTCGGCGAACTCCTGAATACCAGGAACGATCGGTACTCGACCTAATAATGCACTGCCGCTGTTGATATATAACCATTGCACCGGGTGTTCCGGATTGAGAGTGACTTCGATGGTCCCCTGTCGGTCCGAGAGATGCCGGACAGGTTCTTCAATCGCTTCTTCGCGGTAGGAGTTTTTCAGAAACGATGTAATGTAATGTGCGACGAGTGGAATGTCTGTTTGGTTGAATTTACAGAATCGGATCTCAGTGGAATCTCGTAGAGGGCGTACGCGAGTCGCGTACTGTTCCACTCGGCGGAGGCCTCGTCCACCTATTGGAGTCTGAGCTCCCGATATCACGGAGCAGACGAGACGTCCTCTGTCAATTTCTTCAACGAGGAAGTAGTTCCAGTCGAAGAACTGGATTTGTTTCACTTCATTGTTCTTGTCGAGATAACGAAGCGAAGGAAGCAAGACGTCGCCTGGCCTCACCTGAGCAGCGAATTCATCCGCCGCAGGATATTCTCCGGCGCGGAGGGTGAGATACGCTTTATTGTCGGATCGATCCACCTTCATGACTTTAGTCATAGGGCGAAACGTGCGAACGATCAGATTGTTTAACAGTACGGGGACTTCTTCGAGCGAAAGTACCCGATCCGATTCGACCAGGCTGAATGTCTGAAGGACAGAATCCCATTCTCGTACCGCAACGTCATACATCATTCCTTCTTGATCAACAAAACAAATAAAGACTTTGTCCCACTCATTGGCTGAGTAATCCGCTTGCATCCGTTCTGGAGACGTCCGATTAAAGAGATCCATTGACCGGGGAAGCAGAGATTTGTTTTCCTGGACGACCCGGTTCCACATTTGGCCGTAGGTTCGATAGTTTAATTGTTGAAGCTGGCTAACAACCTGCTCCCTCATCGGTGGAGTCAGTTCGGCTTGATCGGAAAAGACAACCTGAATCTGGACGGAATACGGATCGAGATCGTAGGGGAGATCATTGTTTCGGGCAGCGCATGCGGGCGTCACACTACTGATGGTTAACCAGAAGAGCAACAACAGCAAGCGGATGACGCCCGGAAGAAAAATATTCTGCTGGATACCGGAGTTATTCATAATGAAAGTCTGGATTGAACTAGCTGATTTGAAGGTCTAAAAACCGGTAGGAAACCAAGCCTGAGAACTCCATTGTTCGACACCCTGATAGGGATAGACTGGCGCCAATGGAAAACCTGTGACTGTCTTTCGCAGAACGATGTAGTCGTTAACCTCCCACAAGGGAATCATTTCGACGTTCGCCTGCAACTGGTTGTGTAGCATGTGGAGCGACCGGGTGGCTGTCCGTAAATCGCCCGCGTTTTCGAGGTCTACCAGTTCCTGCCGTAACCAGGAGGGAAGGTCGACCAGATCTTCCGCACGAGCCACATCGCTCATCGTCATGTAAGGCCAGAGTTCGACAATCGGTTCTGCCATACGGTGCTCACGGAGGACGAGGTCCCACCCCGATTTGCGGTCCGTCGCTGCATTTTCATCCAGAAGTTCAATTTCTAAACCGATCCGTCCCCATTCCTGAACCATCTTTTCGGCCGCCTGCCGGATGCGAGGGTCGGGGACACAAATGAGTTTGAGCGGACCAAACTTTTCCTTGAGGTTGGCTTTGGCGGCTTCGACGAGACTGTAGGCAAGTGTCAGATCGTATGGTCGCAATTCGGACAATGGGTCGTATGCTTGATTTTCTGAAGGGAACGGGGCTGAAATCACACGACCCAGTTCCGGGTTGTCACTTTGCAAAATGATGTTTTGAAGAATTTCCTGTCGGTCAATGGCGTATGCAAGACCGCGTCGGAGTTCCCGATTTTTGAGCATTTCAGTATTGGGATTGAACTGCAAAACATACGATTGAGGTAGCGAGCGGCGTTGGACGAAAAACCGGCCATCATCCTGAAGCAACGAGACAAGTTCTCCTCGCACACTGGGTAACATCGAAATTTCACCCCGAACGAGACCTTGAATCGATTTTTCCAGCGACTCGTATTTGATCTCCTCGACGGCGGCGACATGATACAACGTTTGTTCTGAAGGCTCGGAAGTCGAACGGACGTACGTTCTGGTAGTCTCTGTAGATGACTGCAACTCGAATCGACTGGGCGGCATGAAAAGGTCATTGATCGCCTGGTTAGACTCGTCATTCGGATTGGGGACGCGATGCTCTACAGGGAAAGAGAGCAACGCTTCGGGACGCAACGGCACTTTAGAGAAAGTGATTTCAAAACGGCTGGGCGATTTGACGTCGACTCTTTCAATATAGTTACGCAGACGCTCGTCAGCATCAGGAGAATTTGCCTCCAGACGCCTTTGTAAGGCGTCGTAAATGTCGAATGAGTTCAAGGGTTGGTACGGTTCCCAGCTCTGGAACTGGGCACGCAGGTCGAACGTCAATTTTTTGCCCAGACGAGTGGGAACCCAGTTACTCAGATAGGGGCTGCTGTAGAGAGCGACTTCCTGCGCACTCTGCTTTTCAAACAGATTCGCATTTTTCAGGTTCTCAATGCGTACTTCGGCGTCGGTTTCGAAGGGATAGTTTTTGGCATCGTCTGCAAATCGCAGCACACCGACTTTTAATACCTGGTAGCGTTCTGCGATTCGACGATAGGTGTCATTCAGGCGATCTGCCTCTGGCCAAATCTCTGCAGCATTGTTTACCGATTCTAATGCACCGGAATAATTCCCCTCTCCGTACTGACTCAGTGATTTCTGGATCAGATCCTGGGCTGCATTATTGAGTCGACTTTCCCATGTACCATTAAGTGGATTATCTGGAAAATAGGCTCTTAGTCTGCCCAGATAAAATCGTGCCCGGCGGTATTGCTCCTGTTGGAGACTTTCGTCGACGAGTTTGTTGACGGTCTTCCCGAATTCGGCGGACAGCCCCTGAAATTTACGATTGCGATCGTAAAGTGCCATCAATAGAGCGAGCGCAGAATCTGGATTTCCATTATCTAAATTGTATTGGGCTTCGATTTGGAGAAGTTTATCGTGTTGCTCTTCGACTCCTGGCCAATCCGGTACAAGTCGCTTTAGTTTGAAGAGTAAGTCAAAAGCTTCTCGAAATTTCCCCTCGTTTCCGTACTGAGTTACCCACTGCAATAACTTGTCTTCGTGATAGAGGATGCGATCCACTTGTCGGTAATCGAGAAAATATTCTTTCTCAGATTTATCATCTGGCAGGAAGATGCTCATTTTGAAGAGCTGCTCTCGTTTCAGGACGTGTTGCTCTTTCTGTTTGTCGGTTGCGTCTCGAGGGAACGGAGGAAATTCATCAATCGACGTTTCGATTTTCTGAAGCGTATCCGGCCGAGGGGCAACCGGCTGAACTTCCAGGACGACTTCTTTACCGTTTTCCAATTTGTTCAGAACCAGCCAGTCAGATGGCTTTTTGGTCATGAGCTCTTCGGCAGTAGGGAAATTTGTCAAAAGGTCTTCCAGACGCGGAAGGCCCACTGATTGATTGTTCTGTTGGTTGGTTTCAGGATTG
Organism: Polystyrenella longa; assembly: GCF_007750395.1. Lineage (GTDB taxonomy): Bacteria > Planctomycetota > Planctomycetia > Planctomycetales > Planctomycetaceae > Polystyrenella > Polystyrenella longa. The sequence continues at coordinate 4,858,866 of NZ_CP036281.1, read as the reverse complement.
GGTTCCGCTGCCGTTTCGCCATCTGATTCGGCGGGGGGCTCTGTCTCTGCTGGCGGATTTTCAGAGGCCGCAGGTGCCGCAGGAGATTCCTCGGCTGCATCGTCCTGTGCGTAAGCTTCCTGCGAGAACCCGGCCACTGCCAGCAGTGCGAAGCAGAGGAATGAGTTCAACAGCGTCCGTAACGAGCCCGTCGTCAGGGCGAACGCTCGCCGTCGTACGCGGGAGCTAACCACGCTGGGAGAACTGTTCGAACCGTGGGAGATTCGAGGTATTAAATCTAAGTTCTTATCCATCATAACCGAACGTGAAATTAGTCGTGTTTGGGATCGCCTGTTTGGTAATCGGTTGAGGCACAATTCTTCGCAAGACTTACTGAGAAAATAAGGAAGACAACTGGTAGAGGCTACCATCGACAGTGGCTCCGATAACATCGTTTCCAAAGGCGAAGAGTGGGAGCACGAGCGGAACATCGAGAACACCCAACTCTGTCATTTCTCCTGATTGAAGATCAACTTTTAGAATTCGTCCAGACAGGTCTGCGGCGAACATCGTGGTGCCGCGTACCGTGGGTTCGACGGTGATCGAGCCACCATCAAGAGGGTTATTCCAAGTCGGTTTCAGATCACCTGTGACAGGATAACCCCAGAGTTGATTGTCTGCCTGAACGAGGAGAGTTTCTCCAGCGACCCACAGATCTCCTGAAGCGGAAGCGGGAAGGTCGATTGTGTTGGTGACAGTCAGTGAAGTTGTGTCGATGACCTGAAGTTTGCTGTCCGATGTCGCCAGGAAAAGCGTTTCTCCTGACAAGACCGGCGCTACATCGACGGGCACACCGAAATCATAATTAGTGATTTCACGGAAGTGGCTCGGATTGTCCGTAGTGAATTCATATCGCGCCAGGAACCCGGCGTCCGTTAATCCCAGGAACTCATTTCCAGACAGAGGAATTAATGTCTTCCAGCTGGAATCCGGAGTTTTGAAGTCATTAATAACCTGACGGCTGTTCGCTCCGGAAGGAATCAGAATGAGGTTGTCTGCGACTGGCAGAACGGTGCCTGCTTCAATCTCGATCGGGTTCGCCTCGACAGGGGCGGATAATTTTCGTGCCGGAGTGACCTGACCTGTTTTTGAAATCGTACTGTAAAATGGATCGGCATTTCCCCAGGTCACGAACATCTGACCATTCGCCATTGTCACCACACGAGGTGGCGTATCCGACATGCTTTTTTCCTGATCGAGTGGAAGTCGATTCATCGACTCTGTGAGGAAACGTTTCTCTTGAAAATCGGATTTTCTTACTTGAACGACGGAGCCAGCGTCTGTCAGACACGTCAGCGTGGCCTCATTCGCTTCTATTGTGCCGATGACTTTGGCGCCGAAGATCGTTCTCCAGTAACTGTCGAGGCTCTGGCGGTTTGCCTGAGAAAGAAAAACGGCCGGAGAGAACGGATGGCTTCGACCGACGAACACTTTCTCGTGCTGCATCTGCAATGGTTGAACAGGGGCACCGGTCGCAGTCTCTTTAGGGTTGAGCTGGAAGTGGTCGCTGTTAATCTGCAATTTGCGAAGCGCGTCCTGACTCATCCAAAGTTGCCCATTTGGGCCGATGTAAAGGTAAACTGACTGTTCATTCGAGGGGTTTACAGAGGCTGTTTCGCCTGTCTGTTCTTCCTGCATCTCCTGGAATTGGAATGCTCCATCTTCCGTGAGCATTTGGGTCCCTGGGTCTGCGGACACGGTGAAGGACGTCAGTCGTTTTCCCGTAGAATGGACGACCAGCTGTTTGCCCCTCAGGAAGGGTGGGTTTACTACTCGTCCAGCAATCTTCTCCTGAGCTTCCGGAACAATCTTTTGAGGGAATTCCGCTGGATTATCGGGGAACTCGGTTCGTAATACTTTTAAAGTACATTCATCCGCGCCCGTATTTTGCGTGATGAGTGCCAGGCTTCCCATGGAGATAATCGGAATATCGATGTCACCTGGCAGGTGTCCGAAGTAGGAAACCGCTTCGCATTTCAGAGGGCGAAGCGAGAAGTAGTAGAACAGTTCCTGTTCACCGGCGATCAGGCAATGCCGTTCGTCGGCAGTGAGTGCTGGAGAACCGAATAGTGGCTGGGCAAAGTGCAGACGAACCATTAATCGGCCCGATCGCAGGTCGAGCTGATAAAGGTTGTTCTGGTCCGTAGCAATGAAAATCGAGGAATCGTGTACGAGAGGTTTTCCTGTGACTTGCTCCGGGTTGCCGTCTGCAGTTTGCAGCGGTTGTCGCCACATCAGCTTTCCGGTTGTTAATTCAATGGCGACGAGTTCGTGGTGCTGAGAGTCGAAGAAAATCACCCCTTCCGGAGCGGTATCCACCAGAATAGGAAAGAAAGACTTTTCAGGTCCGGTTAACCGTTGCCAAACAGGTTGCCCCGTGATGGTGTCGATTCCGTAACAGCTGTTCTGAGTTTGAATCAGGACGACTTCACCTTCGGACTGGCCTGGCGTTTGAGAACGGGTGTGAATGGCGATGGTTAAAGGGGGCGGATACGAAGCTTCTCGCTCCACTACAATGGCTTCCTGATCCAGTTCCGTAGAGGTGACGAGTTGCTGTTCTGTTTCCAGAATCTGGCCCATTTTCTCTTTGAGCTTTTTGTTTTCTTCGAGATCGGGATAACGAATAAGAAGTTCCCGGCGTGTTTTTAATGCGGCAAGCGGCTGTTTGCTTTGAATCGCCGTTTCAATTCGTTGAAGATGCTCAACGAAGACTTCTTCCTTAAGTACAGCGGACTCGGCTGCACGATACAAACCGTCGAGCTCTTGATTGAGCGCTTTCATTTCGCTCTCGCTTTCAGGGCCGTACGCGGTCACTTTTTCGCGGGCTTCTTTGGCGAAGGCCAGGAACTCTCGTTTCTTCTGAGTTTGTGCAGAGGCGATGGCACCTCGTGCGATGGTGTTGGCATAAGAAAACAGAACGCCTTTTTGATCAGTCACAAAACCTTTGGTGCCACGATTATCGATGATGAAATTATCAAGTTGTTGCAGTCCGGCTTCCCAGTTTCCGCCAGAGCCGGCGATCTCTTTTTCAATTTTCGCCTGCCCCAGTTTAATTCGGGCCGCATCAGAAAGTTCTGTGACATTCGGATATTTTTCGAGGAAGCCATTGAATGAAGAAATGGACTGGCTGTATTTCTTCTCTTCAAATTGAGTCAAAGCATTGTCATACAGTTGCTGACTGTCATTGCTCAGGAACAGGACGTAAAAGATAGCAGCCAGAACGATCAACAGAAGCGAGCCACCACCAAGAAACTGCAAGAGCTTTGAACGTAGTAACTCTTCCTGGCCAGGACGAACGGCGCTGCGATTGCGACGGGCTTCCATCCGGCTTCGTAGTTTTTCTTTAGGAGAAATCTTTTCTTCGTCAGGTTTATCGTCGTCGGTGGTTTCTTCTTCATCCTCGGAAACTTCTTTGGCATCCTCTTCGACTGCGTCGTCTTCAGTTTTATCTGAGTCTGAGCTGGAGGCATAGTTGTCCGCAGGGGCGAACATGTCATCGTCTTCCAGGAAGTCATCATCATCGAGAATGGCAGATATCGCCGATTCTTCTGGTGGCGGAGTTTTCTGCTTTTTAGGTGGCTTTTTCGACTTGATCGTTTCGGCCTGGTCATCCGGTTCTTCCGGAGCCACATCGCCGAAAATGTCATCCTGAGAAACCGGTTTCAGATCTACCGCCGAAGCCGCGCGAGAAGAAGCGACCGCAGCCTCACCCGAGACGGTCAGCTTTGTTCCACCGATCGTCACTTTATCGTTTTCAGTTAGAATCGTTTTCCTTGTTTTGATTCCGTTGATATTGACGCCTGCCGAAGTGGCGGCGGCAATCACGATGCCCTTGTCCGTCAAACTGAGACGGCAATGCATGGTTCCCACGCCCGGCTCCTTCAGTTGCACGTCGTTATTTCGATGCGCACCGATTGAGACAGGGGATTTGGATGAGAGTTCAATCTCTTTCACTTCACCCGTGGGTAATTCCAGTTTGATTACTGCATCACTGCTCATTGTTGTTGATGCCTATTTGGCTCATCTGAAAACTTCAGATACAAAAAAAGGAGTGTATATATTTTACGAGGCTAGTTAGCCGACTGTTGGATGTCGGTCAGTCTAATTGAGTGACATCCAAAAATATCTGTATAACAAAAATGTCTGTTTAAGTCGTTTGATTCAGGGTGGAAAGTCTTTTCGATGGGAGACCTGCCGGTCATTCAGTCAAGGTTGTAATACGAACCCGCTGAATGCCCGCTTCAGCAGCCGAGTCAAAGACCCACACGACTGTATCGTGTAACGCCTGGTCGTTCACGGTCATCATGATCTCTTGCGATCCTTGCTGTCGCGCGTACTGTGCAATTTTCTCTGCAACCATGGCTGGGTCCTGGATGACTTCCAGTTCGTCTCCGATCATGATCGTATTGTTTTCATCGATCTCGATGAGAATCGCCGTGTCTTCAGTTTCTTCCATTTCGACTTGCTGAGTCGTGGCCCCTTCTTCATCGGGTTCCGGGGGTGGAAATGGCATTGTTTTCTGAAGACTGAACGAAGCTGAAATCATGAAGAAAATCAGCAATAGAAATGTGACATCGACCATGGGGGTCAGGTCCATGTCATCCATTTCCGTTTCCATCGAACGAACGGAGAACCCTTCGTCTTCGTCGTCCTCATCTTCCTCGGGAGGTGGCCCTACAATAACGGGGCCGCCAGCATTCGGTTTAGAGGGGGGGGGATCGGAATCGGGTACAGAAGGGTCGTCGCCAAAGATATCATCGATGTTGCCGATCAGGTCGTCGTCCTCGGAAGTCTTCCCGGGACTCTGGGAAGGAGTCCTTGAGGTAGCTCCATCAATTGCCGGAACCGGTACCATCGCAGAACAGGAGGGGCATTTAATATCGCTGCCGGACTGCTTGCGCGAGATGCTCAGGCGGGTCTTGCATTGTGGACAACGAAATTGAATCGGCATGGCTTGTGGAACTTCTGTAGTGGTCTACCCGGTGTATTGAAAAATGGCTGGTAGGAATAAAGAGGTCAATTTGAGGAACGGGATTTGTCTTCGACTCCGATGTGATACCTTACGTTTTCTATGTGATCGATTTCTCGCAATACCTGCTGAACATACCCGTGCGGCGTATCGCGGTCGGCTTTGATGATGACGTTAGGTTCTTTGATTCCCAGTGCCGCCACAGCTGTTTTTACTTCAGCCTCTACCTGGCCTAGATTGATGATGGGAGAGTTCGGTTTGTCTCCGAAACGAATTTCCGGTTCGTCGGTGGGAGTGTCGGGGGCTGCGATGGTGATAATGACCGAATCGCCTTTATTAGTACCATCGCCGTGTCTTGCGCCAGGAGGAGAAATATTGGAGGATTCCTGCATAGTCGAGGTGACCATGAAGAAAATTAATAACAGGAAGGTGACATCGATCATGGGCGTAATGTCCAGATCGGCATCTTCCGGTTTTTTCTTTTTGGCGAGCAACGCTTTTTCGCTGCCACCCATGAAGACGGTTCTTCTAGCCACGCTGATTAGCTCCGGATTGCACGTTCGAAGTCATTCAGAAACCGGCCGAGATCGTCTTGGACGGAGTCTTGCAGTTTTCCGATTTGCACGTTGATTTTGTTACCGAGAACCACCAGTGGAATGGCGATTGCCAACCCATAGGCCGTGGTTAACAGGGCGAAACTGATGTCGTTCGCAAGCTGAGCCGGGTCGGTACCTGTTTCCTGCATGGCGGCGATCTTACCGAACGCACTGATCATACCGGTAACGGTTCCGAGCAGCCCCAACATCGGAGCACTCTTAACGACGGTGATCACCCAGGAAGTGGTGTATTCCAGCTCAGCCAGAATTTCACGCTCGAACCGCTCCGCCAGCATGCGACGGACTTTAGTTAAGCCCAGCTTCTTGTTTTCAATGGCGACCATGATCAATTGCGGAACCGCTTTACTCCAGTACGGAGGCGAGTCGCAAAGCTCAACGACCGCGTCGAAATCGCGATCTTCCAGGTACATACTGACTTCTTCGAGGAAGGCGTCAGAGTTGGCCCGGCTGCCCATCGACTTCTTCTTAACGTTCCGGTTGAGAATCGCAATACAGGCGAGTCCCGCCATCGCGGCTAACGCCATCGCGGCGTAAATTATATAGCCGAAATACTCTAGAAATATCTGCTTGGCATCCATCTGGAATTCCACTGCTTAATTAAAGTGTTTAGATTCTGATTGTGTGAAAACGATGTTCGATTAAAGGCGATTTAACGCAGGTAAAGCTGTCGTGTTACGATAAAGGCGTAACCCCCTGCTCGGCGACTGACGGAAAAATAAGTACGTCGAATTTCTTTAACATTTCGATTGCGATACGCAAGTTCTTTTTGTGCCAACTGGTTTTCCGTTTCAGCCGGATAGAAGTGCAGCACAGGGACGGCTTTGGCGTCGATCCCCGCTTTTTTCATGAGTTCCACGTCCGATTTTCGACGTCCCGCGTCCTGCCATTGCATGTAAAGTCGTTGTTCGTCTTTACTGATTTTTCTGCGGCGAACCGTCGGGGTGGAGGCGGATATATTGGAGACGTAAACAACTTCGCTGCCGATCAATGCTCCCAGCTCGATTTTGAAGAAGTCGAGTTGCCGGGCGTATTCTTCCAGCGTGTCTTTGTCTCCAAAGCGAACAACCCAGCGCTGTGCACGAGAGAGAGCCCCTTCGCCCCCTCCTTCACCCAGGGGTGGTTTTCCCGAGCCATCCGCACTACCAGGCTTGCCTGTCGATTCTGTCGCTTCCTGAACCTGGTCCTGTACAAATTGCGACGCGTTGTCGGACATTTCGACGACGGTTTCGAGTGTTTCGAGAATCTGTGTCTCTTCGCTCGGCAATTCTGCTTCGGAAGGGTCATCGCTGACGTCTTCGGGCGATTCGACTTTTAATGTTTCGTCGATAGCACCGTCGAGTTCACCACCAGCAGGGACCATTGGTTCGATGATCATCTCGCCATCTGGCTGAGGAATACGGGAGGAGAACCACATGATGAAAATGGCGATCGCGGCGAGCAGGCAAGCAAGAATTACTGAATACATCCACGAACTGACACGATCGTATTGCGTAATTCGCATCACAGGTCGAGGATGATGATTATTATTCGCCGTGGCCATGGCAGTGGTACCATTCTCCGTAGTTCCAAGTTGGCTCGCCAGTTCGGGAAAGCCTCTTAGAAATGCAGGTGTGAGGTTAATTCTGTTCCAGTAGTATAAACGCGCCCGCGACAGGAAACCGGGTTTCGATGTCGAAACGGGACGGAATTCATTTAAATTAAAGGTTCATCAGGAATGGTTGTCATAATCGCTGAGATAGATGGCGTTGATTATTACCAAACCGGAAATGATGCTGATTAGTTAAGAATCAGAATTGAAGACCAGAAATAAAGTAGTGCGAGGCGATATGAATTGATGTTTCAGGCGGGAGAAACTGGAAAACCGGAATGTAGAAATGTGTACAATGGTGGGTAACACAGCGTGTGGTTTTCCAGAATTGTGTAACTCAATCAAATCAATACTACCGACGTGCCAAATCGAATGTCAATTAACGCCCATGGTGGAAGTGCTGGTTCAGAGAAGACTGACGTGACTTTGTTTATGTAATTGTCACGACCATTCCAATCAGGGTTTTTCCTCTGGTCCACAAGAGCAGGCCAGATTTCCACAGCCAGGACAGCCACGGCCGTATTTCTGATAGACCGCTTCTCGCAGGTCGACTCCACTGATATTGGCGATGGTTGCCAGCCAGGCAAGAACATCAGCAAATTCAGCAGCCAGTTCTTCCGGTGTTCCTTCACGCAAAGCAGCCGATAACTCGCCTACTTCCTCCATAAACCACATGAAGGTTCCTTCCACTCCCCGCTCTTCGTCCTTTCGCGAATACATCTGATCGATCAGCGGTTGGAGTTGATCGAGCGAGAATTCGGAATCGGGGAGTTGATTTTCAGCCATGAATGGCTCCAGGACGTTGGCTACTGTGAACATGAAATGGCGTTTCGCTGTCACTATGATAGCCCCGACTGTTAAACCATGGGCTGGGGAGAAAGCGGCAAGCCGGTAATCCCGATCAAGAGGATCGGGAATAGAGAAAGGTGATCAGATAGAGAGTCTGGTCAGCCTGAGTCTAGCCACTCGTGACGCAGTTTCCAACGTATACTCTCGAAAACGTAGAGGGGGTCACTTAATCAACACCAAAAAAATTTCCGGGCCCCATAATACGAAAAGTTGTATGAGCTAACGTGAATAACAGCGCGGCGAGTGAATAGATGTTAATCACTTTGTGAAGCCTTGGTGTGACGGCTTATTAGCAGCAAGACAAAACAACTGATCAGGCTTCCCAGCAGGGCCAGAGCCATATCCTGGTGAGCATCCCAGATGTCTCCTTGCTGGCCATTGTAGCTTTCGGCGGCTTCCGGGGCAGCGACCATTGTGAGTGACCATTCGGCCAGTTCATACAGCGCCGAGGTCGCGAGAATTGCCTGAACGGTCAAGAGAATCAGTATCCCGTTTGACTTCGTCAAGTAGCGATCCAGCAAGTGCCAGGCGGGAAGCGAAAACAGTGTTCCGTAGAGCAGATGAACCAATCGGTCGTAGTGGTTACGCTCCCAGTGGAAAGTTTCGGATAGACTGACGCCAAACAGGGACTCCGTCCACTCGTCGTAGGGAACGCAGGAGTAAATGTACCGGGCTCCAATCAGGTGCAGGACCAGAAAAGCGATGATGGCATAGAGATCGACCTCCTTCAGCAAGCGGTATCGCATCAAAATGAAAATGACGATCCAGGCACCGACGGTCGGAATGTGCTGTAGCACGTAGAATTCGGGAAAAGGAACGTCAAAGCTGAGGACGATCCACATAAGAAAAAACAGCACAACCGTTGCCCAGCGGCATCGCCGTGTCCACCTGCTTGATTTCACTTTCGAATGTTGGACTTCCATCTGATAAACCTGCTGTTTCTGTCTCCTTATTATGCGAAAAAACTTTCCGTATCGCCAATGGATGCGGAAAGTTTTTCGTGTTAATGCTTTACTGAGATGCTCAATCGAGAGATTCAGGAGTCAGATTGTTTACTCGACTTCGTTGTGCCCGAGAATATCGTCTTCTGTGAAGGTCACGTGATTGACGACAGTCCGGCGTTCGGATGTGTAAACGGCGTGGATGGTTCCATCTTCCGCCTGGATCATGTAGGGATAAGCGGCGCTGTCGCCCTGCTTGTTGACAAGTACGCGCGAGTGCGGCCATGTTTTGCCATTGTCCGTGGAAACGCGTACGACCAACGGCATGCGCCGGCCTTCAAAGCTATTGTTGTAGATGAACATCAAATGCCCATTTTTCAGCTTGATCAGGTCGATCGCCGAGTTGGGATTCGGATAAGGGGTATCCTCTCCTTCGGTCCAGGTTTGGCCGCCATCATGGGATTCGGTTTTGACGACAAAACCATCGGGTACCGCACCATATCCCCCTCCACGACGGCAGTAGGCCAGAAGATTCTCATCGTCAAGCTGGACGACGGAAGGTTGAATATTGCCCATTCGCGAATGGATGATGTCGGTGAAAGTCCACTTCATCGTTTTGGGATCGAGCCGTGCGAAGAGTGAGCCACTTTCAGTTCCCACGATTTCGCGATCATCGCCAGTTTCGTGATAGATCGGCAACAGGAAGTCGCCATTGTTCAGCGCGATTGGTTGCGAGCGGACCATCATGCCTCTATCGAACGTGAGGAGTTCCGAGTCGGTCCAGGTATGAGCATTGTCTTTCGAGTACTTGTATTTAATGATCGAATCAGACCAGGTGTCACCGTAGCGAACGACGTAAAACAACCAGGCGACTCCCTGTGGGTCGCACCAGATGACACCATTACCATCGGCGCGGTCCGGTGTGTCTGCGATACGTTTAGGGGTGGTCCATTTATCTTTTCCCTTAGGAAGACGAGAACCGTAAACGGCGGTATCCCCTTCGTATTCGCCCTCGCCACCGTAATACGCGATGAACAAATCGCCGTTGGCAAGTTCTTCGATAGTGGCGGGGTGTTTGTAAGCTCCCCCTGGTACTTCCGGGTCAAGGACGCGTTCGATTTTGATTTCCGCTGAAAGCAACGCAGGGCTGCAGAACATAAGTCCCGCGGCAAACCAACTGAGAATGGCTGATCTGGACATGAAGCTAAGTTACCTGTCATCTGAGAAGGAGTGGGTGCTGAAGCCCGTCTGAATAGAGACAACGTGACCTCACATTTCTCGTGAAAATCATCACAGAAAAAAGAGGTCACTGTTATTCTGTTCAAACTTAAATGGAGATCCCACCGCCGTAAAGCCACAATCCGCGGGAGGCATTCAAACTTTTGTTCAGTGTAACAGGTTGGTTAGGCCGGAAAGTCAGTTGAGTTCGACTGCTTCTTCCCAGTGTTCAAACAGTTCTTCGAGGCGATCGCAGGTTGAGTCATATTCCTCTCGAACGATACGGGCCTGCTCGCCATCACGCTGGATTTGGGGGTCAATCAATTTCGCTTCCAGCTCCGACTTCAGTTCTTCCCGCTCCGCAATTTCTACTTCGATATCTTCCACTTTGCGATAGGAGAATTTACGCTTCCGTTTGGATTTGGGAATTGCCGGGGTGCTGGGCGTTTTCTGGGTGACAACCGGTGTTTCGACCGGCGGAGGGGCGATTTCGACCGGGGCGGACTTAGCTGTATTGTTGGTCGCAGGCTTGTTCTGTTCCTGGCGACGGCGTTCGTGGAACTTCTGAAACTTGGAATAGTTCCCTTCGAAATATTTGCAGCTGTCCGGTTCAAAAACGAGCACGCTTCGTGCGACCTGGTCTATGAAGTACCGGTCGTGACTGACGAAGAGGATGGTTCCGTCGAATCGGAGTAAGGCTTCTTCTAGAGACTGCCGTGCCCACAGGTCGAGGTGGTTCGTAGGTTCGTCAAGAATCAAGACGTTAGGGAATTGCAGAGCGAGTCTTGTCAGGGCGACCTTACTTTTCTCGCCCCCACTCATTGCGCCAACTTTCTGAACAGCCAAATCTCCCTTCACGCCGAACTTGGCCAGCCAGTTACGAATGAAGCCGGGAGTAATTTCCGGGTTGTCGAGCGGTCGTGCCGCTTCTACACCATCGAGTGACGGATCGACCCCAGATAGCTGCTGGTCGTAATAGCCGATTTTGACATTCGTGCCATGGCGGATTTTGCCCGTGTCCGGTTTCAGTTCATCGACGAGCGTTTTCAGAAACGTCGATTTTCCGCACCCGTTAGGCCCCAGTACGCCCAAGCGTTCTCCTCGCTCGATCTGCAAGGTGAGATCTTTGAATAAAGGTTCGCCGTAGCCTTTGCTGAGTCCCTTAATATCGAAGACCCAGTCGCCCGTCCGTTCCGCTTTAGCGAAGTCCATGAAGGGTGTGTCGAAATCGGTTGGATTGTCGATCTTGTCGAGTCGGTCCAGCTTTTTAACCCGGTCGGAGGCCTGAGCATGTTTCTGGCCGTACTGGTTCCGGCGAATAAAGTCGGAAGTCTTTTCGATGAACTCCTGTTGCTTTTCAAACGACTTTTGTTGCAACCGAATGCGTTCTTCCCGTTGACGCCAGTACGCGGAGAAGTTTCCTTTGTAATCCGTCAACTTGGATTTGTAGAGTTCGAACGTGCGATTGGTGACCCGATCAAGAAAATACCGATCGTGGCTAACCAGCAGCAACGTGCCGTTCATACTCGACAGGTAAGATTCCAACCATTCGGTCGCGTCGATGTCGAGGTGGTTCGTCGGTTCGTCGAGAATCATCAGGTCCGGAGCACGCAGGAGCAGTCGCGCCAGTAGCACCCGGTTCTGCTGACCACCACTGAAGGTGTTGAGTGGTCGGTCGTATTCTGCCTCGGTGAATCCAAGCCCCTGCAAGACTTCGTCGACCCGGTGATCGACATTGTATGCATTGAGCCGTTCGAGTTCATGCTGCAGGTGGTCAAACCGGGCATGCAGCCGATCGAGTTGGACCGGATCGGTGACCGTCGCCATGTCTTCCGCGGCGCGGATCGATTCGGACTGTAGCTCATATAAATGAGCCAGCCCGGACTTCGCCTCTTCGAGCAAGGTGCGGTTGTCGTCGAAATCGGCCTCTTGCTCCAGCATGGCGATTTCAAGAGAGGCAGGGTGCTCGATACTGCCTGAATCGGCGTCGTCGATTCGCATCATTATGCGCAGCAGCGTCGATTTGCCAGCTCCGTTGGGGCCAACTAAACCAATTTTGTCCCCAGAAGAAATATCGAAGGAGACCTTGTTCAGCACCGGCTCTGTATCGAATTGTCGGACCAGATCCTGGACAGTAAGCAAAATCATACGAGTTTATATTGTATTTTGAGTTAAGGGAGGCGAAAGAATTCGGTTATTGGGCCGTAGGGAGCGGGGTCGAAACTCTCCCCTCCCCGCCGAGGGCGGAGAGTGGTGGTGGTTGCGATGCTTACGGCCGCACGTTAGGCTACGTCTTTCCCCGAGAAGGCGAGTTCAGCGGACTTCGCGATCTGGGCAACTGTACCGTAGTCTCGGCGAGGCTTATCGGTTGACAGTATATAGCAGACCCCGCGGAGAGACGACAGCTTCCGGGTGAATCTCCCCGGTGAATTTCGACAGAACCGACTTCTCCGAACTCCCTGATATAAACGACCTATCCTACGGAAATTTGACAGGTAAGCGAACGCGATGATGACCGACGAAAAAGTTTTAATCCGCATTGGCCACAGCCCCGACCCAGACGACGCCTTCATGTTTCATGCATTGGCGAACGACAAGATTGAAACAGGCAAGTATCGTTTCACCCATGAGTTGCAGGACATCGAGTCCCTCAACAAGCGGGCACTCAAAGGGGAGTTGGAGTTAACCGCCGTCAGCCTGCACGGTTACGCCTACATGACCGACACCTATGCAATCTGCTCCTGCGGAGCGAGCATTGGTGACAATTATGGTCCCATGGTCGTCGCTCGCGAAGAATGTGCGATTGAAGACCTCAAAGGCAAGAAAATCGCCGTTCCAGGTACGATGACAACCGCTTTCCTCGCTCTGAAACTTCTTCTGGGCGATACGTTCGAGTTTGAAGTTCATCCCTTTGATGAAATTTTGAATATCGTCGAGCGGGGCGATGCCGACGCCGGCCTCATCATCCACGAAGGCCAACTCACCTATGCAGATCAGGGGCTTAAACTGATCGTCGACTTAGGCGAATGGTGGTACAAAGAGACCGATGGCCTTCCCCTTCCCCTGGGCGCGAACGCAATTCGCAAAGACTTGGGGCAGGAAGTGATGGAAGAAGTCACCGAGTATCTCAAACAGAGCATTGTCTACGGACTCGAAAATCGCAAAGAAGCGTTGGCGCATGCCCAGAAGTATGGCCGCGATCTGGACGATGCTAAAGCAGACAAGTTTGTCGGCATGTATGTGAACGATTATACGGTCGACTTCGGCGACAAAGGTCGCGAAGCGGTCAAACTGTTGCTGAAAAAAGGTTACGAACAGGGCGTAATTCCTAACCCGGTTGAAATCGAATTTATCGGTTAAGTGGCCTTTTACGCAATTGGCGAACCTGACTGAATATCAAAACTGACTGCGGCGATGAGAGTGACTTTCAGCGCCGTTGATAGAAAGAATCTGACGCACCGATGAGCTCTGCCAGCTATCTGCAAAAATTGTTTGGACTGGATGGAAAAACCGCAATCGTCATCGGAGGTACCGGTGTTCTAGGTGGGGCCATCGCCGAATCTTTAGCTTCGGCTGGAGCGTATACATTCATCGTCGGTAGAAACGAATCCAATGGCGCTGAAATCGTGAAAACGATTGAAGCAGCGGGAGGACAGGCCGAGTTTTTCAAAGCGGATGCGACGACGCGGAACGATTTGGAAAAACTAGTGGAGCATTTGAAGTCGAACGATCGCCAGTGCGACGTGTTGATCAACGGTGCGGGTGTCAATTCACCCACCCCCTTCCTCGAAATCGAAGACGACGAGTGGGACCGCATCATGAACATCAACTTGCGTGGGGTGCGTGTTGCCTGTCAGGTCTTCGCGAAGTTCATGCTCGATTCAGGAACCCAGGGCTCCATCATCAATGTCGCCTCATTAAGTGCGATGATACCTCTTTCCCGAGTGTTTACTTATTCTGCCTCTAAAGCGGCCGTATTAAATCTGACGCAGAACCTGGCTCGTGAATGGGCCACGGACGGAATTCGTGTGAATGCGATTTCTCCTGGTTTCTTTCCAGCGGAGCAGAATCGGAAAGTCCTGACTGAGGAACGAGTTAGCAGCATCATGACACACACTCCCATGCAGCGATTTGGTACCCCGGAAGAGCTGGCCGGAGCGATCCTGCTGATGGCGGCTCCTCGAGCGGGTAGCTTTCTTACGGGGCACAATATGGTGGTCGATGGTGGTTTCAGTTCCATGACGATCTGATCGTCATGCGGCCGCGTTCATTATGCGAATGCCCAAGTACAGCAATGTGCAGTGAGCAATGTGCAGTGAGAAATGTGCAGTGAGAAATGTGCAGTCTTATAAAATGCTGAACCTGGCCGAAGAATAGCGTCTCCAGAGTCATAGAGAACCTGTTCTGAAAATTGTTTGAGAAACCAAACAAGGTTATGCTGAATCGAGGTTATGCTGTAGGTTCGGGCTCGATGGCTCTCTACAGGAGAGACGATTTTAGAATGTAGGCACATCATGGTTTTTCCGCCGCTGCAATTTACCCCTCATCGCCGCTATCTGACACGGTTCGATCCCAAACGGGTCCCGCACATGTTCACCGATGTGCTGATCGTCGGTGGAGGGATTGCCGGAATCCGGGCCGCTCTTGAGATCGATCCGAAGCTGCAAACCGTGGTGGTCACCAAAGATTCCCTGGGTCTCTCGAACAGTGTCTATGCTCAAGGAGGAATTGCGGGCGTACTCGATCCACTGGACAATGTGGCCAATCATATCTCCGATACGATCTCCGCCGGCAAAGGGTTGTGTGACGATGAGATCGTCAAGATGGTCGTCGAGGAAGCCCCGGTCCGAATTCGTGAACTCGCGACATTAGGCACTCACTTCGATACCACCACCACGGGTGAGATCGCGCTGACTCAAGAAGGAGGCCACAGTCACGCACGAGTGGCACACGCCTTAGGAGATGCGACTGGCAAAGAAATTATGCGGGCGATGCACGTGCAGGTCCGAAACCGCGAAGAGCAGAAACATCTCCAGGTGTGGGAAGAAACCTATACAATCGATTTGCTGACGCACGAGGGTGTGTGTCGGGGCGCGATCGTCTGGAATCCTAATCATGGAAAAACATTTGTCTGGGCCAAACAGACTATCATTGCGACGGGCGGTGCCGGACAGCTTTATCGAGAGACGACGAACCCGTCAATCGCCACTGGCGACGGCCACGCCATTGCTTTCCGCGCTGGTGCCGAGATGCGGGATATGGAGATGATGCAGTTCCATCCGACGGTGCTCTACATCGCCGGTGGATCCCGTCACCTCATTTCTGAGGCAGTAAGAGGAGAAGGTGCCTACTTGGTGGACTGCAACGGTTACCGGTTCATGCAGGATTACGATCCGCAGATGGAGTTGGCTCCGCGGGATATCGTCAGCCGTTCAATTACTGCTCAAATGGAAAAGACGAATCACCCCTGCACCTATCTCGATCTGACTCACTTGCCAGCAAAATTGATCGACGAACGGTTTCCGCACATCGGTCAAGTCTGTCGGGAATTCGGAATTGATATTCACCATGACCGCGTTCCCGTACGTCCGGGAGCCCACTACATGATTGGCGGGGTCGTAGTTGACTCGCTGGGACAAACCACCCTGCCCGGATTGTGGGCGGCAGGTGAGGTGACTTCCAGTGGATTACATGGTGCCAATCGCCTTGGTTCAAACAGTTTACTGGAAGGACTGGTCTTCGGGCTGCGAGCGGGAAGGGGTGCCTCGGATGCGGCGCTCGATCAACGTGATTCGTTCACGGCCCCGGGGGTTCTCTCCGAATGGTCCGACGTTGTTCCGCATGAAGATAATCTGAATCTGATGGATGTGCAGAATGCATTGACTAGTTTAATGTGGCGTAAGGCGGGGATTAAACGAGATGACCCGGGTTTGAAAGAGGCGATCAATCAGCTTGCCTTCTGGGATCGTTACGTGTCGCTGCGAGAATTCTCGACTCCTACCGGTTGGGAATTGCAGAACCTATTGCACGTCGCCCAACTTCTCACGATCTCTGCCCGTACTCGCGAAGAGAGTCGGGGAGTGCATTTCCGTAGTGACCACCCTGAAACCAATCCGGAAATGAAAAATCATATTCGGATGACCGCCAGCTACTGAGAAGCGTACTATGACTGACGCTGAAATCGAAAATGAAATCGAACTGACTCGATATCAGCGATGGCGTTATTCTTCCCTCTTTCTGCCTTCGCTTCTATTGATATTATTGGTGGGTGTCTTTGCTGCCTCAATGGGGCGGGAACTCTACAGAAGGCATTCGCTCAATAGCTATGTCTCTCAGCTCGGCGGAACCATTCATCGCGCGACTCCCACCGAGCAATATACTCTGCTGAATTATTCTTCCGCCGGGAGCAAGGTCTATTCAAAGCGATATTACGTAGTCAAACTGCCACAAGTCGAAATTAGCGATTCGCAGTTACAGGAACTTGCTGAACGAATGCAGGTACTCAATGCGATCTACCGCCTTGATCTCAGTGACGCTACCGTTACCGACGTTGATTTTTCCTGTTTAAGTGAACCACTCGAATTGATGAGCCTTCAACTTGTTGGAACAAACCTGACGGAAACTCAGCTGGAACAGATCAGCCAGTTGCAGGAGTTGATTGAACTTGATCTCAGCCGGAACGAGCTGAGCTTGGTGGGAATACAGTTTCTCGCTCGCCTGGAGGAACTGACGACACTGCGGTTGGATCACGTTTCGCTTACCGATGAGATGGTCGAAGAACTCGGGAGAATCCCGGCAATTCGTTTCCTCAGCATCACCAATTCCGGCGTAACCGAAGAAACGGTAAAGGCGTTGGTGAAGTCGCATCCTCAGATTGAGATTACTGACGATTGATATAGCGACTGAGGTGGTCTATTTCTCAAATGGAAAAAAACGGAAAACTGCACAATTTCCAGCGCATCTGTGATGTTTTTGCCTGCTATGATGGACGCCAGATAATTCACGTTCATTCAATAAAGGCCACTCGATGCGCATCACGATTTTGACGACGTTGTGTAGTTTGTTCTTACTCTCAAGTCTGCACGCTGCAGACGACTCGAATAATGAAGCTACCGGCTCCGACCAACGACTGAGAGTTATTGCCACCACCGACGGCGAAATAGACGACCGCTGTTCGATGGTTCGTTTTCTGCTCTATACGAATGAATGGGATGTCGAAGGCCTGGTCCATTCCAGTTCTAAATTCCACTGGAAAGGGAATGCCCAACATCCAGAGCACGATTGGGAACCGATGAGTTGGTTGGATCGCCAGCTGGATGCTTACGAGCAAGTTTACGATAAACTGAAACAACACGACTCTGGCTATCCGACTCCCGACGAACTGCGGTCCAAGGTCCGCGTGGGCAACATTGGATACGTGGGTGAGATGGAGGAAGTCACTCCCGGTTCCGAGCTTATTGTGGAAGTCTTGCTCGACGAAGACCCCAGAGAAGTCTGGTTGCAAGCCTGGGGCGGATCGAACACGATCGCACGCGCTCTGAAAACCATTCAGGAAAAACATCCGGATCGTATTGCTGACGTCAACAAAAAGGCGCGCGTTTATTTGATTGCTGAGCAGGACGATACGCTTAAGAAATACATTCTTAAAGAATGGCCGGAATTGCCCGTCCTGCTGAGTGACTGGGGTAGCTTTGGTGCCATCGCTTACGGTTGGAGTAAATTTCAAACAAACGAATCCAAGCCTTACTTCAAGAAGGATTGGATGACCTCTCATATTCTCAAGGACCACGGTCCTCTCTGCAGCATGTACGAGGCGAAAGAAGATCGGTTCCGATCCGAAGGGGACTCTCCCTCCTACCTGCATGTCGTGCCTAATGGTCTGCGATCACATGAGCACCCCGAGTACGGAGGATGGGGTGGCCGTTTCAATCCTCGTGGAGGATGGTGGAGAACGAAAGAAGATAAAGATACCAAACCGCATAGCGTTGTTCGCTGGTCAATTGATTTCCAGCAGGACTGGGCCGCCCGTGCCGATTGGTGTGTGAAAGATTATGCCGACGCCAATCACGCCCCGCAGCCGAAACTCAAATCACCTGCCGATGTGAAAGCAAAGTCCGGTGCGAAGGTTGACCTGGATTTGGCCGGAACTGAAGATCCTGATGGAGATCAGTTGAGCTACGATTGGTTCTATTATCTGGAAGCCAGCGATTACGATCAGGAAGTGGATGTTGCGGGTGCCGATCAACCGACCACATCTATTGAAGTTCCTGGCGATGCAAAATCGGGCGACGAGTTGCATTTCGTATGCCGTGTCACTGACGACGGAGAACCAGCGTTGACTCGCTACGCACGTGTCATCGTCACCGTCGAGTAATTAGGTTCTATTCAGTCTTTCTTCATCCCCGGTCTCGTTTAAAGAATGCTCGCATGCGAATCTCCGTGTTTATTGGCTGCTGTTTATTGTTCCTTTCCTTGAGCGTCGATGCGGCGGAGCCTGTTGTTCTGCTGGATGACGATTTCAGTTCCTATCAGAAAGGGTCCTTTTCGTCGGTCGTAGGTGCTCATACTGAGTACCACTATCTGCCCGAAGCTGCCCCCAAGGGGAATTGGGCCGTCACCACATTCCGCTCCAGTGTTCGATCTCAGGAAGCATGGCGTGTCATTGAACATGATGGCGAACCGGCGATGGGGCAATTCTATAAGAACAGCTTTAAACACTATCACCCGATGGTCGTTACGGGTGATTTCGCATGGCGAGATTATACGATCGAAGCGAAGTTCGAACCTCAGACCGAAGATCGGTTAACGGGCATCGGGTTCCGATATTGGAACGACCGTTGTTATTACTTCTGTGGTGTCGATCAGGGAAACGTAGTTCTGAAGTGGGTGAATCACGCGACGGCATTTCGGAAACCGCTGGAAAAAGTTCTGGCACAAGCGCCCTTGCCTGGTGGACAACAGACGGAATGCAACCTGAAAATTTCCATCACCGGAGATCAGATTCACATTAACTTGAATGGCGTCGAGTTAAATGCTGTAGACAGCCTTTTCAAACAGGGCAAGGTTTCCATGATGTCGGATGGCCCTGCCGTATTCGAGGAGATTAAAGTTAGCACCACTGCTGAAGAGCTGGCCCGGATCAATGCCGAAATTAAATCTCGCGAAGATGAAGAAAGTCAGTTGCAGGCAGCCAATCCCAAACCCGTCCTCTGGAAGAAGATGTTTCTTGATGATTTTGGCGTTGGTCGCAACTTGCGGTTTGGCGATCTCAATAACGACGGGCAGATCGATATCCTCGTGGGGCAAGTAATGCACCACGGACCGAAAGATCGTAACAGCGAGATTAGCTGTTTGACGGCCCTGACTGTTGACGGAGAACAACTGTGGCAACTTGGACGGCCTGACGCTTGGAAAAACCATCTCACCAACGATGTCGCATTTCAGATTCATGATCTCGACAATGATGGCAAAACAGAAGTCATTTTCTGTAAAGATCTGAAGATCCAAATCGCCGACGGGGCGACTGGAAAAATTATCAAATCAGTCCCCACTCCCAAACTGCCTGCGAACACACCGGAAGAATACACCCGCTTTCCCCAGGCTTTGGGCGACAGCCTGTTTTTCTGTGACCTGAGCGGAAATGGTTTCGACGGCGATTTGATTCTCAAAGACCGTTACTTGAATGTCTGGTCTTTTGATAACGATCTGAATTTAAAATGGAGTGCCCAGTGCAATACAGGGCATTACCCCTATGCGTACGATGTCGACGACGATGGCAAGGACGAAATCATGGTGGGCTACACGCTCTTTGACGACGATGGCAAACCTATATGGAGTCTCGATTCGAAAGTGACGGATCATGCCGACGGTGTGGCAATTGTTCCCTTCATGAAAGGAGAGGCGCCTCGGTTACTATGTGCGGCCAGTGATGAAGGAATGTTCTTCGCCGACATGGCGGGGAATGTTCTCAAACATCATTATCTGGGGCACGTACAAAATCCGGCCGTGGCTGACTTTCGGCCAGATATGCCGGGGTTGGAGGCGATCTCGATTAACTTCTGGGGGAACCAGGGCATCGTCCATTTTTATGACGCCCGTGGAGATATCTATCACGACTTCGAGCCCTGTCATCACGGCAGTATGTGTCTGCCTATTAACTGGACTGGCAAGCCGGGAGAGTTCTGGGTTCTGTCACCCAGCGTTGAGCAAGGAGGCATGTTCGATGGTTGGGGACGCAAGGTCGTTCAGTTCCCCGCCGACGGTCACCCTGAAATGTGTAACGCCGTTCTCGATCTCTACGGCGACGCTCGCGATGAAATCGTGGTCTGGAATCCAAATGAACTCTGGATCTACACGCAGGACGACAATCCCCTCCGCGGCGATTTATACAAGACAACGCGCAATCCGCTCTATAATTATTCGAATTACCAAACGACCGTTTCAATCCCTCTGGAATAGAGGGGTGATCACATCATCGCCAGGAGGGTTGCAACAACAGGACGAGGCTATGTTTTACCTGTTCTACCGACTCTTGATGTACTTGGCGGCGACGTTCATTCCGCATCATGTATTGATCGCGTAAAGAAGTGAGTTCGTCTACGAGCTCACTTCTATCGTATCAAATCGCTGGAGAACTGGCTGTCATGTTAGAACGCTTCTTCAAATCCCGTTGGGTGAAATATCCATTCTACTTACTCTTTTCGATCTTCTTATTCGTGCCTCTCCGGCTGATTTATTATCACGTGGTGGGACAGAAAATCATCGTATCGAAAGAGACGACCTACCTGGTTGAACCGGTGCTTGACCCCGAGACGCTCAATTTTGTAAAGGCCCTGAATACTATTGCCAGTGAAGGTGTTACTCCGCAGAACAATGCAGCGGTCCCGTTAATGGAGGCATTCGGACCTGGCATTATTCCGGCTGAAAATCGAGATGACTTCTTCAATGAATTGGAGATGCCCGTTCCTCCCGAAGAGGGGGATTACCTGGTGTTACTGGAACAGTATGAGTCGGAAGTGCTGAAGGACGAGATTGCTCTGATTGACCAGTTTGATCTTCATCAAGAAGAAGCGAGTCGCCGACCATGGAACCGGGACGAGTTCCCGGATATCTCCGACTGGATTGATCGAAATGAAATTCCGCTCCAGGTCATTTCTGAAGGAATGGCTCGCGAACATTTTTATGTACCGATATTGGAAGCTTCCGATAGTTCGTTTGGTCGATTATTCTCCAGTCAGCTTCCCGTACAGCAGTCCAGCCGGGCAATAGGGAGTTTATTGAACGCACGATCGATACGTGAATTGGAAGAGGAAAAAGTCGACGCCGCTATTGACGATTTCCTCACGGTACATCGACTGGCTTCTCATATAAAAAAGAACGGATCTTGGGTCATTAATTCAGTCGGAATGTCTCTGGAGGCAATCGTGTTTGAAGGGGAGCAGGCCCTGTTAAGTTCTGGAAAATTGGATCTGGCTCAAGTTATTTTGTTTCAACATGAGTTGAATGCATTGCCTGATCCGCCAACTCTCGTTGAAATCATCGGCGGGACGGAGCGAGCTTCGTCTATTGACCAAGCGTTGCATTTTACTCAGTCTTCTGCCGCACAGGAACAGAACGACGACGAACAGAAGAGGTTTCAGTATCCCGCCAGTTTGGATATTAACTATTTATTACGAAAGATTAATCAGAAAATTGATCACCAAGTGGTCGCCCTTGGGAAAGAGACTTACAGAGAGCGACTATTGGCCCTCGAAAAATTGGAAGAGGAGTTATTTCAGGTCTCCTATTCTAAAATGTTATACGGGACTTTGACCCGAACCATGGTAGCAGATTTGCTTGTAGATAGTGTCCTTCTAGGGCCGTTGATAATGGGTTCGTCTTTACACTCCTCCTGGGGGCAAACGTATTGTCGGCGTCGAATGCTCTCGATCGGTCTGGAGCTTGAAAAATATCGGCTGAAGCAGGGCAACTTCCCGGAGAGTCTTGACCCCCTCAAGGCGAATTTGCCAGCGGAAACCTTCCTTGATTACTTTTCAGATCAACCGCTCTTATATCAAAAAACCGAACGAGGTTACGTGCTCTACAGCATCGGTCAAAACTTGATTGACGACGGCGGCGAACCGCGAGGCGAACCCGCGATGGTCGACGGCAGGTTACAACGCAGTACCACCGACGATATTGTTCTCAAAATTGAACTCAAACGTAAACCCGCCATTGCGGAATAATCGTGCGGAGTGAATCTGGTTCTGGTATGTTAAGAGCAGGTCTCTACATGGTTAAATATCTCGTTTTGTGATCGCTTTCATGTCCGAATTGCCTCGTAAGAAATTGAGTGGGAAAAAGAAGTCTTTCTTCCTGGTGCTCGCCTTGATGTCTTTATTCTGGCTGCGGGTTGGTTACTACGCCGTGACCCAGGAACCGCTGCGGGTGAGCAAAGAGACGACGTATCTGACGGGACCAATTCGTGAAGACGGCACCGTCGACTACGCAGCAGCTCTCAATGAACGGAATAAAGTGGGAGTGACTTCGGAGAATAATGCAGCGGTTGTGCTAGCGAAAGTGCTCGGTCCCTCCGTCGGTGGGGAAGAATATTTCAAGGAACTTGGAATCTCAATACCTCTACTCGACGGAGACTATTATCTTCCCATTAGTCAGTTTCATGTGGAGACGTTTATTCCACAAACAGAAGCCGATTGGGATTTGATGCCGGAATTCGATCTTGATGACCAATACGGATTTAGCGAAGCACGTCCTTGGACTGCAGAGGAATTCCCTGATCTTGCCCGTTTCTTTGAAGCGAACCGGATTCCACTTGATCATCTTCTGGCGGTGGTTGAAAAACCGAAATACTATAACCCTGTCGTTCAGTCTACGAACTGGTTTTCAGTAGGGCTGAGTAACAAAGGCGTTTCCGCGCACCTGCGAAACTTGTCTGCGGACTTGTGCGTTAAAGGAATGCTGGCAATCGGAGAGAAAGATTTCTCTCAAGCGCATGACTGCCTGAATGCAATACATCGACTGGCTCTCTGCCAAGTCGAGGAGTCGGGCACAATCTCTTATCTATGTTACCGAGGTGAAACGGACCGAGTATTCAGATTAATGAATGAGCTCATTAGCTCCGGCGAGAACAAGCCAGAACAATTGCGGCATTTCCAAAACATTCTCGATGAACATGAGCGACAGCATGGCGTCGCGGAGCATATCAACTTTGGGGCCCGGATTGAGGCGCTGGAGGAAATGAACGAATTGATTTATCGGCTTTATATAAGTGGAGAGAATCGCGAGGTCTCTTCCATTCGAGTGGCGATAAATGGAGCCAAAAGCCTGTATCGGTTGGATTGGAATATCCTCTATAGTCGCCTCAATGAAGGTTACGATGCAGTTGTAGAAAATTTTCGAAGTGTTGATCCAAGCATGGGTTTTCCAGTTGATAACACCTCATATGATGAGAGAACCTCTGCTTTCAATGAGATGTTGAGTCGCTGTGATATAGAATACTTACAGTTGGATGTTTCACTTTCAAGGGAAGAGTTTTCAGAGCGATCGGGCTTTTATCTATTCGATGTATTAGGTGTTTCCAACGGTTATACCCTCGCGAGATCAGAAGTGAGAGGAGCTGTTGGATTGAAAGTGAATCAACTCGGTCTTCGACTCGAAGAACATGTTATTGATAACGGTTCCTATCCGGAATTGCTCACCGATTTAGAGCCACCGCCGACCGCCGAGGAGATGTTTGATCCTTTTGCCGATAAGGATTTGACTTACAAAAAGAACGGAAGAGGTTACGTTCTCTATTCCTGGGGAGACAATCAGTTTGACCAGGAAGGGCAGTCTTATGGCGAGATTCCACCGGGGGACGATATCACTTTTAGAATTGTTCGCGCTATCACGGAACCAACGAAAGCAGAGCGGCCCTGACAATAAGGTGTTACACTTCCGCGGTCACCGTTTCCACCGCTTTATAAAGCGTTCGTAGAATGCGGAAGCCGATGGAATGGTAGAGTTCGACGGCGCTGCTGTTCTGGGCGGTGACTTCCAGGTAGACGCGGCGGATGCCGGCGGCTTGAAAGCCTTGAAGCGATTTGCAAACGAGAGCACGTCCCAATCCCTGTCCGCGATGTTCGGGGATGACGCCCACGTTCTGAATTGCACCGAGGTTGGTCGACTGGACAATCCCTTGAATAGTCCCGCAGTCGAGGCCGAAGAATTCCTGGTGCGGCCGAGACATAATCAGCCAGGTTGCGGCGGGGACAAAACTTTTCTGGTGGGTGATGTCTCCCATCAGTCGCTGGCACCCCGTCAAATGGCCCAGGCAAGGAAAGACGACTGAGTCCAGCTCTTGAGAGAAGCTTTCATACTTTACCAGCGCGTGCCGTTCCAGCAGGTCCGGCGTCCACTCTACCCAACGATATTCTTCGGGGAGATGCGGAGTCGGTATGTCGGAGTGAGAAAGGTCGATTTCCATCCGGTAGCGTCGGAAATAAGTTTTTCCCATAACAGCCACCCCATCCGTATCTGCGGAAAATGAAAGGGTAATAAGAAGGTGAATCGAAGCTCGGCAGTACATAAACTGCCATTCGATTCTATCACCCCGATAACGGCTGTCAACAAATTTAGACTGGAACCGCAGTAGTCCCACCGGCGAGTTTACCGGCGGGGGCTGTCTTAACTTTCAGGCAAAATTTGCAGGCCGTTGCATTCAACAGGAAGCTTTGTCAGAGAGCAATCCCAATTTCTCCAAGGCCGAATTAACCTGTGCCCGTTCAGCATCTTTAAAGTTTGTGAATGGCTCGGCCAGCATGTCGCTACAGATACCGGCACAAGAGAGAGCACATTTAAGCCCTTTCAGGTAGGTCGAACCATGTTTGCCAACGGTGTAGATCGACATGGCCAGTTCCATAACCTGATTGTGCAGTTTGCGGACGGTCGCCATGTCTTCTGCTTTGGCAGCATTGTACAGATCGACGTACAACTTCGGCGCCAGGTTGGCTCCTCCGTTAATTCCACCATGGCCACCCATCAAAACAGACTCGGCCAGTAGCTGTTCGGGACCCACGAGTAAGGTGAAGTCGGGACGGTCTTTGCAGATCTGAATGATCTCATGCAGATAGATCATATTTCCCGAGCTGTCTTTAAGCCCGATGACGTTGGGGATGTCTAAAGCCTGTTTGACCATGCTGGGATCGAACGTCACTTTGGTGAGGCTCGGCATGTTGTACAGATACATTGGCAGCGGAAGCTCCGGTGCAATATGGGTGACATATTCCAGGAGTTCCGGTTGTCCCGCTGGGAAGTAATACGGAGCGGCAAGCACCACGGCATCGGCACCACAGTCGGCGGCGAACTCAGCCAGGTTGACGGATTCCACATAAGAAGTATCGGTGATGCCGACAATCACGGGAATGCGGCCTTTCACCAGGTTGCAGGTTCGCTCCAGCACTTCCTGTCGTAACTGATAGCTGAGGCTCGGGGCTTCCCCCGTCGTGCCCAAGACGAATAGACCATGAACGCCCCCGGCAATAATATGTTCGACCAACCGTTCGAGACCCTCGATGTCGAGCGTGTTTCGATCCTTTAACGGAGTGATCATCGGAGGGATAATGCCGCTGAGCGGTTTAGGTAATTTAGAATCAGTCATCTTTTCTCTTTATCGTTGTTGTAACGACAAAATCCCTGTCGTCTGCCGCGCAATCCGTTTTGTTATTTATTGGAAACCGAGAAACAGTTGCTTACTTCTCGGACGAGGCCTCAATACTGTTCTTCGGCTCGATGGGTTGGGGTTTCTTGAAGAAGAGACCAAACAGCATTCCGCTCAATACAATCGTTAAGGTTCCAAAGACGATCGTCATCAAACCATTCATGTTGGTTTCGACAATTCGAATCGGCTCAATGATGCCTCGCATGAATTCAAAGGGTGAAGGACTAGAGGGGTCTGCGATCGCTTTGTCGAGTGATTCGATAATGCTGGAAATGGTCATCCAGGCAATCACAATCATTCCGAGAATGACTCCAAGTATTGCTGCCGGGTTTCCCGCCCGTTTGGAAATAATGCCCAACAGGAATAATCCGAGCATTCCCCCCGAAAGTATCCCGGAGAGTTTCCACCAGATATCGAGCATTGAATCCTGGCCCATTAAACCCAACCCAAGTAGGGTGCCTATAAATCCCAGGATTAATGTGGTGGAGTAAAGTACGGTCATTGATGCCCGCTCGCTCGCATTCGGGTTCTTAAATCGTTTGTAGAAGTCTGCCAGAATCAATGTCGCTGAGCTGTTCAAGCTACTGTCGATACTACTCATCGCGGCTGCGAAGATCGCGGCAATGAGGATCCCTTTCACCCCTACGGGAAGTCGGTAGGCGATGAACGCCGGGAAGACTTCGTCGTTTTTCAAGACGTCCTCATGGGCCGTGTCGGCGTCGACATTTTCATCAAACGCTCGAACATTGTGGGCGGCTTCTTCCAGGAAACCGGTGTCCGCCTGGGTGTAGGCGTAAAGTGCAGTACCGATGAAGAAGAGCATAGCCGAAGTCGGCAGAAACAACCAAGCTCCCAACCAGACACTCTGAGTCGCGTCTTTGTCGGTTTTGGCTGTGATGTAGCGTTGGACGAAACTTTGATCGATCCCGAAGTTATTCAGGTTAATAAACAGACCGTAAATCAAGGTGATCCAGAAAGTCGGTGCAGCAACCATCAGAGAGGGGGAGAACGAACCAAGCGAGAATTTGTTTACCGTTTTTCCGTCAACTTCGGCATTCATGGCGATATCGAAAATCTGTCCCGGTCCTTCGGGCATGTCGATCATGATGAGGATGATGCACAAAATAGCCCCGCCTGTCAGTACGACACTCTGAACCACGTCGGTCCAGATCACCGCTTCAATCCCCCCGAGCAAGGTATAGAGGGTGACGAGAATTCCAATCACAATGATGATCGTCGACATGTCCCAACCGGTCATCAAGCGAATGGGGGTTGCTGCCAGCATCATGATCACGCCTATACGGACGATTTGCAGCACCAGGAAACAACAGACGACATACAAGCGAGCCCAGACACCGAATCGATGTTCCAGATGAGAATAGGCGGAGACTTCGCCCGATTTACGATAAAAGGGCACAAACCATTTCGCGGCGATAAACGCAGCGAGTGGCAGTGACAGTCCAAAAACGAAGGGGTTCCAGTTCCCGCCGAACGATTTCCCTGGGTTGGCCAGGAAAGAGATCGAACTGACAAACGTTCCAAAGATAGACAAGCCGACAGCCCAGCCAGGTAAGGAACGTCCCGCGGCCATGAACTCTTCAGTGCTGGAACTCTTACGAGCGAACCAGAAACCGAAGGCAACCATTCCACCGAGGTAGACGATTAAAACAGCCAGGTCGATATTCGAAAGCATAGTGAAACCCTGTCGGAGCCGAGGAAAAGTCGAGCGTCGAAGTCTGCGGAGGTCCTGCAAAGAAAAAAGGCAGGCTCTTTCGATCCGCAAACAGATGAAGAAATGAATAGAAGATGATTAAAATCTTCTTGAATGAGCTCTTTTGTACCACAAACGGAGAATGGAATCACCACTCCTAGCAGGCTCTCGATCTCGAATTTTCCTGTTCTGAGCTTCAGAGAACCATTCCCGGTTGCGGCGCACGTCGATTCCCTTCTATAACTCGATGGAATGCCCGCTCTATTTCCGGGGAACGCCACTTAATAACCTGTCAATTCTGTCCGCCTGAAAGCGAATGTGCTCTTATGTCCCGTTATCTCGTTGTCTGCAGCGATCTCATTTTTACCAGCAAAGTTTCTGGTACCGCACAAATGTTAGGTTTGAGCTGCGAGACCGTCATGAGCGGTGCCAAAGCCGAGTCAGTTCTGGATGCGAACGACGACTTCGTCGGCATGGTCCTCGATTTGAATACCCCCGGATTGAATCTGGAGACGCTTCTAAGGAAGACCTCGGCAGAACTGAAAGCGAAAACGGTCGCGTTCGGCCCCCACGTCGAAGTCGACAAGTTGAAGCAGGCCCAGGAACTCGGCTGCGCAGGCGTGTTCACCCGTGGTCAGTTTACTTCTGAACTGCCCGCAATCCTGCAGAAGTACGTCAGCTAGATCCTGTTCATGACGATGTGAGGAGATTGCCAGACTTATATGGCGATCGCCGATCAGGCAAGTACCGGAAGAACGTACGGCCCTTTAGGGATTACGGCAATCTTCGCGTCGGTGCCATGCTCCTGGAGTGCCGCTTGGATAGCGACCTCGACTGAGGGGGCTGATTCAACGTACAAGTTTTTAAGTTGCTCTGCGGAGAGCCCTTCCGTCACATAAGTGACTTTTGCCTTCCGGCAGACTTTGGCCAGCTCTTCCAATTGCCACTGGTCCATCACGAAGTAATCCGTGTTTGTGATGCGATCCATGAACGTGACAAGGTTCTCGTTCTCTTCAAACAGTTGCTGGAACTCCGGGCTACCGATCCCTTCGCCAATTTTCGCCACGATGATGATGCGGCCTCCTTCTTTGATAATAGGAAGGACTCCCGTTAAACCTTTGATCGACTGGTAAAAGGTATTGTCGAGTGGATATCCGGCGGAGCTGGTCAAGACAACATCACATTTACCGTTGACTTCCGCTTTGACGAACTGTTCTACAAAACGCACGCCCTCCATGAAGGCCGCTTCCATGTCACCGCCGACCACTTTTGTAACGCGGCGCTGTTCATCCAGGGTTACGTTCACGATGAAATCGCAGCCCGCCATCTTCGCGATCTCAGTATTCTCTTCGTGAACCGGGTTCCCTTCCAGGATGCCGCAGTCGGCATTGGGGTGTTCAATAAATCGTGGGCTGTGCCACACCTTGACCGTTTCCAGTGCCGCGATGCCGGGGCAGATCAATTTACGCCCTCCCGAGTATCCCGCCATTAGATGAGGTTCAATGAGGCCGACGGTGATTTTTAGATCCGCTTCAACAAATCGGGTATCAATCCAGGCCGGCACACCACGAGTCGATTCGCCAAGGTAGGTATGCTCATCCCGATTTTTTCCGAAGTGATTTTCAACGCGATAGTTTTTCGCAATCTCCTCACCGACCAACTCGATGAGTTCCTCCCCTTCGTTCGGGCGATGAAGACCAGTAGCGATCAGGATTGTAATCGCACTTCGTTCAACACCGGCAGATTCGAGTTCCGGTAAAATCTGTTCGAGAATAACTTGATTGGGAACAGGTCGCGTGATGTCACAGATTAGAATGCAGGCGGAAGACTTACCTGCGGCCAGTTCCTTGAGTGGTTTGGTACCGGTGGGTCGCCGGAGGACTTCCAGCACCGCCGCCTCTGTATCTTCAATAGGTTCAGCCGGTTTCAAGGTTAAGGGGCCGACGATGTTCTGGTCTGGAACTTCGACCAACATGCCCGTAGTTCCATAGTCGAGTTTAATCTGCATGGTGGTTTATTCCCCTTTGGATCCCTGTAAAGTAATGACGATTTTGCGGCTGCCACCATGATCGCGGTGTTCGCATAAATAAATACCTTGCCACGTTCCTAAGTTCAACCGACCATTCGTCACAGGGATATTCAGCGATGCCCCAATCAGCGAACTTTTGACATGCGCGGGCATATCGTCCGGCCCTTCACACGTATGCCGGTAAGGAAAATCCTCCGGAGCAATCGCATTCATTGACGATTCCAAATCGATGGGCACATCAGAGTCAGCGTTTTCATTGATGGAAATCGAGGCGGAAGTATGTTTGATAAAGAGATGCAGAATCCCGCACTCCAACAGTTCAAGTTCAGGAATCTCATTTTCAATCAGATGGGTCACAATATGAAACCCACGCCGCTTCGCCGGCAACCTGATCTCACGTTGTATCCAGATGGTGGACATGCAACCTCTTTCAATTAAACGGGGCATTCATTTAGACGCTGGGCATTCATTTGTTCAATCGAAATTATACTACGAGGAGATGAGAGAATACAGTGCGGACATTACGATCTGTTCCATGGGATCGGTCACACGAAATTGAGACCTGAATAAATCAGGAGTCGCTTTATTCAGGAGAACAAGAGAGGTTCTAGTTGAACCTCTCTGCTGATTTCGGTATCAAAGGATACTGTGCCCCGTTGTTTATTCCTCAACCGACTCAAGGAGTGAGTTCCATGACGATCAATCGTGATGTCGCCCTTCATTCTGAAAACACACCTCCTGCTGCCGAGGCTTGTCGGCGCTGTTGTCCCGTTTGTGGCGGGGAATTGATTGATATCAAGTTGAAGACGGTCTGTTCCCGCTGCCATACGATTTGTGAAACTTGCTGCGAAGGAGGACGTGGTTAACTCGCCTCGTTCTTTCATGTTGATACTCCCCAATGGAAATCCGCCATTTTGCTGAACGTGTTCTGCTCTCCGATTCTCTGGAAGAGAAACTGCGGCCGGTGGAGGAACCCTTCACCGACGAGCATCCGGGGGACCCTCTCCGGGTGGAAGAACCCACTCGTCCTGCGAATTTGCAGTTTGCTCCGCGACGTTCTGCACCATCGATGCCGCACCCGCTCAGTTTTAAAGATCAACAGAAACGTGCTGTGGCCCATCACATCATGGCCAACCACGAGTTACAGGCCCTCGAAGTGATGGCCTACATGCTGCTTGCCTTTCCTGAAGCGCCTACGGAGTTCCGCTTGGGCATGACCACCGTGATGGCGGACGAACAGCGGCATACCCGCATGCATCAAGTTCGCGGGGCGGCATTGGGGATTAAATTCGGTGATTTGCCAGTGAACTGCTACATCTGGAAGAAAGCTCTCAGTTTCGAAAACGAACTCGACTACCTCGCCGGGTTACCTCTCACCTTCGAAGGGCGGAACCTCGACCATACGATTGAATTCGAAACCTTCTTCCTGGAAGCGGGTGATCCTAAAAGTGCAGCGATGATGCGTCAGATTCACAAAGATGAAATCGGCCATGTCTCTTTTGGTATCGAATGGCTGCGTAAGATGAAGGCACCTGGCGATTCGGACTGGGAAGCCTTTTGCAAACATCTCCACTGGCCTTTGCGACCGTTCAAAGCGAAAGGGGACACCTTTCAGGACGAGGCGAGGCGAGCGGCCGGACTCTCCGATGAATTCATCCAGCAGCTTCGAGAGAGTGGCCCCGACACAGGTGTCGATGAATAGCGGTGGATTAGGCCAAGTGGGTTGCGGTCCTCCGGGTCAGTCGAGAAAATAGGTCTTCCCAAAACTCAAATGCAAAACATTCAACGCGGTTTTCGCGGTGCCTATTCAATATTGGAAGGTGACTCATGGCGGTTAGCAAAGTCCTCATCGGAGGAAAGTGGATCGAATCAGCAGGCAAGGAAACTTTTCAAGCCCTGAATCCAGCAACAGGCGAATTGTTGCCTGAACAGTTCCCCGTTAGTCCCTGGTCCGAAATTAAAGAGGCGATTCAGGCAGCAGCAGTGGCTGCCAGTGCTGTTAAACAATGGCCGGGCGAGCGGTTCGCACGCTTCCTGGAAGATTACGCGATTGAGATCGAAGCCCGCGCTGACGCTCTGGTGGAAGCGGCGCATCTGGAAACGGCCTATCCGGTCTCCCCTCGAATTAAAGATGTGGAACTTCCACGCACGTCGAATCAGTTGCGCACTGCGGCGCAGGCCGCGCGAACGGGCGCCTGGAAGCAGGCGACGATTGACACCGCATCGAACATTCGTTCGGAGTTCGGACCACTCGGGCCCATTGCCATATTCGGACCGAATAACTTCCCACTGGCATTCAATGGAATGGCGGGGGGAGACTTTGCGGCAGCCGTTGCGGCAGGAAATCCAGTGATTACCAAAGGACATCCCGCTCATCCGGCGACCACTCGCATTCTGGCCGAAGCAGCTTACATGGCGGCGGAAAAAACACAAATGCCTCCCGGCTTCGTCCAACTCCTGTACCAGATGGATTACAAAGATGGCGAGAAACTCGTCTCTCATCCGCTGATGGGGGCGACTGCTTTTACCGGTTCTCGCCAAGGGGGACTGGCTTTGAAAGCGGCTGCGGACAAAGCAGGGAAACCAATCTATCTGGAGCTATCCAGCATCAACCCCATCTTCCTGCTGCCCGAAGTTCTGGAAGAAAAAGGAGAAAGCCTCGCGGAAGAATTTACCGGCAGTTGCCTCATGGGAACGGGGCAGTTCTGTACGAATCCCGGTCTCGTGGTAGTCCCCGCGACCTCGGCGGGGCAGGACTTCATTAAGTCGGTAACCGAAAAATTCAAAGCGGCTCCGACGGGAACGCTTCTGGCGAAGAATGTCGAACAGAATTTACTCGACGGTATTCGCACCCTGAAAGCAGCTGGCGCCGAATTGCTAACGGGAGGAGAAGCGGTCGACGGGGATCGTTTGACCTGTCAGAACACGCTGCTCAAAGTTTCTGCTGCCGACTTTCTCAAGAATGCCGAGGCGCTGCAGTCAGAGGCGTTTGGAAATGCTTCGTTACTGGTTGTTGCTGACGACGTTAAGCAGATGCTCGCCATTGCCGAGTCCCTAGAAGGAAATCTGACCGGTTGTTTGTACAGTGAATCGACTGGTAAGGATGACGCAGCCTACGATCAGGTAGCTCCGGTTCTCCGTCAGAAAGTCGGTCGCCTGCTAAACGACAAAATGCCCACCGGAGTTGCTGTTGTCCCTTCAATGAATCATGGCGGGCCCTACCCTTCGACCGGGCATCCCGGATTCACCTCGGTCGGTATTCCGGCGTCTCTCGTAAGGTTTGGTATGCTTCAATGTTATGACAACGTCCGCCCGCATCGACTCCCTGCGACGTTGCAGGATAAGAACCCTACCGGGGAAACAAGTCGTCTCATCGATGGTGAATGGACTGTGGCGGACGTCAGTAATTCATAGGCTGCTGCAGGTTTGAACTCGATTTGATGTTGTCAGCTCCTGAGCCGGTTTCGTAAGGTACACACCATCATGAGTACCGAACTGACAGAAACTTCCCAGCCGATTGGAATCCCGATCGATCCCGCCGACAAACCGATTGTCATCGGTGGTAGGACGATACCCACACGGTTCTTCCTGGCGCCGTTGGCTGGATTTACGCACCTCTCCTTTCGGCTGGCTATTCGCGAACTGGGAGGACTGGGGCTCGCAACGACTGACCTCGTGCTGGCGGACAGTATACTTGCGCGGGGAAAAAGAGCGGTCGAGCTGACACGGACGTGTCCCGAAGATACACCGATGGCAGTGCAGATTTACGGTGGCAAAACCGAGCACCTCGTTGAAGCGGCGAAGTTCCTGGAAGATCAGAACTATAAATCGATCGACATCAATATGGGCTGTCCCATGGCGAAAATCACTGGAAACGGTGGTGGCGCCCGACTGATGTGTGATACGGATAACGCCTGTCAGTTGGTCTCACTGGTGGTCAACGCGGTTGACATCCCCGTGACAGTCAAGATGCGATTGGGGTGGGATTCGGAGAACATTACTGCTCCTGCCCTCGCCCGCGAGTTTGAACAGCAAGGTGTCAAAGCTATTACCATTCATGGTCGAACTCGGGAACAAGGTTTCCACGGAGAAATCAGTGTCGACGGGATCCGTGATACAGTGGAAGCGGTAGACAACATCCCCGTTGTTGGAAATGGCGATGTTCGTAACCCGGCGGACGCCTATCGGTTGATGGAAATGACCGGTTGTGCTGCAGTGGCCATTGGAAGAGGGGCACTTTTTGATCCCTGGATTTTCCGCAAAATTGATGACTACGGTGCGGGACGGGAGCCCCGTGAACCGGATCCAGAAGAGTTAATCCAGTTCCTGATCAGACATTTTTACCTGATGGTCGATCAGCACGCGCAATACAGTTGCATTATGTTCCGCAAGTTCTCTGCCTGGTATGGAGCCAAGCTGGGAGTTCCTGAAGATCTTGAAGACCGACTCCGTAAGTTTAACTCTTACAGTGAGTTCGATGAAATCGTCGAGCAAATTCGGGAGCGTCAAGGCGAGCGGGAATCGTCTGTTCCAACCGCCATGCTCAAAATTCCCAACGGACCGATTGCGCATTGGTAAATTAACCAGCTTGGTGAAAGTGTGCCGTCTGTACGTATCTCGCAGGTAATTCTCTGGTCTCTGCCCCCGTTCTGTTGGGAAAGTCCGACCAACGTTTTACAATCTCTGCTCGTACAGAAAGAATAGGAGCCTGTCCTGCATCACTTCCCTTCTGCGCTGAAAGTCGACGCCAGTGCCCTCTGATCCTATCATCTTCCAGACTCCCGGCCGGAGAGCCTACCGCTGTGGCACGGGGTGCCCGTTGATGGTGATCGCTGGCCCGTGTGTTATGGAAAGCCTCGATCTGCTTAAAGAGGTGTCGGCTTCGATTGCGAAATTAGGAGAAGATCTGGGCCTCCCTGTCGTCTTCAAATCGAGTTTCGATAAAGCCAACCGAACGAGCATCAAGTCCTACCGGGGGCCTGGACTCGACGAAGGTTTGCGGATGCTGGAGTCGATCAAATCCGAGACCGGACTTCCCGTGACAACCGACATCCACGAGGCAGGCCAAGCGGATTCCGTAGCCTCTGTTTGTGAAATCGTACAGATCCCCGCCTTCCTGGCACGGCAGACCGATTTAATCGTGGCGACGGCAGAAGCGACCGCGAAATATGGCGGCGTCATTAATATCAAGAAGCCACAATTCGTTGCTCCAGAAGATACACTACATGCCGTTCGCAAAGCGGAGGAAGCGGGGAATGCGAATATCATGCTGACCGAACGGGGAACAGTCTTTGGCTACGGTCGGTTGGTCAATGATTTTCGTGCCATTCCGATTATGAAGCAACATGGCGTTCCCGTGATTTTTGATGCAACACACAGTGTGCAGACGCCCGGTGGGAGTACGACGGGTGGACAGCGGGAGATGATTCGTCCGCTTGCTCGCGCAGCAGTTGCAGCGGGTGTTGATGCCGTTTTTATAGAGACCCATCCTGATCCGGATAATGCCAAGAGCGACGGACCGAATATGTTACCACTTTCTCAACTTGCGGCTTTGATTTCAGAACTGAAACAACTTCGCGAACTAACGCTCTCCTTTCCATAATCTTTTATTCATGAACTGTTGATTTTTTTATTCAGCCCTAATCGATTCATTTCCTGTCAATCAGATCATCTCTTTCAAGCAATATTTCAATCCCATGAAAACATTTTTGAACAAGTCTTACTTGAGCGATTCCACTTCTATCCGCTTCAAGCCGGGATTACTGTCGCTGCTCGTTCTAATTCTGAGCCTTTCTCACTCCGGGTGTCGTCCGCCTGACGACATTCCCGCTAACAATGATGAAGATAATGCCTCTTCGGTGGATGCGAATGCTTCTTCAGATTCAGACGAGCAATGCGAGCGATGGGTGTCCTCGATCATCTCGATGAGCCATCCCGAACAACACTCAATTCGAGTCGAAAATGAAATGATTCTTGGACTGTTGAATGACTGGTCGAATAGTTGCGGTGCCAGCGATGGAAGTATCGATTCCGAAAAACTGAAACAGTGGCTCAGTGAAGAGCAGATTTCAGAACTGTCACCGGGCCGGTTTCAACTTCGTGATACCGACCATATTCGTGACTCAATTTTGCATTATCTGATCTGGGAGACGGTGGCTACCGGACAAGATTCGGATATTCAACGCGTGCTACAGGTGTTCGACTTTGCAATAAACAACATTGCGCTCGTTCCGGAAATTGGTCAGCTTGGCCTGACTTCTCACCAGAACCTGAAATGGGGGATGGGAACAGCAGAGGACCGTGCATTATTGTTTGCAGATATTCTTCGTCAGAATCGAATCGACAGTTGTATCGTCAGGCCCAAGGGCGGAGTTAGCGAACAGTCTCCCTGGCTTGTTGGAGTCATTCTGCGCGATGGCGTCTATCTATTCAGCACTCAATTGGGAATGCCAATTCCAGGTCTTGAGCAGGATAATGCTTCCTATGCTATTACGGATGTGGCTACCTTGGAGGAAGTGACCAGCGACGAGAGTGTCATTGCGAATCTCAATCTCGACGATGAACATCCCTTTCCACTGACCTTCGATGGCCTTAAAGATGTAAGCATCGAAATGATTGGATATCCCGAATTGTGGTTGCCTCGTTTTAGCCGCTTCCAGACTCAGTTACCTCTTGATTCCAAGTTTTTGCTTTACGATGGTCTAATAGATGATGAGAGTGGCCAAGGGCTTCCGACCCGATTGGTGACTCAATCGAATGGCAAGTGGAAAGAGGAGGATTTAACAATCTGGTCGTACCCTCTCAAGAAACGGGAAAAAGTCGATTTATCGGAACAGCAACAACAGATCGTGAATGTGTTTTCTGGTTCATTCCGTGCCTATTTTGAAGGAGCGCAGGAAATTGAAGGAAACGAGACTGTCTTTAAGCTGACGCATTCGAACGCGGTAGGAAGAACTCGATTGTCCTATCTGGTGGGAAATCATCAACAGGCGATAAAACAGTTCGTCGGTATTCAAGTGATGATGAATGGTGGGACCGATAGCTCAGTGCTATCGGTAGAACAACTTCAGCAAATCGGTAAACCTCAGGAAGCGGCCTATACTGAAATGGCCCAAAGCAATATCTCATACTGGTTGGCAGTGGCGCAGTTGGCATTGGGACGATACGACCAATCGGCGGATATGTTCACTGAATATAATCGCAAGTATGGTTCGCAAGGTTCCTGGAGCAAACCGGCATTCATAAATGCAGTACCTGCATATGCACGAAGTGGTAAATACGCATTGGCGATCCGAATGCTAGATCAGCTGATAAATCAGCTGCCCGAGGGATCATTGGACCGATATGGTTTGGAATTACAGCTAAAACGAATTCGTCAGGTTCAGACTGAGGAACGACTCAAAAAATCGAATTAAATCTGTTATTGATGTAAGCGGGTTGCTCTCACATTTGGAGTTGCTTTGATCGGCTTTCGGGAAGATTCCGGCTGTTTCCTTCCCGCACCGGTTGTGACTGTAGGTATTGAGTGCAAAAATAGGCAATCTGCTTCCAATGTCAGGAA
Source organism: Polystyrenella longa (assembly GCF_007750395.1). Classification (GTDB taxonomy): domain Bacteria; phylum Planctomycetota; class Planctomycetia; order Planctomycetales; family Planctomycetaceae; genus Polystyrenella; species Polystyrenella longa. The sequence goes on along the minus strand of NZ_CP036281.1, from coordinate 4,821,647 downwards.
AGTGCCCCTGCATGTCCCACGAACTCATGTCCAACTTTGGACCTGTCGGGACGTGCCTTTCCGGATAGCTGCCCCAGCTATTACGTGCACCACCAGTGTGTGCCGTGGATGGGAGGGCTCAAATTTTCGGTCTATGGCGATTATATGCTGCAATATATTCAGAAACAGTGGTTCTTATTTGGTCTGACGATATTTATCTCTGCAGGTTTGTGGTGGGGATATCATTCGTCGGAAGAAGAGGTCAATCAGGTTACAGAACTTCTGAAACCTAAAAACCTGACGCAAATCGTCCTGTTTCTGATGGCGTTCAGTCTGAACAGTCGACTCTTGTATGATTCGTTCCGTTATCCAGGCCCCGTGCTGCTTTCCTCGTGTACGAACTATATCGCCATTCCGATTTTGGGAATGATGTTGATGTCGATGCAGATGGGCATCGATTTTCAAATCGGGTTGATGATCGCTGCCAGTACTCCCTGTACCATGGCCGCCGCTTCAGTCTGGACCCGTAAAGCGGGAGGCAACGACGCTGTATCGTTGCTCGTGACAATCCTGACCAATGGTATCTGTTTTATCGTCACTCCATTCTGGTTGACGCGTGCCTTGGGAGATGGCGTTAGCCTCGATACGAGAGAGATGGTGTGGAGGCTGGTGTACTCCGTTTTAATTCCCGTCACACTCGGGCAGCTGACCCGTTTGATCGCTCCCGCAGCCCGGTTCGCAGATCGCTATAAAACTCCGCTGGGAGTGGTCGCCCAGCTTTGCATTCTGGTTCTCATTTTCGCGGCTTCTGCTCGGGGTGGTTTGAACGTTCAAACGGCGGGTGATGCTCCCGGTTTTTCGGCCATCGCGCTAGTGACCCTCTCCGGTATAGCGCTCCATCTGTTTGGGATGTTTCTCGCCTGGCAGGCGGGCAAATGGTTCGACTTTAAACGACGTGATCGAATTGCGATGCTGTTTGCCGGTAGCCAGAAGACGCTACCGATTGGGCTGCTGATTGCAACGGATCCAGCCATGTTTGGTAATCCCGATTATCTGGGACCCGGCCAAGGAATTCCGTTCGTTGTTTTCCCCATGCTCCTGTTCCATGGATCTCAATTATTCATCGATACTTTTATCGCCAATCGAATTGCGGCAAGGACGCCAGCGGAATCTGAGATCGAGTGATCTCTCAGGCAAGCAGAGATATTAAAGCTTGGGAATCTTCACCGGCTTCGGTTGTGGCTGTTGTCGACGTTGCATCTGCCGTCGACGTTCTTCCTCTAGCAAGAGCATCGGTTGCTGCTGCATTTGTTGAGGTTGTTCAACGAAGTTCGGATTGAACCCGTCTTTCCATTCCCACCCTAATGGAGATTCCAGTTCTTTAACGGCCAGTACAGCCCAGGGAGTATCGGGGTGTTCACTAATCACGCGATTCAGATAAGCGCGGGCCAGTTCGGTGTATTTTTTCACCTGTCCACCCGCGTCACTCTCTTCGGCAGGAAGTAAACGCCACATATTGTTGTTTTCCCGGGTGAATTCCAGAGGAGAAACCTTCATCTGGGCCAGCATTTTGTTGTACCCGAATGTCCGTACCCAACTAGCGAGGGCACGCCCCATGGCCAAATCGTATCCAGCCTGCCAACGAGGAGTGACGATCTGTTCGCGTCCCGATTCTCCGTCAGAGAGTGGTTTCAATACTTCGTTCTCAAGATGGTAAACAAAATCAGCGAAAGGCTTCTGGGCTTCGTCAATTTCCTGTTTCAGTCGCTCCAGTCGATCCGCGCGAAAAACCATCTGGGGACTGGGAGTCTCCCGGTTTGAGGTATTCAGTGACGCTTTAATCAAGGCCGTTACGGCCGGGTTTTTGCGGACACTCTCCTGATAATCTGCAAACGACTTGTAGTCGGGCATGTAACTTCGCATCAGATTCGAATCAAATTTAGGACCGGGTTGTTCGGCGGCGATGAAATAAATTCCCCCTGTTTCCGAACAGAGGCGCGTTAACGCATAAGGTCCAAAACCAGACGAAAACGAATTCAAACCGTTATCTCCACCCCAGAAGGCGAGCCCCAGTCGCTCGGGAAACGCGGATTCAGGCCCTTGATCCACGGGGAGATTACGAAAACTGCCATCCTCAAGCTGATACGGTTGATACCCTACTCGTCTTCCAAACACGGCCGAGTTGCCCAGGCAATAAACGCGCACACCAAGGCGACTCAAATCATAAGTGACTTTATCAACTTGTTCGTGATCGTCTCCTCGTTCGTCCGTCACTATGATAATGATAAAGTTGCGGCGTTGTTTGGTGCGGTAGGGTTTCCATTTTTCCACCACGGCACTGACGGCGGCAAAGACTTTTTCTTCTCCCGACTCGTCCGGTTTTACCTCGTGAATCGCTTTTACAGCATCAGCCGCTTGTTCAACCGGTTTCTCAGTCAGGAAATGAGTCTTCTCACCAAAGCTGACGACGCCTGTTAACAACGAGTCTTCCGCGCCCAGTTTCATTACGCCCAGTTCTTCATAAACATTCTCAATGCGGTTGGCGATCGCATTTCGACGTTCTTTCAGAGAAAGTGACGCGTCCAACAGCCAGACTACAAGCGTTTTCTCCTGCCTGAGTGAACTGGCTACTTCCAAAGTCAGGCGATCAATCGCCCCATCGACACCGCCCGCCCGTTCCGAGGTCCCGCGGATATCAACTTTTTCAACTAGCTCCGCTTCCTGCAGGCTGGCGATCTGTTCGTAGACAGGGACATCAATTTCAATCTGAACTGCTGTCGTGAGATCCTGTTCGACCGAATCCTGAGTTTGCTCCGCAGGTGTGATCGCCGCGAGCGCTGATTCTCCCTGCGATTCCATTGAACTGTCGTTACCCATATCGACAATTTCAAGATTGTCGACTTCGAGCTGATCGGGTTGCCAGTCATCGAATTCAGTGGTCGAGACGAATGGAAGCAAGTTAGCTCTCAGTTGCTGGTTGTACGAAATCCGGGCCAGGGCCAGTAGTACGAGTGCATGAATCGCCAGGCTGATCGCCCAGGACGGCAACTCCTTCGGACGAAACCAGCGATTCTGCGACCCGTGGGTACCCTCGGCAGCTCGGGTAGTAAGGTCATCCGAATTGAGTGGATCGGGTTGATGTTCGGCCATGAATTGCATCCGGTAAAGAGAGTACCAGTCCGGTGATCGGAACGAACAGAATGTCCGGCGAGGTGGAAACGATCATCGATGACACTGAACGGTGAATTGTTCAGCGGAAATGTCCGCTAAATTTCAGGACAGTTTGTTTCTGATCTGTTAGGTATTGTACTGCGTTAGAGTCAGGGAAACAAATACCATTTGTACTGTGATCTACGATCTGTTTTCGCGAATCTTCTTGACGAAATCGCCGCTATAGCGAGGTTCAATACCAACTGACCTTCTGGCAGAATCAGTCCCGTTCTATAATAAAGAGTACCTGAAACAAGGTCTTAACTTGCCTTGATTGTTCATGTGTACATTTAAATATGATTTTTCTTAGATTTCACTGGGCTTTGACGTATAGAATGAGGGGCGGATGCATACGACCCTCTTCATGCTATTCTGTCTCCAACCTAAGTCCCTCCTTCGTGAGTTCCTACCACGCTTTCCTACCCGCCAAGAGGCCATTAATGACGAAATACAAACCTGCCTGCAAATCTTCGCTGATAAAACTGTCTCTAATGTTTTGTGTCGCCGCTCTCTCTCAAGGTCTGATGGCTGCTCCAACTCAGGCGCAATCACTGGAAGAGATTCTCATCGAGCAGGACGTGGCCAAGATGAACGCGGTCATCGGATACATCGAACAGAACCCCGAAGGTGAAAATGTCGAAGAAGCCTACAGCATTGTCTTTCGACTAGCAGGGGCTTACGACAGGACAGCCGAAGTATTACCTCTGGCAGAGAAATATCTGGAAAGTGGTCAAAAACTTGCAGAAGCCAAAGCGGCCTGCATCGTAATTGAGAATCTGGTTGACCAGGGAAAGATTGAAGAGGCTGTCGATAAGTTTATGACGTTGGCTCGCTATCAATCTAAGCAGGATCCGAATTCAGCCGGGAACTGCGGTTTGGAACTCGCAGACGAAGCTCAAGTGGCCGGGCAGCCCGAATTGGCACGTAAAGTTCTGATCGTGATGCGAGAGGTATTGCCACTGCATCCAAGCTTTGATCGCAAATGCGAAACCGTCATTAACAAACTCGATCTCGTCAATAAACCGGCTCCCGAACTCTCCATCACCGACTTCGAAGACAATCCCGTGAAACTGGAAGACTTCAAAGGCAAAGTGGTTCTCGTCGATTTCTGGGGAACCTTCTGTGGTCCCTGTATTCGTCAGTTCCCCAAGATGAAAGAAACCTACGCCGAATTCAAAGATCAGGGTTTTGAAATCGTCGGTATCTCTGCTGACCAGTCTCAGGATCAGGTAGATCAGTTCCAGGAACAGTACGAACTTCCCTGGAAATTGGCCATGTCCAATTCAGACGAGCAGGCGACTCTCGAACGGTACCTGGTAGAAGCATTTCCTTCTACGTATCTGATTGACCGGGAAGGCAAAATCATTGCTGTCGATCTCGATGCAGAAATTCTCGATTCTGCCGTGCGAAACCAATTTAAATAGAGTGTGGTGATCTTACAGAGGTGAGTGGCCAACGCTGAAAAAGGCTTCCAGGTGTTCAAAACACTCGGAAGCCTTTTCTTTTGGCTGTCGTAAAGTGCCGTCCTATGTTGTTTGATTTTTGTGAACTTTCCGTAAATAGACGCTCTTCGGTTGCAGGGGGTTGGATAGGCCGGGGAGAATAAATTCAAAGTGTCCAATTCGATTTTTAAACAGTGGGATCCCTAAATGCGTTTTTCAACCCTCCTCAAAAACAATCAGATTAAAGCAACTCGATTAACCATCTGCCTGATGGCCGGTCTTCTTTTCGGAGCATTGGATAATGCCGCCTTCGCCCAGCAGGTGACATTGCCGATGGATAAAATCCAGGCCAAGGTGCAATGCGAAGGTGGGTACCCTGGCCATTTGCAGGGATTCTGCCTCGATGAGAACGAGCACCTGTTCTGGAGCTTTACGACCAAGATGGTGAAAACTGATCTCACCGGAAAGCTGATCAAGGAAGTCCCAGCCGATAGCCACCATGGAGATTGCTGTTATGCAGACGGCAAGGTGTACGTCGCAGTGAATCGAGGGAAATTTAACGACCCTGAAGGTAACTCAGACAATTGGGTTTACGTGTACGACGCCGACAGTTTGAAGGAAGTGGCTCGCCACGAAGTCCAGGAAGTGTTCCACGGAGCTGGTGGAATGGCCTATCATGATGGACGATTTTTGATCGTGGGCGGATTACCAACGGATGTGCCTGTGAACTATCTCTACGAATACGATGAAGAGTTTAACTTCGTCAAGAAGCACGAATTGGAAAGCGGCTGGACACTGCTGGGTATCCAAGGCGCGGACTATGCCGAAGGGCACTGGTGGTTCGCCTGTTATGGAGACCAACTATTGAAAGTGAATGACGAGTTGGAAATGGTGGGCCGTTACGATTTCCAGTGTGGCTACGGTATTCTTGGTTTAGGAAATAACCAGTTCTACATCGCACGCGGTTCACGAAACGCTGAAAAAATGCACGAAGGCCATCTTCTGCATGCCATACCTGATGAGAAGACGGGTATGAAAATCATCGAGTAATTCGTAATGAGCTCGGTCAATAATTAGATTGATGCCGTTGAGCGACTCGAATCATTTTCAGCGTGTTCCTGCTTTTCTTGAATGGTAAGTGGATCCTTACCGATTTGAGGAAGAGTCGCAGGCATCGTTTTCAGGATTCCCCGTCCATGAAGTTCGACGGCCAACTCTTCGATGTGCTCATTGATGTAAGTTGGTAGTCGACCTTCAATGCCTCCGCCTAGACCGTAGCTGCACATTTCTGCGTAAGCTTCATCGGCGGACATCTCTTCAAACAGCATGCGGTAGCAAGCAACAATGCCCCCTGTTCGGTGGGCCCCCGCGGCACAGTGAATGAGAACCGGCTCGTTATTCTGCTGGCTTTCGATGATTTTCTCGATCGCATCCGCGTAATGCTGGATATCGCCTCGTCCGTCACCATCAAGCCTCATACGGCAATGCTCAACGCCAAGTTCCTTGGAAGCTTCTACCTCGTTCACCTGGTACGGGTCAGTATAATCATAGCCGGTCAAATCGATCACGACCTTAATGTCGTACTTTTTGACGGTGGGAGTGAACATGGCGTCAGAAATTTGTCCGCTACGATAGAGTTCGCCGGGAACGACTGTTCCAAACCGCTTGGCGAAATACTGATATTTAAAACACTCGTCCCAGATGACGCCACCGGCGATCAAGACAAGAATCGAACCAAAGATGATCAGTCGTTTGCGGGAGAAGTAGTGTTGAGTCCAGGTTTGTTTCTCAGGAATCGTCTGAGCTGGTTTCGAATTCGAGGACATCAGGGTGAAGTTCCTTCCTGGAAGATCACTTTGAGGTATTTGGCAATGATAGACAGAGAATGAATAGACAGAGATCGTCAATTCTTCTGGGAGGGCGAGATCCGTCGCGTTTCCCGTATTAGGTATTCGAAGTTTAACGGGTCCCACTGAATGACTTGAAGCCGAATTTACCAGATTTCGCTGAAACGGTACAACTTCTTAACAAAGTCTCAATATCAATATCAAAATATCAATATCCGCAGGTTCGATTGGCGTTAATGGGAAGGGCTTGGGCGAGCAGAAATTACCTGTTCGTATAAAGCTCGATAACGTCCAGCTACGAGGGGCCAGTCGAATTGGGAGACGAAATCGGAAACAGCTGCTCGGTACCGGGCAAGCCGGTCTGGTTCCTCAATGCAGCGTCTCAGATTTTCCGCGAGCGCATCGACGTCTTCCGAAGAAGAGAGCAGACCGTGTTCATCTTGCCGAACAAGTTGACTGTTTCCCCCGACGGCAGTGGCGACGATAGGCAACCCGGAGGCGAGCGCTTCGAGAATCACATTCGCAAAAGGTTCTCGGCGAGAGGGGCAGACAAAGAATTCCGCCGAACGATACAGGTTTACCTTCTCCTGACCGCTGACATGGCCCACCAGATGAATTCGATCCTGCTGACCGAGTTCTGTGATGAGTAACTTTAGATCTTCTTCCTCTGGACCCGTTCCCCCGATGAGTAAATCGATTTTCGTGGAATCGACTTTTGCAAACGCACGAATCAGGACATCGAATCCTTTCCGATGAGAGAGATTCCCCAAGCTGAGGCAATACGGTCGCGGATGAATATAAGGTTCTCCCGTAGCGAAGGTTTGCAGTGAGACTCCGTTATGGATGACGTGTATCTTCTCCAGCGGAACATCGAGCGCCGCAATTTCGTCGCGAAGGAAATCGCCTTGAGCGATGATGGCATCGACCGATTGCAGAGTTCGTCGGATTCGCTCTTCAATACGAGGGTGTTTGCGCATCCGTTCGCCGGGAAGAATATCGGAACCGTGGGGACGGACGACGACGGGAACACCGGTGATCTGAGAAAACGTTCGGGCGACATACGCTTGGGGGTAAGCGGCATGGCAGTGAATCACATCGAACTGATAGCGACGATGGAGAAGCATCAACTTCGGCAAGAACAAACGTAATCCCCAGTGTTTGGAGAAAGGTTTGCGGTAGCGTTCCACCTGATAAGGATATTGGTCTTCATGGGCATTGCGTGATTTGGGAGCGAGCACGACGACATCAGCGCCCCGTTCGACCAGTTCCCGCGCCAGATGATCCAGCACCATCTCAGCCCCACCTACATTGGGAAAGAAGGTATCAGTTAGCAAACAGACCTTCATTACATTCCTTTAATTATGACTCTTCTCTGAGATCCTGGTTTGATGGGCTGGCTCCAACCAACGTTGGAATAGGTTACGACTTCGACATCGCTGTATCGATTTCACAATCTTTCAGCAGTTTGTTTAAGCTCTCCAACGGTAAACCAACGACGTTCGTCAGGCTTCCTTCAATAGATTCGACAAACATCGACCCTGCTTCCTGAATCGCGTAGCCCCCGGCCTTACCCAATGGCTCTTTAGTCGAGAGGTACCAGTCGAGCAGTTTGAGGTCAGCTCGTCGAAAAGTGACAGTAGTACGAACGACTGACTCATGCAACCAGCCGGTGGAATCGATCAGGCAGAGTGCCGTTACTGCCCAGTGGTCGCGACCAAAGTAATACTGCTTGAACCAGCGACGGACCTCGGACTGCCAATCACCCTCTTCATGAGGTTGTCCCAGTACATGGAGTGTCGCGACTTTATCGTCAACTTGTCGAGGTTCCAAACAGACGATGACGGTGTCCGCTGTTAACACTGCCTGGTAGTCGGTTCGTCCGGCATCTTCCAACTGCTGTATGACGTCGTCGTTTTTTGTGCGGGCGATTTCTGAGACGAGTCGTTCGATCTCACGCCAGGTATGAGCATCTTGAAATCCAGATTCAACCGAATTGGCCGGAGTCAGGATTTCAATCTGTTCCGCAGGGATAAGCAATTGCAAAAGTTCCGCGCGACGGGGAGAGCGAGAACCGAGGATGATTTTTCCAAGTTGAGCAGCCATCGTATCCATCAATTCAAAACAGGATCATGACGGGAAGAGTGTCCGCATTCTTCGTTCATTTAACCAAGTTTGGGACGTAATAATCTTACCGCGCAGCAAAAATGAGCACCATAGATGGCGCTCATTTCTGATTTGACGGCTATTGCAATCGCTGTTGCTCAAGGGAATAAGTCGCTCCCGAGCGAAACTCGATTACTTCGCGTTCAGCATATTGCTGAGACGTGCGCGACGTACAGCACGCAGGCGAGTACGGCGGCGGGCGTCGGAGGGTTTTTCGTAATACTCTCGACGACGCATCTCTTTTTTAACACCAGCATGCTCAACCAGTTTACGGAATCGTTTTACGGCATCCTGAACAGACTCATTGTCTCGCAATCGTAACTTGACCACTACTTTTCCTTCTCTCTCCTGAAATTGAGTTTGAACTCACGGCGACCTGAATGGATCGGGTCGCCAAGGTAGTTTGTATACACAAGTCCATGTCGTCGGCATGGACCATCTTTTTCGGCGAATGGTACAGGATATCTAATGACGGGAACCGCTTCAATTCATATCGAGGGTGAAAAAGTCCCCTTCCTCCTCAATTCCTCTCTGGAAGTGCCAAATTTGAGGGCTGAGGGAGGGTTTGAGGCCCAATTTACCCTTCCCGAATCAGTTTCTTGAGAATTTCGACTCCCCGCTCGAGCGTTTTCTGCTCGGCAGCGTAGGAGATGCGGAAGTGAGTATCCTGTGAACTGAAGACGTTTCCGGGGATAATCAGCAGGTTGTTTTCAATCGCTTTCTTCGTGAAATCGGTCCCGCTGCCCCAGGGAGCTTTCACAAACAGGTAAAAAGCTCCGTCGGCACCGCGGATGTCGAAATCGTCCCCCAGTTCCTGAAGCATGAAATCCCGCTTTTCTTTATATTCCCCCACGTAGGACGAAATATCGTAGTCGAGAGCCGACAGACCTGCCCATTGCACCGGGTGCGGAGCACAGACGAAGGTGAACTGTTGCAGCTTAATCATCTGCTGCACGACTTCCTGAGGGCCGTGGACAAAACCGAGCCGCCACCCCGTCATCGAATGCGATTTACTGAATCCATCAATGACGATGGTATCTTCATTCCATGTTGTGGGGCTGCAGAACTCGCTGTCGTAACAGAATGAGCGATAAATCTCGTCGCTGATCAGGACGATCTCTTTTTCTTTCGCCAGTTTCGCCAGGGCTTCCATCTCGACCGGTTGACCCACCTGCCCTGTTGGATTAGCGGGGGAGTTACAGATTATGAGTTTGGTTTTGTCAGTGATCGCCGCTTCGACCTTAGCGACATCGACTTTGAAATCGGGGTAGGTACTCACCAGCACGGGGACTCCACCCGCCAGCGAGACCAAGTGTTTATACATGACGAAGAAGGGATCGAAAATGATGACCTCTTCGCCCGGATTGACCAGAGCTGAAATTGCGAGCATCAACGCCCCACTCGTGCCGCTACTAACGAACGCTTTCCGGTTTTCATGTCCGTAGGTCGCGTCCACGTCTGATTGCAGTCGTTGCAATAGCGGAGCGATTCCCTGTGTCTGACTGTAAGCGTTTTTTCCCTCGTCGACCGCTTTGTAAAGGGCCTCTTTAATGGGTTGAGGCGTATCAAAGTGGGGTTGGCCAATACTCAGATTCACCGGGTTCTTCATATTGGCAGCCAGGTCGAATACCTTGCGGATTCCCGAGGCATCAATTTTGTGCATTCGATCGGCAATCCAGCTTTCTTTCATCAGTCCGCTCTTTATCTTTTTTAAAGTAGGGTGTGTTTATGAATTTGGAACGAGTTCCCAGCCGACCATGATTTGGTCCAGACTGGCCCGCATCAACCCTTAGGGTATCGGGGGCCTATGCCAGAAGGGTCGCTCTGGCCAGATTATAGGCAGGGAGCGGGGCCGATGGTTAGTGATCGACCAGTTGAGCGACCTGATTTGTCGTATCTGCCGGAGATGTTAAGCGAATCCAGACCAATCGGGGATGTCTAGGGGCAGGTTCTTCGGCAAACCAGGTCATTTCGCGGATCTCATCATACTGGGCAACCTGAGTGAGTTCCTCCAGGTCGGTTTCAAATGCCAACATGTCGGCGCTACCGTGGTTTCTGATGTATTGGTTGACCGAGTCAGGGCTTTCTAAACGTTGTACCTGATTGCCAAGGTAGAACATGAATGAATGCCATTCGTTCATGTTATACGTCGTGATTTCGGGTTGAGGACCAAGTTCCCGGCGCATTTCATTCGCAAAACGTGCGGCTGAAGCTCGGTGATCTCGCCCTGGAATGATCTGTGAATTCGCAATCAGATAAGCGGCCAGACCCATCAACACGATGGCCGTCACCGACGCTTGTATTTTACCACGATTAGTCAGCCAGCGTGAGATCAGGAAGCCACTCGCGAGGGTGAAACCCAGCAGAGCTGCCGAGGTTCGCATCCATGGCCATTTGTGATCGATCATATAATAGGTGCCCGTCGCCACTACCACAGCGAATGCTGCGGCTCGCCAACGAGTGAAAAACCGACCGACAGGCGGTAGGTAGGATTCCATTCGTACCAATTGGGTTCCCGCCATCAAGGAGAGAAGAGGAAGCAACGACATCAGATAATGTTTGTGTTTGTTGGCCTGCGAACTCATGATCACTACTTGCACGATAAACCAGATCCAGAGGAATCGTTCGTTCGCATTTTTTTCCATCCACGCTTTCTTCCAACTGGGGACTAAAGCGGCGATGACAAATAGGGACCAGGGAAGCATGGAAGTCAGTATGTGGGGGACGTAGTACCAGATGGGTTCCCTGCCCAGTTCTCCGACAGCGCGACCGGCAGTTTCACTCATCCAGACATCCCATGCTTCTGGATATTGTTGCAGGACAAGGTAGGGCCATAGGCAAATCGCTGCTGCAGCTATCAAAATTCCGACCGGATTCAGAATTTTAAGAAAGTCGCGGTACCGTTTTTGAACAAGGAAGAAGAGGACCGTGGGGGCAATCACCATCACGGGACCATAATGAAATTTACCTAACCAACTTATTGAGAGAAGGGCATAGATTGCTGTAATGCGAAGGAAGGAATCCCTGTAGGTTGCGTGAGGCTTTGAGGTCGCAATCAGATACATGGCGGACGTGGTCAGCAGGCAGAGTGTCATGTCGATTTCTGCCTTGCGTCCAAAATCGAGGACGTAAATCGCCGTTAACTGGATGAAAGCGGCAGCAATGCCCACCTTACGTCCGTACCACTGTGAACCCCAGTGGAACATTAATCCTGCCAGTAGCAATGTGGCTATCGCCTGCGGGAACCGAGCCGTCCATTCATTGAGGTCTCCAAAGATCGTGGCCGAAGCGGACAGAACCCAGTAGACCAAGGGAGGTTTTTTCAGTCGAGGAACGCCTGCGTAGTAGGGAACCACATAGTTCCCGGACTCAAGCATTTCCTGGGCGGGGACAACCGCAAAACCTTCGTGTGAAGAGAAGGTGCGATATCCAGCCAGATTGTAGAACAGAACGAAAGTGCCGATAAGAAATAGCGCGCCCGCCTGTACCGACAACTTGCGGTAGAAAGGGAGGGACGATGATGTTAAGTCAGCGTGGCGTTCAGCAGTCATCTTGAATCATTCAAGGGTTAGTAATCGAAGGCCATATCCTGTGAGTAGGTTCAGGCAGCGCGACTTTCGTCGTAAGCTCGAGGAAATTTCTGTTGGATGTCGAAGTTCTTCAGGTGGCGGATCGCATAAGGTTGCGTTCTGCGAACTTCAAAATAGATTCTTGTACCCAGTTCTCCTATCATGCCCAGAACGAAAAACTGGATGCCGACCATTACTGAAAAGACAGTGAGTAACAACAACGGGTTCCCCGTCATGTCAACACCTGAGATGACTTTCATGGCTACTGTGGCCGCACCTGCCAAGGCGGCGAGTCCACCGGAGAGGAGTCCCATTGATCCAAACAACCGCATCGGACTGACCAGGTATTGAATCATGTATTTTACGGTGATCAAATCGAGCAGCACTTTGAAAGTGCGCGAGATACCGTATTTGGTTTCGCCATATCGTCGAGGATGGTGTTTCGTGACGACTTCGGCGCATTTTGCCCCGCGCCAGTATGCCAGAATCGGAATGAATCGGTGCATGTCGCCGAACAATTCCAGTTCCTGAGCGACTTCGCGGCGAATCGCTTTGAGAGTACAGCCTATGTCATTAACTGGAAATCCAGTGGTTTTGGAAATCAGCCAGTTGGCCAGTTTGGAAGGAAGCTTCCGGTTGATGTAGGTGTCCTGACGGTTCTTGCGCCAGCCGTGGACAAGATCGTATCCTTCTTCGATTTTAGCCACCATCATCGGAATGTCGGTGGGATCATTCTGGAGATCGCCGTCCATGGTGATCAGGATATCGCCCGATGCGTGGTTAAGACCGGCGGCCATGGCGGCAGTTTGTCCGAAATTATTCCGGAACTCCACGACTTTGATTCTCTCATCCAGCTGAGCCAGTTTATCAAGTTCCGCTTTTGAACCATCCGTAGAACCATCATCAACGAGCAGCACCTCGTACTCCCGGTTCATCTCTTTCAGAACAGGAGCCAGAGCGGCATAAAGTCGAGGAATGTTTTCGACTTCGTTATAGATGGGGACGACTATTGAGAGGCTATTCATCGTGCCGTTCAATCCTTGAACGAGTTTTCAGTCCATTTCGATATTTGGTCATGGAATCGGCACCGAGAGAGAGTAAATCCCGATTCCTGACAGGCGCGCAGGTCAGCCCGCACACTCCAGCAGGCGGGGAGTTTTACAAAAACAGTCGAATAGGTCCAGACCGTTTTTCTGGACGAAATACCAGTGAACCCGGGTTCCCCTGATGTGTCCCCACTCTGATAATCACAAGTGAATGTTTTATTACAGATTGAAATGAAGGAGTCGGACCGGGAGAACCAACCGGGCGAAACCAGCAATGAACAAGCGACAGTTACTGAAAATCGGCGTCCCCGAACGATGTGTGAAGAAGGCTATGGCCCTGATTCAGGATGTAGTTCGGTTAGAGAACGCCCGTGGTAAGGACATCAAACAGACCATCGCAGACCTTGTCGCCAACCCGGATAACTATCTGAAAGACGAGCTGTACGCTGTTCTCGCGGTGGAAATGGTTTCCTTACGCGACCATGTGCCCGTTGAGAAAGTTCCAATCGATTTGGGGTGATAAGGTTGAGATCGATGACCAGGCTCATCAGCAGATGCGCGATGCGTGTGCATTGCCAATGGCTTTCGGTGCAGCTCTGATGCCCGATGCACATGTAGGGTACGGGTTACCGATCGGCGGAGTTCTCGCGTGTGAAAATGCGGTGATTCCTTACGCCGTCGGTGTCGATATCGCCTGCCGCATGAAGTTGTCCGTTTTCGATCTGCCAGTCGAAACGCTGGATACCGCACGGGACGCTTGTAAGACAGCCTTGGAAAAGGGAACTCGATTTGGTGTGGGCGCTGCGTATCAGCGGAAGCAGCAACACGAAGTCATGGATCAGGATTGGGCTGTGACCCGAATTACGCGAGAAAGAAAGGATACCGCGTGGAAACAACTGGGCACGTCTGGATCCGGAAACCATTTCGTTGAGTTCGGAATCCTGACGATTGACGTTCGTGATGAGGATCTCGGATTGGATCCGGGTACGTATCTGTCTCTGCTATCGCATAGCGGTAGCCGGGGAGCGGGAGCAGCCGTGTGCAATACGTACTCCTCTATCGCCCGAGCAAACATGCCCATTGGAGGGGAAAAGTTTGGGCGGTTGGCCTGGTTGGACCTCGACTCGGAAGCGGGTCAGGAATACTGGGCGGCAATGAACCTGATGGGGGAATACGCCGCCGCCAACCATGCCGTGATCCATCGTCAGGTTTCGAGGCTTCTCGGAGCTGAGTCGATCGCGACGGTAGAGAACCATCATAACTTTGCCTGGATTGAAGAGCATCATGGAAAAGAAGTCGTTGTTCACCGCAAGGGAGCAACGCCTGCTGGACCGGGTGTGCTGGGAGTGATCCCGGGATCAATGGCTGACCCAGCTTTCGTCGTCCGCGGGAAAGGAAATGTAGATAGCCTGCATTCGGCATCGCATGGAGCAGGACGTCGAATGTCGCGGAGGAAAGCGAAAGATAAGTATAACTTCAAGTCGGTGCGTAATACGCTTCGAGATCGAGGAATTGACGTATTGTCCGCAGGAGCAGATGAAGTTCCCGGTGTTTACAAGGATATCCGTGAGGTAATGGCTGCTCAGGAGGATCTGGTCGAGACGATCGCTCGATTCGATCCGAAAATTGTCAAAATGAGTGGAGACGGAAGTCGACCAGAAGACTGAAGCCAGTCGATGGTTCAATTTGGCGAACTCATAATTGGCATGATAGTTGTACTCCAGTTGACCGTGAGAGTTTACTTTCGCGGTCAACTTTTTTTATGCGCGTCAGTCATACTCAATTCATTTTACCGGCTCATCAGCAAGGATGCTCTGTTCGACCTCCTATGACAGGAGATTCATCAATTCGCATTAGCCAGAGTGGCAGACTTGTTCTGTTTTACTAACAGGAAGAACGGGGTTAACCGTTTGTAATTCCTTATATTCACTGTTGTAAAACTTACAAATCACCCCCTAGGCAAAGTGTTTTTTGGTGATAGACTTGGGACGAATACAAATCCATTTATTTGGTTCCCAATATGACATTCTTGCGAAACAATCTAACTCTTCACAACTCCAAAGGACGCGCCTGCATCCCGTGGTTAGCCCTCGGTATCGTCGTTTCGTTGTCCGGTTGCGTGTCGATGTTTTCGCGCCCGGCCGCAGTACAGAATCAGGCGTATCCGAATGGCGGCGTTCCGAATTCGCAGTTTTATTCGGCGCCTCAATCGGTTGCTCCGGCTCCGCAGCAGATTCCCCGGCAATCCTTTTACCCTCCCGCCCCTGGTCGTTCCACTCCGTACCGGCCGGGAGGAGGTTTCTTTCGTGGGGCTCCGCAGCAAAGTATTCCTCAGCGGCAGTACTCACCTCCTGTGAATCCTCGAAATCAAGTTCCTCGGGTGGGGGCACCTGCTCCCGGTTCTCCGGCAGCTCCCCTCCTTCGACCGCAGCCACTCAGTCCAACGCAACCGGCAGTGGTACCTCCGCTTACTCCCGGAATTCAGGAACGTCCTCGAACTTACAAAGAGCCGACCGAAAACCCAGCAAACATCGATAGCTTACCCCCTGCTCCGCAATCGAACGGTCAGGAGCAGACCTATAAAAAAACGGCTCCTCCCGCTCCTATAGATCCCGTATTGGGCGCCCCTTCTGAGGATATTCTGTTTGGTGACGAAGAGCCGTCGCCCGCGAATGACGACTTGGAGTTTCTACTTAGGAAACAACCCGTCGACGAGGCACTGCAACCATTCGGGGAATTGATTGAATCAGAAAAATTCGAACCCGACGAGGACGAAACCTTTGAGGCTCCCCCGGTGGATAACGCTGGGGAAGACAACATTGAGGATCCCTTCGCGCGGTCGACTCCGTTTGAACTTCCACCGATCAAAGCTCCGGCTCCGGTGGATAAACTTTTCGAAGAGACGTCAGTCCCTCCCTTGAATGATGTTGAACTTCTGACTTCTCCAGCGATCAAGCCTTCTTCGGGACAAGACTCGCAACCATTGGAAAGCGACGTCGAGACATTCAAAATGGATCCCGGTTCGGCTAATTCCGGTAGTGACGCGGGACCGTTGCTGGAGTTCAACTCGTCATCTCTGCGTGACGAACTCGAAATCAAAGTGGTCAATCAAGGAAAAATGCAGGTCGGCGGCGGGACCTTGTTCGAGGTCTTCATTGAAAACCAATCTACGGAGGTCTTTCGTGATGTCACCTTAAAGGCGGCGTTCCCTAAGACTCTGTTTGTTCCCAGTCGGGAAGATGCGGAAATGACTCGCTTTATCCCTCGCATCGATCCCGGTGAAGAATTGAAAGTCCCGTTGACCTTGTTCAGTGAGGAGACCGGTTATCACTGTGTCCGTTTCAGTCTCGTAAATGCGACTCGGAACGAACTTAGTTGGAAGTCTGCCTGTGTTACCTATATTCCGGAAACGATTCGCACAGAGCTTCTCGGGCCGGAGAAGATCTCTATCGATTCAAATGCTGTCTTCACCCTGCTTGTTCAGAATCTTTCCGATCAACAACTCGAGGATGTCTCCGTTAATTTGAGATACGACCCTGTTCTCAAATATCTCGATAGTACCAATGCTGTGCAGCAACAGGATCAGGAATTGAACCTGGCTTTGTCGCGAGTGAAACCGGGTGAGACGATCCCGGTCAGATTTTCGTTTCGTGGAGTACAGGAGAGTGAGAATACCAGCCTGACTGTCCGCACGACTTCGGCCAACTTCCCCTCAGCAGATACCGGACTCTATTTGAGCGTGCAGCATCCGAAAGGGGCATTAGATCTCGATCTCGCACAACCACTTGATGCACTGCAGGTCGGTGAGGAGACGGAATTGACCATTGTCTGTCGAAACCATGGTTTGGAGACTTTGCGTAACAGTCAATTGGAGTTGCAGTTACCCAGCCACGTCCGGTTGATTCGATCGGGTTGGGGAGCGCAGTCTTCAACGACGGCGGCAGATAGCCTGAAAGAGGGAACGGGTAAACTTGAGTTGCCTGTCCCTGACATTCCGCCCGGAATTAGCGTTGGTTATACGATACGGCTCCATGTTGAAAAGAGAGGGAACGATCCTCTAGAGGTTCGATACCTGAACGGGACGACTACCCCGAGTGAATTGAGCAGAAATCTTCCCTTGGTCGTCACGGAATAGCCCGATTTCAGGTTCGGTTCGGTGTTGCGAGATGAGGTTGCTCGTTGACATTCGTGCGGTGCAGAATTACGCTGGAAGGGTGGTTCTCGGGGTAAAACAGGGCGTTTGCTGATTGAAAGCAGTGGATTCCTGTTCTTCCATCCCATTCACAGTCTGCGACAATCCTGAATTTACAGATTTGTCCGACTGCGAAGAGCCAGACTTCAAGGTCTGACCTGGCTGACAAATCCGTCTTTTGGAATGCGTAAGCGACAGGCTTTGAAGACTGACTCTCCCCTGTGTTGTAACGATGGGCTCGCTGTCTGCTGACATCGGGCCGGAACTCATAAGACAAAATACGTTGGGCGATATTTCTATCGCTGTCCTGACAGCGACGCGCCCATTCCTGTCTGCTTCCGCTCGTTGCGTCCCGGTACTACGCTCTCTCAGTCACACGTCACAAAATCAACCGATGCCGTCTTGAATCCAGACAATCTCGGTTGATGCTGTCCACTGAAGTGCAATCTCATGTCCGATGGATCCCCAAGTTTATCGATCCGGAAAGCGATGGAGCAGTGCGAGCAGATCCTGGATTATCAATTCAAGGATCGGGAGCTTCTGGAACGCTGCCTTACCCATACATCTGTAGCCAAAACTCGACTCGATAGTAACGAGCGATTGGAGTTTTTAGGCGATGCCATCCTGGGGCTGGTTGTCTGCCAGGCCCTGTTTGATCAATTTCCTACCCAGTTGGAAGGAGAATTGACCCGATTCAAGTCCGTTCTGGTTAGCCGCAAT
Organism: Polystyrenella longa; assembly: GCF_007750395.1. Taxonomy (GTDB): domain Bacteria; phylum Planctomycetota; class Planctomycetia; order Planctomycetales; family Planctomycetaceae; genus Polystyrenella; species Polystyrenella longa. Next base: position 4,803,479 of record NZ_CP036281.1, on the reverse strand, counting down.
ACTTGCACGCTGATTTGTGAGCGAACGGGGATCGATGATCTTATTCAGGTCGGTAAAGGGCTCAGTCAGCAGGAAAGTATCCCTCCATCGGTCAAAGCAGGCGTCATCGAGTCGCTGATAGCGGGTCTGTACCTCGACTCGGGGATGGAAGTCGCCCGGAAGTTCATCATGAGTGAATTGCAGGTGGAAATAGAGAAGGTGGCCGTTCTGGAGCAGAGCCACAACTATAAAAGCGTTCTGCAACAGCGTGTGCAGAAGTCGATGGGCGAGACCCCGGTCTACAAGGTGACTGGCGAGCAGGGACCGGATCACGCGAAATGCTTCAAGATTTCAGCCGTGATAGGCTCTCGTGTCTTCGAGCCCGCTTGGGGAAACAGTAAGAAGCAGGCCGAACAGAAAGCCGCAGCCAAAGCGATTGAAGAACTCGATCAGGAAGACGAAGCCCAAGGTCACGCCTGAGAATCGAAGACGTCTTCCGCGTCCTAAGATATTCACAAATAAGTAGTTACAGAAATAGAAGAAGCGATCAACCAATGGGGCTGATCGCTTCTTACTTGTTGTATCACTTGTGTCGGACGAATTAAAAAGCGTTAGCGTTTTTTCTTTTTGGTAGCTTTTTTCTTCGCAGTTTTCTTTGAAGTTTTCTTCGCGGCTTTCTTTTTCACGGCTTTCTTTTTGGCCGCTTTTTTCTTCACGGTTTTCTTTTTAGCCGCTTTTTTCTTAGCTACTTTTTTCTTAGCCGATTTTTTCTTCACGGCTTTTTTCTTAGTTACTTTTTTCTTGGCTGCTTTCTTCTTCACAGCTTTTTTCTTAGTAACTTTTTTGGTTGCTTTCTTTTTGGCCACCGTAAAACCTCCTTACAGAGCCAAGTGAATCATTTCATCACAATTGCTTACCGGGCATGAGTTCATGAAACAAAACACTCATTGAAAATCCATTTTGTCTGACTACCTTGACAGACAACTTGTATGTTTTCGAAGACATTGGTTTGTTGATTTAAAAACTCAATAGATGAGTTGAATCGTCTTACTGAATCTCTTTCTCAACTACCAACGTACCGTCTTCGCAAACAATACAATTCACTGCGCAACATACTAAGCAATTCAAAGAAATGTGCAACCCATTTTTGTTGTAACTGGCACGCAATTTTTTGTTCTGAACATCCATGTTAAGAAGCGATTGCCATCGTGTAATCGCAAAGAATGATCAAGCTTCATGGTCATCACACGTTTTAAATGAGAATGCTTTTTAAAAACGAGTTCCATTTACGTGTATGTCGTTTTGCGAGTGACAATAATAAAACGCTGCAAATCAAGGGGTTTTGTTACACAGTGTTCAATGTGCATATTCAAATACGAGCATGAAAAAACTCGTAACGAAGTCGTTCTTCGTTACGAGCATGTTGAATAATCACGTCATCAATTCAGTTCGAAAGTTGCTTCAATATGTCCTGCATGAAGTCAAAACTTTCTCTCGCAATTTTTTCACTTCCAGGGCTGTAATCAAACACTTCTACCGAAATCCACCCGTCGTAGCCGGTTTCAAGCAACGCTTTGAAGATGGGAAGGTAGTCTGTTTCACCCATACCTGGTCCAAGTAAGTTGGTATCGTTTACATGAAAGTGACCAACCTGAGGGGCGAACTCATGGATGATTTCAGGTAACGATTTTGTTTCCGCGCCGACCATCGCTTTGACATCCTGATGAAGTACCAGGTTGGGTTCACCAACAAGGTTGATCAACTCCATGGCATCCGCGCAGGTATTCACGAAGTCCGTTTCTTTGGTCGTTAACGGTTCCATGCAAATTCGGACCCCTTGGTCTGCCAAGCGGGGCATGGCTGCCTTCAAAACCTCCGCCGCGTTCCGATAAGCGACGTCGCGAGTGACTCCTTCTTCCAGGTTACGCTGGAATGGAGAACCCAGCACCATTAAGTCACCCCCTAACTTGGAACACATGCTTCCCAATTGAACCAGATAGTCCGCCGTAGCCTTACGGACATCGGCGTTCTCTGTTGTCAGGTGATACCCTTCTGTTTTCGCCAGCAGCCAGTGCAGGCCGATGATCTGTAACCCATAGTCTTCCGCCTGTTGTCGGCATTGCTTTAGTAGATCGTCCGAAACGGTGGTGACATCATCAGTTAACGCGAAGGGGGCGGCTTCAATACCCGTGTATCCAATGTCGGCGATGACTTTGCATTGTTTATCCCAATCCCAGTTTTCAAAAAGCTCCTGGCAGATGGCAAATTTCATCGTGTGGTCATTCCTCTCTCATGGTTATGGTGATCGCGCTGCCCTAAATCGCTGCGCATTCTGTCACTAATGGATGTAGTACCTGAAACGCCTGAGAGTTGAGTCGAGGGGGGTATTACAGATTCGATAATTCCCAAACCGAGTACCAGTCTGGGCTGTTATCTCTGAAGTTCCAAGCTCGTCCGTACTGCCGGCCATCAAGAACCCCTGGGGGCTCCGCATGCAGGCGTTCCTTTCCAGAATAGCAGGTCAGACTTTTCGGTTCGAGTCACAGCTGGCTTCGGGCAGAAACTCCCCTCTGTCGCTCCCGTTTAACGAAATCGCCTCCGGCTCGGATTTACTGGCAAAGGGATTGAGATGAAGAAAGATAGCCGCGCGCGAAGTAGTTCTGGTCCGCCTGTAACGGTTGTAGATTCTGGTCAGTCCCGGAAGCCTTTTTTGGTTCTGTTGTGTACGGGAAACAGGGTCTCTTGCTGAGTTACATGGTTTCGAGTGCCGAAGCAAGATAGAGAAACTGTACCGTTCGTCAATCAGTCAGGACAAGTACTGGTGGCGAATCGAATGGACGCTTCGTTCAGGACTGGAAGCCTTAGGAAGAATAAAATGAAAACAACTTTAAAACTTAGCCTGTTCGGCGCTCTGTTGGCTTTGTTTGCCAGTAGCAGTGCCTTCGCGGGTTACTGTGGTGCCACCAGCTACAACTGCTGCCCACCACAAGCCTGCAACCCTTGTGGAAATTATTCGGAAGCCAAAACGTGCACGAAAACTTGCTACAAGACAGTGAAAGAAACTGTCTGGGAAAAGCAGGAAATTCCGTGCAAAAAAACTGTATACGATCAGGTGTGCGAGAAAGTACCCGTAACTTGTTACAAAAACGTATATGAGACGAAGTACCGTGATGAATGTTACACGGTCTGCGTCCCGGTGCAGAAAACCTGCTACCGAGATGTAAATTACACGGTCTGCAAGCCGGTTTACAAAACCTGCTACCGCGATGTTGTTTGCAAAACTCAGAAGCCGGTTTACAAAACCTGCTACCGTGATGTGAACTACACCGTCTGCAAACCAACTTACAAAACCTGCTACCGCGACGTGGTCTGCAAAACTCAGAAGCCGGTTTACACAACCTGCTACCGAGATGTGACCTACACCGTCTGCAAGCCGGTTCAGAAAACTTGCTATAAAGATGTCTGCTACACGGTCTGCAAACCGGTTCACAAAACCTGTTACCGTGACGTTACCTGCACCACTTACAAAACCGTCCAGGAAACTTGCTACAAAGATGTTTGCTATACGACCTGCAAACCAGTAGTTGAGAAAAAGATGGTTGATGTTTGCTGTGGTGAATGGAAAACCGTTACAGAATGTATTCCTGGCCCCGTGGTCGAAAAATGCGTTCGCGAACCGGGCACTTGGGAATACGATCCGTGCTCTTGCGGTTGCGTCTACAAACCAGGTTGTGTGAAAAAGGTACAAGTTCAGTGTCCTTCACGTACGGTCTGCAAAAAAGTCTGGTGTCCCAAAACGATCCAGAAAGAAGTTTGCTGCACCAAGTACGTCAAAGAAGTGAAACATTGCAAAGTACCTTACACGGTCTGCAAAAAAGTTCCTTGCACTACAGTTAAAAAAGTTCCCTACACGGTCTGCGAGTACGTCAAAGAAACCTGCACCAAACGTGTTCCTTACACGGTTTGCGAAATGGTCAAAGAGTGCCGCACGAAAAAGGTTCCCTACACCGTCTGCACCATGGTTGAGGAATGCCATACTAAGAAAGTTCCTTACACAGTGTGTGAAATGGTGAAAGAGTGCCGGACCAAAAAGGTTCCTTACACTGTCTGTGAGATGGTCGAAGAGTGCCACACCAAGAAAGTTCCTTACACTGTCTGCGAGATGGATAAAGAATGCCGCACGAAGAAAGTTGCCTACACGGTTTGCGAAACGAAAAAAGAGACTCGCACCCGTCAGGTTCCTTACTGCGTCTGCCGGAAAGTGGCTTGCACAACATACAAAACGGTGACTAAATGCGTTCCTCGCGAAGTCTGCTACACCGTGACTCGTTGTGTTCCTCGCACTGTCTGCAAAAAAGTGCCCGTGACTGTCTGTGTCCCTTGCTGCCCGGAACCCGCTTGCGAAACCGGATGCTGCAACTAGGCAGATATCTTTTCATCGGGAGGTGAGGAAGACCTTGCCAGATCATCAACAGGTCTACCTCACCTCTAAACTGGTTCTCTCTCGGAACCGGAATTTGTAAAACAACTGAAAGGAGTGGCTAAGCCTTCGAAAATTGATGGTTCGTAAATCAAAGAGAGACGAACGACAATTCGATTACGCTTCCAGTCCATGAAAGCGAGGCGGAGATGGTTCTACTATGAACCGTCTCCGTTTTTCTATTTACGGCATGAAAATACGAGACTGAAATACCGGACTGAAATACCGGACTGAAATACCGGACTGAAATACCGGACTGAAATCAGACGTGGAAATGATTTTCTAACGCCCAGTTCGCAATGCTTATGGCGCGAACGAAAGAGACACCGCTCGCTCAGATGGAGCTAGAGCAAAACCTTCGGTTGCAAAGCAATCGGTGAAACAGGTGCGCGTCGGCAAAAGCGAATTCAAGAAACAAAAAAATCGCCGAATAAACATGGCAAATATATTCGTCGCTTCTCTCGTTTAGATATCGAATGTCCTCTGTTAAAAAACCTCCCAGACAACCTAGTGTTACCGGCCCGTAATTTACGACTCAGCTTGACCTTATGCCGACGGCTGCCTCAGTTGTTTCGCCTCTGTCCTGGGCATCATCACGAGTCGAGGCTCCTTCATAATAAAGCAACTATGAAGGCTATGACCGGTTGAATCGGCTATGAGGATTAAAATGGAATGGCGAGTTGTTCCTGAAATGACGACTAGATAGAGGAACAGTTATTCAATTGGTTACGCAGGGACTCCGTAGCCGGAAATCCGAAAGAACAGCCGAAAACAGGGATGGTTTTGTATGGGACTTCGATTAAGCCTCAGTCGATTACTCCAGAATTCAATTCAGCAAATAAGATGTGGTATTAAACCAGTACCTCCCAGGCGAAAATCACGGGCGACCAGGTTCGCCGTGGAGCAACTTGAGACGCGGCAGATGTTGACCCCGCAGTTGTCACTCGCGGGAGCGGGTGTCCTGATTGTCGAAGGCACTGATGCTCGCGACATCGCCCATATTCAAGAGAACGAAATGGGTGTCATTGCTGCAACCATTAGTGATGGTGAAGTCGAAATCTCTCGTAGCTATCCCACTGGTCTGGTGAAGTCGATCCTTTTCTTCGGTGGCGATGGGAATGATACCTTCCGAAATGACACTTCTCTTCCATCCGTTGCGCATGGCGAAAACGGAAACGACATTCTCTATGGCGGTAGCAATTTCGATCGATTGAACGGTGGACCAGGAGACGATCGGCTATTGGGTCGAGGGGGGGATGATGAACTATTTGGTAATGCGGGGAACGATGTCCTGAAAGGACACAATGGAAACGACTTGATGGTTGGTGGATCTGGTAATGATCTACTGATCGGGGGACCTGATGACGATCGGCTTGTTGGTGGTGATGACCATGATGTACTTAAAGGGGGGAGCGGAAATGACTACCTTGATGGTGGTTTGGGTGACGACTTACTGTTCGGTCAGGCCGGCATTGATGAACTCATTACAAGTAGCGGTAAAGATCTTCTAGATAAAGGTGCGGAAGTCCAACAGACGACCGAAGTTGCACCTGTTACAAGTACAAATGAAGTCGTTGCTTCGTCATCCAGTACTACCGGAGGGATTCTACGTGTCCGTGATTTTGGTGCCGTGGGTGATGGAATCACTGATGACACCGCCGCAGTGCAGGCCGCGCTGGATGCTGCCGAAGGGGGCGAGTTGTATCTCAATCCTGGAACCTATCTTATCAGTAACGTTCTCCTGGTTCCCTCGAACACGATTGTCTCCGGTGCAGGCGCAAACACTGTTTTGAAATTCGAATGGCGAGATCAGGCAGAAGGAAGAGAGTTTTACCTGGGGAATAAAAACCGGGCCAACGAAGCCAGTGGCGATGAGAACATTGAACTACGAGACTTCACCTTAGAAGGCGGAGACAACGGCGATCCGTACGGTCCTGCCAGTCATGGTGTGACTCATGGTATCTTTTTTCGCAAAGTCAAGAATGTGAAAGTGACCCGTGTTGAGATTCGCAATACCAGCGGGTTCGCCATCAGCAATATTGGGATCATCAATGGGACATTCACGGGGAACACAATTAAGAATGTGGGCCGTGATGGTATTACTTCGTTTCCTTTAGTTCAGCAGGATGATCCCAATTTTAAATCGTACCCGTTGGAAAATCTGTTAATTTCTTATAACCGCTTCGAAAACGTGGGCGATGATGCTATCGCCGTTCATGCCGGAACAGAGTTCGCGATCAACAATAACCTTGCTCCTACAAACGTGACGATTTCAAAGAACATCATAGTTGGGCGCAGTTCACTTCACGAATTATCGCAAGGTCGAGGGATTGCCTTAACCGGCGTTCGAAATGCCACGATCGATGGAAACCAGATCAGTAATACGGTCTCCAGCGGGATCCTGATTCAGTCGTGGTACAATAACATGACCAATCCCAGTTTGGCTCTGGAAGCGATCCGTAGCAGTAATATTCTGGTGACGAACAATACCTTGATTGAAGTCGGCGTTGCGGAAGGATTAGATCGGGTCAAAATTGGTATCCAGGTGAAGGGCGCTCATCTAGTCAGGATTGTTAATAACGTGCTACGTCGGTCGGCGGATCGGGGAATTGATATTCGCGATACGACTTCAATTGAAATCATTGCGAATGAAGTCTACGGATCACTTGGTAAGTCGGCGATCCTACTCGTCGGAGGCGATGATTTCTCGGTTCGAAATGCCATCATCTCCGATAACATCATCGATCACTGGAACGACGAAGATCTGGTAATCAACAATGTCTTCAATGCGAAAGAAATTTCCGGGGGCCTTGATCCACTTTTCTCGGCAGTCGCTGCGAGATCACTCGGTGGAATTCACCTACTCTTTCCGACGATCGGTGGAAGTGGCAATTAAATTACTGTTGGAAAAACAGCTTTCTTCTGGCGGGGACTTTTGGATAAAAATGAAGTTGGTCCAGTAAAACTGTGGAATATTCGTTACAGTTACGTACTTTGAATAGTCCTCCTATGTTTGCTAGTCGCTATTCACGTTTGTAGGACAATTCAGGGTAATCCCGCTTTGCGACTCTAACTGAACTGCCTACTATTCCGTTCCACTCTGCGAATATCTCCTTCTTCATGATTCACATCTAAGTACGTCAGGCTCCCATGCTCGCGCCGATTGGTCGGTAGGGTGCCTGTCTGAATTAACTCCTCCTCATTTAATATTGACCATTTTGGCATTATTTCGATGCCAGTTTTTCTTTAATTATGACTCGACTCCTCCATCTGCTGCCTCAATTTGTACATCAATACTTTCTGAAAACTCCTCGAAAACGTCAGCGTCTGGAACCTTCCTTTGCTGCTGAACGTCTGGAATCCCGTTGCATGTTGACTCCGCAACTATCGTTGTCGGGAGCCGGCGTGGTAGTGATGCAAGGGACCGACCAGAATGACGTTGCCGTCATCAGTGAGATCGGAAATGGTCGCATTCGCGCGTCCATTTCTACAGGCAATGTTGAAGTGTCGCGAGATTTTAATCTTAACGGGATTAAATCCATCTACTTTCAGGGTGAGAATGGCGACGACTCTTTTCGCAATGATACCGATCTGCCATCGACGGCGTACGGAGGGTTCGGCGATGACTTGCTTTATGGTGGCGGCCTGGCTGATTTCCTCTATGGAGATCAAGGAAACGACCGATTGCTGGGACGTGGTGGAAATGATGTACTTCACGGGGGCAGTGGCCATGATGTACTTCGAGGGCATAATGGAAACGATCATCTTATCGGTGCAGACGGCAGTGATCAGTTATATGGTGGCGACGGTCGAGATATCCTCGATGGAAACGATGGTAGTGACTACCTGAATGGCGAAAACGGTTACGACGAACTTCATGGTGGAAGTGGTAACGACCGGTTGGTTGATGAGTTTGATGGGGATTGGCTCGATGTTGGATCGGGAATCGACAAGATCATCAAATTGATTCCAGATGTGATTAACTCCACTCCTGACATTCAGTTCCAGAATCCCATTGCGACTTTGGTTGAGGACGTGGATACGTCTAACGGAATCGTTATCGCTGAGATTGTGATTTTTGACGACGGTATCGGCGAGAATAATCTTCGAATCGTGGGAGATGATGCAGGGCTGTTTTCGATCAATAACAACCATCTTATGTTACGACCGGGCGCTGTTCTGAATGCTCAAAATAATGGCGTTCTGGATGTGACTGTGGAGGTTGATGATCCCGCATTGGGCGCCGGGGTAGAAGATCGGGCGATGTTATCCGTTGAGATTCTGAGAACGAACTCGAGTGTGCAACAATTCGGAGCCGTTGGCGATGGTGTCACTGACGATACGGCGGCACTTCAAGCCGCGTTCGATGCAGCCGAAGGAAGAGAACTGTTTATCAATGCCGGCACATATCTAATCAGTGAACCACTTCTCATTCCCTCGAATACTAAAATTTACGGGGCTGGTAACAACTCCATACTTCAATTCACCTGGCATGACCAGTCCGAAGGACGCGAATTCCATTTAGGAAACCGGGACCGTTCTGATGAAACGACGGGTGACTCCAATATCGAACTTCGTGACTTTGCCCTCTATGGTGGATTCACAGGCGATCCTTACGGTGTAGCATACCACGATGTGACTCACGGGATTTTCTTCCGTCGAGTGGAGAACGTTCTGGTCACGGGAGTCACTATAGGAAAAACCAGTGGGTTTGGTATCGCGAACAATGGGTTGATTAACGGAACTTTCACGAATAATACAATCGAGAATGTAGGTCGTGACGGAATCACGTCGTTCCCGCTTGTCTTTGAAAACGATTCCAGTTATCCGACTTATCCTCTTCAGGGTTTGGTGATTTCCAACAATCGATTAAGTAATCTCGGCGATGATGCCATAGCAGTGCATGCGGGAACTCAATACGGTGTCAATTTCAATTACGCCCCCCATGATATAACGATTGAGAACAACACGATCATTGGCCGCGTAACGGAACATCAGGACGCACAAGGCCGTGGCATCGTTCTGACAGGCGTTCGAGATGCAACCATTTCTGGTAACAACATCAGGAATACGGTATCCACCGGAATTCTTATTCAGGCATCGTACAACTGGGGCGTCGATTCCAGTGTGGAAGCGATTCGAAGTCGAGATGTTCTAGTCACGAATAACACTCTCTTAGGAATTGGAAGTGCCCAAGGTCTGGACCGGGTGAAGATCGGGATTCAGGTTAAAGGGGCAGACCGGGTGACTCTGATCAGCAATACTGTTCGTGATACTGCCGACCGAGGAATCGATGTTCGAAATGCGACGCAGATCAAAGTGGATTCCAGTGATGTCTCTGGTTCTCAAGGGAAGTCGGGCATCGTGGTTTCCGGTGGGAACGAGTACGACGTTCGTAACGCGACGATTACGGACAATGAAGTCCAACATTGGAACGACAAAGGCTTATTCCTGTATAACGTCGTAAATAGCTTTGTAGACGGGAACTCGGTCAATTAAGCAGCTTGATCACTAAAAAAGGTGGATCAGATCGATCTCTCTCAGGCAAAGAAAGCGCCGACCAACCCCGCGAGTAAAATGCCGTCCCACGTCCCTGAACCACCGATTGAGACCATTCCCGATCCGATCTGATGGAAGTCCTTCCAGCGAAGCAAGTCTGCCCCCAGTAGCGGTCCGCTGATCCCGATCAAATAGGCTGTCGCGGGACGAAACGATTCATAGATGGGATGGTTTAAGCCGATCCATGGCACCAGCAGTGCGATGAGCGCTGGCACCCAGAGTGGCAGCAGAATGCCCAATCCTCGAATGGGGCGCGAAGCGAGGTAGCAGATCACGCTGTTCAGCAATATTCCGATCAGCAGGACCATGACGACCTTCCCCCCCTGCTCCAATAACGGACGCAGTAGCCAGACTCCCAGTAGCGCTGGAATCACGCAACCGCCCACATTCACGGCGATGATCAGTTCTTCATTAAGTCGTTTTCCTGAAAATGCGGGTGGCCACTGGGCAAACGGCGTCGGCGGAGAGACATCAATGGTCCGCCCTGTCAGCCTGCGCGATATGTGGACATTAATTGTCGATCCGATGATGATTCCGAGCAGAACCAGAATCGCTCCAGTGGGGCTGAGATTCAGATTGATCAAGGCCTGCTGGGCAACATCAATCAGAAACAGCGGAAGCAGACAGCCGGCAAACAGGAGCAGGAATAGAATCAGACAACCGGAAAACTGAAACTGCCGGATTTGCCAATCGGGGATCTTTTCTCCCGACGGTAAGGTAAATCGAAAGGGGGATCGGGGGTCCGGATCAGTCGGGCGACTCATTGTTACGTTTCAGGCAAACGGTTTGTTTGGGGTTTTCAGATGACTATTGTGACTGATTATACGAATTTCCCACTCTTCGAAAGAGATCAACCCGCAATTTCGCGCAGGGACCTTTAAATCACCGGGTAAATCAGGTTTGACTTGTGGTGAGAACAGGGGTCGATCCGTTATACTGGGCTTTGTGTAATCTTAAGCTTTGTATTGATATTTTACATAACCGCAGTTCGCGAAGCTCTTGGGCTTCTTATACGCAATAGAATGATTTCAGCGCGATGGCAGGGAATTCTTTCGGTCAATCTTTTCGCATTACCACTGCAGGCGAAAGTCACGGTCCTGGAAACGTGGTCATTATCGATGGCGTTCCCGCTGGAATTCCACTCACCGAGGAAGATCTGCTGGCGGATTTGAACCGTCGTAAGCCGGGACAGAGTAAGATTGTCACACAGCGAAAAGAAGATGATCATCCCGAAATTCTGGCCGGTGTGTTTGAGGGTCGTACGACGGGGACAAGCATCGCGATCCTGATTCGCAATCAGGATCAGCGCAGCAAAGATTACTCGAACATCAAAGACCTTTATCGCCCCGGGCATGCGGATTATACCTTCGATGCCAAATACGGTTTTCGTGATTATCGTGGTGGGGGAAGGTCGAGTGCTCGTGAAACGAATGTCCGTGTCGCGGCCGGTGTCGTCGCCAAAAAACTGATTGCTCAGGAGTTTGGTGGCCAAGTCGTCGGTTATGTATCACAAGTCGGTGACATCAAAGCAAATATTGCTGACCCGGCTTCAGTTACTTTGGATCAAGTTGAAAAACTTCCCGACGGATCGGCAAACGTGGTTCGTTGTCCGGACCCAGATATCGCCGCCGAGATGATCAGGTTAATCGAGAAAGTTCGCAAAGAAGGTGACTCCATCGGTGGCGCCGCCGAAATTGTCGCCACGGGTGTTCCAGCCGGACTGGGTGAGCCTGTTTTTGATAAAGTGAAAGCGGATTTCGCGAAAGCATTGTTCAGCCTGCCCGCTGTTTTGGGAGTAGAGTACGGGATTGGTTTCGGTTGTGTGACTTTACGTGGGTCCGAAAACAACGATATATTCACTACCAGTGTAGACGCTGAAAAAGAAGGCGGCATCCAGACCAAGTCCAATAAACATGGCGGAATGCTGGGTGGAATCACCAGCGGCATGCCGATCATATTGAGAGCGGCAGTGAAGCCGACGAGTAGCTTGCCTATCGAACAACCCACGGTCAACCGACAGGGAGAACCGGCCACGATTCAAACACGTGGACGTCACGACCCTTGTCTGCTGCCCCGGTTTATTCCCATGGCGGAAGCGATGATTGCTATCGTGCTCGCGGATCATTGGTTACGTTGGAAGGGCCAACGAAGCGACCAATAGATATAAGGTCGCTGTTTAGTTGGTCGCCAATAATCGCTTTGCCGCTTCTTCTGCATTGTGAATGCAATCGGGGATGCCAACTCCCTCGTAGATATTGCCCGCCAGTTCGAATCCGTTAAGTACGGCTGCCTCTTTCTGGATCGAGGCTATCCGCTCTGTGTGGCCGACATGGTACTGAGGCATCGCTCCTTCGTACCGGCTGATTTCGATGAAGTCAGGTTCATTCTTGAGACCGAAGATATCCTTAATCTCTGCCATCGTGAACTGCTTGATTTCGTCATCTGTCTGCAGCAGCAATTCAGGTTGGAGTGCTCCCCCTACAAACGTACGTAGCAGGATGTGCCCCTCGGGAGCCCGGCCTGCGAATTTGCGGCTGGTGAATGAGATCGCCAGTACCTTGCGGTTCTCGACATAAGGAACGACGAGCCCATTCGCATCCATCGGGTGATCAAAATCGTTCACATTATGTCCGCTAAGGACGAGGGCACAAGAAGCATAATCAATCTGATCAAGAGGTTCAGCCAGACTCGGGGCGAATGAATCAACGAGTCTCGCCGTGACAGGGGCGGGCGTGGTGATCAGCAGGCGGTCGACTTCTGTAACCACAGACTCCGAAGAATGAGCAACATCGAACGTCAAACGATATCCCGGTTCCAGCGGTTCGATTTTGGTCAAGCGGTGCCCTGTCTGGTAATTCGCCTCGAGGTCGACCTTCTCCCGTAACGCGTCGAGTAGCTGTTGGAGACCTCCCTTTAAGGTGACGAACAGACTATATCGCGCACCGGTCGCGGCACGATTGTCGGTGGAATTTTTCGCCTGCCTCCGCATAGCACGAATTAAACTGCCATGCTCCCGTTCCATTTCAATAAACCGGGGAAGCGTGGCGCGGAGAGAGAGTTTTTCTGGATCAGAGGTGTAAATACCTCCCACGAGCGGCTGAATCAGTCTATCGAGTGCTTCCGTTCCCAACCGACGCCGGACAAAGCTGGCCAGGCTTTCATCTTCGTCAATATTCTTGTGTGGCGGGACGAAGTATTCCCATCCCATTCGCAGTTTGGCTTTCCAACTGAGCAGCGGCGTCGCAATCATTGGCCAGATGCGGGCGGGAGCCATCAGGTTGAAACCGAGCGGAACCTCAATCGGTTTCCCTTTCGACAGCACAAAAGCGCGTCGATTCCCTGTCTCTGTTTCGATCAGCTGATCTTCCAGACCAAGTCGTTTACACAAGTCGACTGCCCAGGGTTTGTTGGTGACAAACATGTCCCCTCCCTGCTCGACGAGATACTCACCGACCTTCTCTGTTCCAAGTAATCCCCCATGTCGCGCAGTCGCTTCGTATAGGGTCAGATCAATTGGCCTCCCCTGCTCTGCGGAAATCTCCAGCAGACGATTCGCCGCCGACAGGCCACTAATCCCACCCCCAATCACTGCGACTTTTATTAGGTTATTCTCAGAAGTGGAGATGTTCATTGGTTCGAAATATCTATCTCAGAATTCGTGTCTATCAGAGATCCAAACAAAAAGTAAGTGGGCCTTGGAACCGAATTTTGCAGACAACAGAAGAATGAAGTTCACAGATTTAGGAAAAGGGTTGAAACCACAGATAAACTCAGATGAACACGGATCAATTTCACGAAAAGTAGATCATTGAAGCCTACGTTCAGATTAGTGACTCGTCGAAAGTTTATCATCTGGCCCATTTCGATATCGGAAAGATTATTTATTTATCAGCGGTGCTGAAAGCCTCTGCTGGGTCATGGTCGCTCATCCCGGAGCATTGAGTACCCCCATCGCACTGCCGAGTACGTTATGGGTTTCCTGTTTCAGTAAGAATCAGTGTCTATCTGAGTTCATCTGTGGTTCCAAACAAATGACTAAACAAAAATGAGAGTGGGCCTGTAAGCCGGGTTTTGTCGAGCGTGATCATTTATCTGGGATGCCGGTTGCCCGACACCTCTAGCAACCTACCCGAGACTCAGACGAACCGGACCGCCTCGTGCTCGAGTGAATCGAGCTTGCCTCTGCTTGGTTTTGCTTCTGGTGGGGTTTACCAAGCCAATCCGGTCACCCGGACTGCTGGTGCGCTCTTACCGCACCTTTTCACCCTTACCGACGCAACCGAGGTCGCGCAGGCGGTTTGTTTTCTGTGGCACTTTCCCTATCCTCGCGGACGGTGGGCGTTACCCACCACCATGTCCTGTGAAGCCCGGACTTTCCTCCGCAAGTCTATGAATCATAGACCCGCAGCGATCACACGGCCCACTCTCAGTTTTGATTGTACGTTCCCTGCAGACCCATTTCAGCTTGTAACCTCTTACTAATAAGAGACTTTGGTCAGATTAACTTATGCCAAGCCCTCATTCAGTCGATTGATTCCCACCCTGGCAGGCTGTTACGATCTGAACTTCCCCATTCAAAGTCGAGTATCCAGACAATCTCGAAGAGTTGTCTGGGCTGCAAAGCACCACAAAGCGGTGACCATGGTTCGACAGGAATTGATTCTTCTGTTCCTCACCCCTAAGAGCGTTCAACGCCTTGTGTGCCTACGGCACCCAAACGACGCATGCACAATTGTCTGGACCACCCCTTTCCGTACTTCTCCGTTACAAATGCCATTATGTCTCTCCGACCCTGGTTCCAACTTGTTCGCCTGCCCGCCCTTTTCTCGGCCTGGAGTAACATCTGGCTTGGTTACCTGCTGACGCACGAACACCTGCTGCCAGTAACTTCTGTTTTGTTGTTGATGCTCTCTTCAACGGGGCTCTATCTGGCCGGCATGGCGTTTAACGACTATTTTGATCGTCATATCGATGCAAAAGAACGCCCATTCCGACCGATCCCCAGTGGGGCCATTTGCCCCAAACACGCGTTGGCGCTGTCGGTCATTTTGATGCTGGTCGGATTTGTCGCGGCGTCTTTCGTGAGTTTAAATTCTCTGTATATCGCCTTGGCGATTTCCGCGTCGGTGCTCTTGTATGACGCGGGTGGCAAAGTCTATATCGTCGGACCGATCCTGATGGGGCTCTGTCGATATTTGAATGTCCTGTTGGGGGCAAGTCTCGCGATAAATCTGTGGGAACCGGGGCTGCAGGCGGTTGCCCTGCTTTCGGGATTGTATGTACTCGCTCTGACCTGGTTCGGACGCAATGAGGCAGAAGAAAGTTCGCCTGTCGAGCTGAAAATTGGTACCCTGGCCCTGGGGTTTGTCGCCCTGTTGATGGTGCGAGCGGTATTCTTCTGGTACGTGCCGGCAAATGACCTCGACGATACCGCCGTTGCCCCATTCCCCATTCATCGACTGATCGCCTTTGCAGGATTGATGGCAGTGTTCGTACTGATTGGTCGCAAGATTATCGCGGCGATACGTCAACCCAGTCCCGCCCAGGTTCAACTGGCTATGCGGACATTGCTCACGTCGATCATCTTCTTCGACGCAATTTACATACTCGCATTCCATGGCTGCTACGGGTATGCCATCGCCACCGCCTGCCTGTTTCTCCCCGCCAAGTTGATCGGTCGCCGGTTATATGTGACCTGATCGTTCTCATGGCAAGGGTGGCCCAGACAATTGCGTATACGTTGTCTGGGTTGCGTAGCAACACTAAGCGGTCCCCTATGTTCGACAGGAATCGCTTCCTCAGTGCCTTGCCCGTAAGTGCATTTAACGCCTTGTGTGCCTCCGGCACCCAGACAACGTATGCGCGATTGTCTGGGCCACCCGGTTTGAGTCAGGTATCACCCTTGAAGCGATTTTAAATAGGCGACCAGATCGCGCAGGTCACTCAAAGACATTTTCTTAATCAAGTCTTCTGGCATCGCCGATTTTCCCTGGGCTTTTTCATCAATCTCATCTTTGCTGATCGTGATTTTCGCTCCGTCCACCTTGATGAGCTCAATCGTCTCGTCTGTTTCATTACGGACGATACCGACGTGAATCTTCCCTTCGTCGGTAACGATTACCGCCGATTCGAACCCTTTGGCAATTTTGTTGTCAGGAAAAGCAATCGCTTCGACGAGATAGTCGGGAGTCTTTTCCTTACCAATATTGGTTAGGTTGGGACCGACTTCGCCTCCCTTTTTATCAACAGTGTGACACCGCAGGCAGGAGAGATCATTGCGGTTGTGGAATAAGTTGCGGCCACGTTCAACATCGCCTCCTGCTTGAGCGACGGTATAAGATTTTAAGGGGTGATCGACAAAACTGTCACGAATCGTATTGAAAGTCTGAGACAGTTCCGAAACTGCACCCTTCTCAGATTGAATCGCAGCCTCGGTCGTTTCAGCCACCTCGAGTTCGAGGTAAGGGGGAAGTTCGTGAGACTCCCATTTCTCATTCAATGGTAGCAGCAACTCACTAGCGGCGGTCGAATCTAACTGAGCAATCGCGCGAATGGCTTGCTGTTGTTCGTGATGATTTTCCGATAGCAGTCCCTTCTCAATAAATGGACGGGCTCCCTGCGGGTTACGCTCGGCCAGTAAAGTGAGTGCAACCGTTCGTAAAAGGGGAGACTCAGAAGCTAAGCTCGTTTTTAGCAGTTCCTCTGCTTCACCCTTGTTCAATTCATAGACAGCTTTTAGTGAAGTCACGCGAGCGTCGTCAGTTAACATGGCGTTGCTCACATCGATACGCAGTTCAGGAAGAACTTCCTTCATTTGGTAAGTTGTTGCCAGTTGAACAATATTGTTCCGGATAACGTCTTCGCCTGCCAGTAACGATGATAAATGAGGACGCAGCAATTCAGGAACATAATCGGCGTTCCGTTCCGGTTTAGGGAGCCAGTCTCCATGCACGACATCCACTTCATCGGGAGCAGCCCATTCGTTGAGTGCATCAATCGCCAATGTACGCCATGTTTCATTGAATTCGGAGTCCGCTGCCAACGACATCAGACATTCTGCTGAGGGACGATCTCCCATGATCAGATTGGCATTAATTATGCGTCGTGCCAGGGCGTCGTCAGTTTCGGGAGTGAGTTGAAGTTCTGCCAGCGCCGGCATCGCTTCCAGAATTGGCTCGTCATGAATTGCCCGAGACGCTTCGATAACGATTTTCACTTCTGAGTCGTTCAGAAACTGAGAGATGGATGGAGAGAGTTGTCTTCGCAGAGCGAGCAGGCTGGCCAAGCGGACTGCCGGAGTAGCATGCTTGCCGAGTTGTGACAGTTCGTCCGCAGTGTGACATGTGGTCAGGGACATGACGGCGGCATGTCGCAGAATAGGATCCTGATTGTTGTTTTCAACCAGCATTTTAATGATCGCCGGAGTTGCCTGAGGAAGTTTGAGTTTCGCCAGAGCGAGGGCCGCCATCATTCGGATACGAGGACTCTCATCGATTGTCAGATCAATCAGCCCCTTGAGTGAACCTCCGTCTTCAGCTTCGCCCAGCATCTTTGCTGTCTGAGCGCGTATTTCAGGTTCTTTCGAGTTCAGTCCGGAGCGAATCTGACTGGCTACAATAGCATCTGTGCGAGCAATCTGGCCAAGTCCCCAGGTCGCATGAAGCCTTGATAATAGCGATGCATTTTGATCATTAAAGACCAACAGAAGTGTCTCAATGTCGCCACGACGAGCCAGTTCAAATTGTGCTTTCAAACGGATACGACGGTCAGCGTGATCCAGCAGCTTTTTCAGTTCAGGAGCTTTAATGGCTGCATAGTCGGCGGCAATCCATTCCGATGTCTTGGCGGCAGCGGCGACGGCAGAATGTTTTTCGTCAGTGAATTTGAAAATACGGCCTTTCCCTAAACCGGTCCAACCATCGACCCAGTCCGAAAGATAGATTGATCCGTCATATCCAAAGTCGATATCCGTCGCGAGTACAGACCAGATGAACTGGTGCTCGTCAACCATTTCAAAACTCGCCCCTTTCGGCTTCGTACTGAAGGATCGAACTCCTGAGTTGTTGGGAGTACCCCGGAAGTCACAGAGAAAGAAGTGCCCCTGATATCTTTCACTCAATCCCACTCCAGGGTAAGCGACGAATCCTGAAGGGCCATCGGCGACGTTAACGATCGGCGGAATAATATAGGCGGGTTGTTCCTCGTTCTGCGGATGCCACATCTTCTCCCGGTTCCAGGGGCCGCGATCACTCAGATACTGAAAGTGCATCCGCCAACCGGTGTCGCCACCTTCGACCACATGCACAAATCGAGCCTTGTCACCACTGTCTGAGTTGTTGTCGCACGTAAACAGATTCCCGTAATCATCAAAGGCAAGTTCCTGTGGGTTCCGCAAACCGTAAGCAAAAACTTCCAGGTCCGAACCATCCTTTTCGCAGCGAAAGACCGCTCCAGTTTCGGGGCGAAAGAGATGGTTCCCTTCGGCCGTCATCACATTGTAGCCCCGGTCACCGATACTGAAATAAATTCGGCCGTCCGGTCCCAGGGCGAGCCCATGCAGGTCGTGTCCACGAAAAGCAACACGGATTCCATATCCATCGGAGAGAGCCTTTTGTTCGTCTGCTTTTCCATCTCCGTTGGTGTCTCGCATTTTCCAGACTTTGGGGATGCAGGTGTAATAAACATCGCCATCCCAGGCGAGGACACCTGCACCTGTTCCTTCAACGATATCGTTGAAACCATCGGCGAAGATTACAGACTCATCCGCGAGGCCATCGCCATCGGTATCAGCAATACGGACGATACGATCTTCATCGTGACCGAAAAAGGCGAATTCTTCCGGGGAAAGATGTTTGCGATACATCTCGCGACGTTCTTCGATCGTTTGAAGGGAAAGGTCATCCCTCAACCATTCACTATGGCTACGATTGTCCGTGATCCCTTTGTCCTGCCGGTAAGACTCGGCGATATAAAAGCGGCCTTGTTCGTCGATGCAGAAAGCACAGGGATTCGCCATCAATGGTTCAGAGGCGAATAGTTGCACTTTGAAGCCTTCCGGAATACGAAAGGCTTCCATTGATAGTTCGGCTTCTTTCCGGGATGATTCCACCGAAATTTTGGAAGACTTCAGCGTGTCCGTTTCCGATGGAACTTTAGCCAACAGAGAAACGGAAAAAGTCGTCAATACAACAAGCAGGAGGGCAATCAGCAATCTAGGCATTGGCGTTTAACCACAATAAAAATAATGGGGGGTTGCTAAAAAAGAAGGAGCCGCTGGTAATGAATTCCGTCGGCTCCTTCAAATTATTGTATTACATGTCAGGTGCTAAACGTAACGATTAATGAGGTTCTCAATCCATTCCTGGCGACCGCTCTGATTCGGTTCGAGTGTCCCTTTTTCAAGAACGTAAGACTCCAGGTCACTGAAGCCGACGGTGCCTGCTTCGATCTTTTCGCCGATCCCAGAGTCGAAAGTGCTGTATCGATTGGATACGAAATCAGTCAGCACATGTTCTTCGCGGATTTTAGCAGCGATCTTCAAGCCGCGGGCGAAGGCATCCATACCACCGATGTGGGCATGGAACAAATCGACCGGTTCGAAACTTTCGCGGCGGACTTTCGCATCGAAGTTCACTCCACCTGGGGCGAGGCCACCCTGTTCCATAATGACCAGCATGCACTGCGTTGTCAGGTAGATGTCTGTTGGGAACTGGTCTGTATCCCAGCCTAGTAGTAAGTCACCTGTATTGGCGTCGATACTTCCCAGAGCATCCTGAATGGAGGCGTAGGCAAGCTCATGCATCATCGTATGACCGGCCAACGTAGCGTGGTTCGTCTCGATGTTGAGTTTGACTCGGTCCATCAGATCGTACTGGCGGATGAAGTTCAAACAGGCGGCGGCATCAAAATCGTATTGATGTTTCGTCGGTTCTTTGGGTTTTGGTTCAAACAGGAATGTTCCTTTAAAACCGATTTTATCCGCGTGGTCGGCTGCCATGTGCATGAACCGACCCAGATGATCGAGTTCTCGCTTCATGTCGGTATTGAACAGGTTCATATAACCTTCGCGACCACCCCAGAAAACATAGTTCTGTCCACCGAGGCGATGAGTCACTTCCATCGCTTTTTTGACCTGTGCGGCCGCATGGGCGAAAATGTCCGCATTCGGGCTGGTTGCCGCACCGTGCATGTACCGCGGATGGGAAAACAGATTGGCTGTGCCCCACAGCAGTTCGATACCAGTTCGCTTCTGTGCTTCCAATAACTTGTCGGCGATTTTATCGAAGACGTCGTTACTCTCTTTTAACGTATCCCGTTCGGGAGAGACGTCGCGGTCGTGAAAACAGTAGAACGGAGCGCCCAGCTTTTCCATGAACTCAAAGGCAACGTCGACACGCTTGAGCGCGTTTTCTGTCGAATCGGTTCCGTCATCCCAGGGCCGATCCAATGTAGGTGCGCCGAAGGGATCGGCACCGGTGCCACGGAAGGTGTGCCAGTAACAAACGCTGAACCGCAGCCATTCCCGCATGGTTTTTCCGGCGACGGTTTCGTCCGGGTTGTAATGTTTGAATGCGAAATCGTTGCGGCTATCCGCCCCTTCGTATTTGATAGTTGGAACTTCGGGGAAGTATTCCATGAGCGATCGATCCCTTAATGGATTTATTAGAGAGTAGTGGATGAAGTTGGAAAGATGGCAGTCGTCGTTCGGAGTATCTTAACTCAACGGTTATCTGAGATGCCAGTTTCCTCACGCAACAGCCTGGGTCGTAGTTCGATTATCGTTGAACGCGACCACTAGCGGCGCCACCCATGAGCGCTTCGATTTCCTGTCGAGTCGCGTAGTTGAAATCGCCTTTGATCGAATGTTTCAAACAACTTGCTGCCGTAGCATACCGAATGGCTGTTTGTGGATCGGAAAGTTCAGGCGTATTCAGTGCGACTACAAGTCCGCCTGCAAACGAATCGCCAGCACCAACGCGATCAATGATGTTTTTGATCTCGTATGGGCTGTACTTGCCGGAAGAGTCTTCCGGAGCGAAGTAAGCGTGGTCCGATGCAACATCAAACAGCATCGCTCCCCAGTTGTTGTGCGTCGCAGAATAACTTTCTCGTAAAGTGATCGCCACCTTTTTGACATTGGGGAATTGTTTGACAACCTCGCGTGCGACTTCTTCGTACCCGGCGATATTTAGTTCACCCGCTTCGATGTCAGTTTCACTGGCGCTAATGCCGAGGGAACGATCAGCGTCTTCTTCATTGGCAATAACGACGTCGATGTAAGGCATCATTTCCTTCATCGTTCTACGAGCGAGATCAATCTGGGATGTCCCCTCTTCCCACTTCCAGAGTTTTCCACGGTAGTTCAAATCGCAAGAGACGGTAATGCCGCGCTCTTTGGCCTGTTTAACAGACTCAAGTGCCGATGCGGCTGCTTGTTTACTGATGGCCGGGGTGATTCCGGTGATATGAAACCAAGTGGCGCCGTCGAATGCTTTATGCCAATGGAAGAAATCGGATTCAACCATGGAAATCGAACTGAATTCCCGGTCGTAAGTAACGGTACCCCCACGTTGATTGGCACCCGTTTCGACGAAGTAGATACCAAAACGGCCCACTGGCGACCGTTGTACCAGACTGTCGTCCACTCCCAGCTTACGCATATCCTGAAGAAGTGAGTCGGTAATCACGTTATCTGGAAGCGCGGTCAGATAGGCAGAACTTCCACCCTGAAAAGCAACTGAGATCGCGACATTTAATTCGCCTCCCCCAAAAGTCGCATCGAGACGTCCCGGGATCGATTGCCGCATGCGTAGAAAATCTTCGGAAGCCAAACGTAGCATGACTTCCCCGAAGGTGACGATTCTCAAGGTTTTTACCTCATTGTGATGTATTTAGGAGCTTCTGCTCCGCTGCCAATAAAGAAACAAGACTTAGAAAGTCGATTTTAATCTAACTCTACGTCATTCTTGGCAGATTTTACATATCTCGATGTATTGCCAGAGAATGCCTTACGTATAAAGGTTTATAGTTTGCCAAATTCGGAACAGAATCGCAAATAGGTGTGCCATCAAGATGACATAGGATCAGTTAAGCTACAAATCCTCAGCTTCAGGGAGTCTCTTCGCTGTCTGCTTACGGGGATTTCAGGCGAGTGTGACTGTTTCTCCGTCATGTCGGCGAAGTGACTCTCTTTTTTAACCTCTTTTCTTTATGCAGGTATTCATCTTATAATTGGATGAAAAGATAGTCCTGACTTTGCCAGGTAAGAATTGCAGCAGAAGTTCACCTCGAGTTGACAGCACTGGAAAATCGTCTTTCGCCTTTCAAATAAGTTCAGTAATGCGGAGTTCTCCGATGTCTCTCGATTACAATCCAAATATAGATCTCTGCTGTTCGCACTGTTTTTACGAATACCAGATTAACAATCATAATGTGTCTGCACCTCGTCTTTTGGCGCTCCAGTTACAAATGGATAAACTGGGCACAGAGTTGGAATGCCCGCGCTGTAAAGGCTACTTCTTGGCGACGCATCCTGCTAAACCCGACTTTGCCAACAAACCGCACTTTCGACTGATGGAGCAACCAGTGACGAGTGCTGTTCTCTACCGGTAATCGATCGCGGATTCACATCAGCATCATCTACGGTTCGGTTCAGTCGAGGGCGATCTCTGCGCGAGATAACGCTGGTCCTGAACATTGCGGTCGAGAATGATCCTGGTGGATTCATCTCTTTTGGTGGGCGAAGAAAACTCGCTCGGCTGTTTTTCCTAATAGCCATTCCCGATCAGAAGCGGATAGAAAATCGAGCCCTCGTTCCACCAGTTCCAGCGATGCTTTGTAGGTATGCGGTTGAACTGCTTGAAATGGACAGTCCGTCGCCCACATTAATCGCTCCGGACCAAAGGCTTGGTATAGCTGTTTGATTAACGGGCTCAAGTCCCGATAGGGAGCTTCTTTTTTACCGAGGGCATAAAACGCGGAAACTTTCACCGTTACGTGTGGGTGACGAGCCATAGCGCAGAGCTGATTCACCTCAGTCTCACGAATGTTGCCATCGACTCCAATCCTCGCCATGTGATCGATCACCACGGGCGTATCCGGAAAATCTCGACACATGCGGTCGAGCGCGACCAGATGGACAGCGTCGATCAGGCAGCACATGTTAAGTTTCTCTTCGGCACCGGTTTGAAACATGGTGTGCATAGCTTCGGAGCTGAGCCAGGAATCTTCAGTCTGGTTTTTAGGAAAGATCCGAAACCCAGTGACCCCGAGTCCTTGCTGCTTTCGCATTTCCATGTCAACGCGACCCGTATCCTGATCGATGACGGCCACACCGGCGAATTTGCCAGGGTGTTTCCGAATGGAGTCGAGCATGTAACTGTTGTCGTAGCCATAGAACGACATTTGGATCAACACGGTTTTATCGACGTTCGATCCGTGCATGTGCTCGAGTAGCTCTTCCGTCGTAAAACTCGCCGGGTCCATATTGGCTTTCCGCCATCCAGGGGCCAACGGATAAGCCATCGTATCGGGAGTCCAGACATGACTATGGGCATCAATTCTGACCATGATTCGCTCCGACTATCATTCGATTTCAGTTCAAAAAGTCACCCCTCCGTGGAAATTTCTCCGTCTCGAATCGCTTAACCTTCGTTCTTGCCAAAGTACTTTCGGATCAGAGCTTCATCAGGGGCGGGGAATAATTTTCCGACGATTAGACCTCCAACAAACGAAGCTACCATCGAAGTAATGATGGGGTCAAATCCGAAGACTTTGTATGGTGAAAGAAATTCGCCGTTAAACATTAAGCCTAAGATATGGCAGAGGAAGTGTACTCCCAAACCAATTGCCATGCTGGCGAAGATGGTTTGCTTGTTACATTTCGGCCAGAAAATCGCATATACGACGGGGGCGAGGAAACAGGTTGCCAGGCCTCCACCGGTGTAGACAATAATGTCCTGCAGAAATTGCGGGGGATCGATTGCGAAGAACATGGCAATCAATCCTATAATAAATGTGCTGGTGAAACTGACCCGTTTGATCGTTTTGTCACTGGCTTCGGGATTGATATTCCGCTGATAGATGTCACGAACAATTGCCGAGGACATCATCAACAGGAAACTGTCGATCGTCGACATCACCGCAGCAAACGGAGCAGCGACCAGAACACCTGCCAGCCAGGGAACGTTGGCATTCTGTGTGAGTAGAACGGTCATGGCGGGCATGATCCGGTCAGATTCTGCTTCCATCCCCGGCATCAGCACACGGGCACAGCAGAAGATAATCACAAGTGGGAAGTAGATCATTGTGAAGTAGATCGCCACTGTCGTGATTGACTTTTTCAGCGTCATCGAACTGTTGAATGCCATCAGGCGAACCATGTTCGAGGGCTGCCCTGCACCGCTGAATGCCCAATAGACGAAGAACGATACGGCTACCGCTATTGGCAGAAAACCCTTGTTACTGGATGGGTCAGCCCCCGGTGCGGAGACATAAGTGCCTCGCAACGGTTTTCCATCTTCGGTAACCGGGTAGAAATCTTCAACTTCACCCGCTTCGTTCGTTGTCTGAAAATCAGTCGGGTTGAACGTCGCAGAAGTTATCGTGAAAAAGTCGGGATCCTCCTGGTGGTTTTCATAGATACGCTCAATTTCGTGAGGGGTCATAATTTTAAGCACTTGAACAGTACTTGGTTTTCCCTCAAGCAGAGTTTCCCCCGTCGATTCTCCTGCGGAAATATCAATTCGTGCCTTCAAGCGGTAGATGTTATGAGCCGGTTGGCCTTCTTCCGCATTTTCAATCGCTTCGACTAACCAATGTTTACTGTTTAACGAAAGGTTTTGGTCTGTCGGTTCCGTGAGCGAAAATTGAAGATCGCCCGTTCGGGGAGGAACCATTTGTGCCATGTCTCTGGTTGCATTTCCCAGTCCGCCAACCTGGTAGATGGCGAGCGGCAACATGATCATAACCCCAAAGACCATGACGATACCCTGCATGACGTCCGTCCAGACGACCGCATGGAAACCACCGTAAGTCGTGTAGAAAATGACGGCTAATCCGAACACGAGCAGGCAGAGCAGGTACTCGCCGCCCATACTGGTAGCAAGAAATGGAATCGTGGAGGTCCAAGCTTCCAGGCTCAAACCGGCATTCCGAAAGAGGTCCACATCAGCCAGCAAGGTCTTCAGGATTACGCTGCCCGCTTTGAACTGAGCAACCAGATTGAAAATCATGAAGAAGAGAATGATCAATACGGTGAACAGACCCAATCCACGACTATGAAAGCGATCGCGCATCACGTCGGGGATCGTGATCGCGCCCGAAATTCGTGCGACCTGGTTCAGGCGTTTTCCAAGCCAGCCCATCGTGCAGATGGGGACCACCATGTAACTGGCAATCCAGAGCCCCAATACCCAACCGTAGGTATAGATGAGTGACGGGAACCCGGTGAAACTACCGCCAGAAGCACTGGTTGCTGCAAAAGTCAGCGCGAAGGCCCAGACACCCAAACTGCGACTTCCGAGGAAGTATTCACTCATAAAGCCTTTGGACTTCAACAGCTTGTTTGAAAAGATCGCCAGACCAAAGACGGCAAGTGTATAAATCAGGAATACGATTAACATGGAGTTCATGCTTCACCTCCTTTTCCGTCGGCAGCATGCATCTCCGCAATCTCCTCCGCAAGGTCGGCACCTTCTTCGGCCTCTCCGAGTGGATCGTCTTTCATGTAAAACGTCGCGAATAGGATGGTTACGATATCCGCCACCAGCCAGGGAAGTCCTACCCCCATAACGATCCATCTCGGCATTCCCAGGATCAACTCAAGGTTGTCCGGGTCGACCGAATCACGGTAGCCGTTGAAGTAACAGTAAGGGACTGTCCAAAGAAAAAAGAAGATCCAGACGAACAGAATAACGATCGCCTCTTTTCTTGCGTTCAGGAACACGGGGTCATATTCATATTTCCCCAACAGTTTTTGTTCTGGCATTATCTTACTCTTCTTCCGGCAGAGAGCAGGCGTCTCGACGGATGGATCTTCTGATGAGCGTTCACGATAGAAGGCATCCGATCCGGAGACATTTTTGAATTGGAGTGATCAGGCAGGAATGGAAGGACATGGTCCGGACGATCTGGATCCACTTCCGCAGCGGCTCGATTACAAGAGAGGCAATCGAACCTGAGCAGAGGGGGGAGGGTGTCTGAACGTCCGGTTAAATCCCGAAGAAGATTCTAAACGGAATTCGAACCCATTTGAAAGCGTCTCCGTACCAGATTCCGGTACTAGGACGCAGGAATGATCTGGCAGTGATCATTTTTCAGGCAAAATGATCGAAGAATGGGCAGACTGGGCACGGATTCGGCCCAGTGCAACAGGGAGATGAGCCTTCGGCATCCATTGAATCCGGAGATTGATCGCAGAAATGGACTGCCGAGAAAAGTCGGTCCATTTAATTCGCCGTTCCGCGTTCTTCTTGAGCCAGATATTCGATGACGTTGGACACAAGAGTGCGTACATGATTATCAACGAGCGAATAGTAACTGAACTTTCCGGACCGACGGACCGAGACGATATTGTCTTTTCTCAATAATTTCAGACGTTGAGAAACAGCCGGCAAGCTGTCTTCCAGCAGCGAGGCAATATCAGAGACACACATTTCTTTCTGAGCCAGCAATGACAGAATCTGAAATCGGATCGGATCGCCCAATGCGCGGAAAATATCGGCCGCCTTCTGGCATTCCTGTCGAGAAAGCAGGGCTCCGTCAATTTCATCAGGAGATTCCTGGTCACCAACAAGGCAAGGCAAGTCTTTTGAAGAAATCATAATGATTAATGAATAAACGTCGT
Organism: Polystyrenella longa; assembly: GCF_007750395.1. Classification (GTDB taxonomy): domain Bacteria; phylum Planctomycetota; class Planctomycetia; order Planctomycetales; family Planctomycetaceae; genus Polystyrenella; species Polystyrenella longa. The sequence continues at coordinate 4,776,615 of NZ_CP036281.1, read as the reverse complement.
TCCTCCGGAGCACCCCTCTGAACTGGTTCCCTGGGATGGGGACCAAGCGGAATATTGTCTACCAATACAGGTCAATTAAATAGATCCTTGGATAGACCGAATCCGCTTTGCTCTGTGGCACCGCACGCTGACGTTTCCTGAAGTAACTTAGAAAAATAGAGATAAAAACAGCTCGCCTCTTTCCCAACGTGGGAATAGAGACCACCTCTAGTGGAAGAAAATAAAGTTCTTCGCGTGGAGGATGTCGTATATCGGGTATTAAAAAGGAGATATTAATCGTGAGGGCGAGTCGCGAGATAAAATGAGAAATCCACCAGCAAACTGTTGGGAGACAGGTGAAAACAGAGGCGTTCGTCCTCGGGCCGAAGGAACGTAAAGCGAAGGGGGATAACAATTTAAACCCAATCCAAGTCGAAAAGTTCTGTTAACTTTGATTCAAGGAACAGAGTTTCTTTTATTTTCCGAAACATCGGAGTATGGAGTGGGATCTTGCATCCGGATTGAAATGCTGCTTTGAAGCACCTGCGGCCAAGTGGGGCGTTTAAAAACGGCGGTGAAGACAGGCTTCTCCGTCGGATTTATGAAAAGTCCCAGATTTGTTACGCGAAGCAACTGCAGCTGTATCTCTCTGAATTCGAAATTCTGCTAACTTTTTCCTCTTTTTTTTGGGATCGCTTCTCTGTAGTGTTGGGACAATTCACGGCTTTCCGGAACATAGGCCCCATTTTGACAAGCAGATAGTGGCGAATTCGCCCTGTTTTCGGGCGATTCCGTTGAAACCGTTCTTTTCAGAGCTTCGCGATTTTCAGGTCAAGAAGCGGCTATCTGTTACCTGGACTGGGATTCCATGCTTCTGATTCTGTTTATTTATTGTGCGGTGATTGTTCTCAGTTCGCTGATGGGCGGTGCATTACCTCAATTGGTGCGACTCACACATACCCGCATGCAGATGACCACCAGCCTCGTTGGCGGCCTGATGCTGGGGATTGCGCTGTTTCACCTGCTCCCGCATGGTGTTTATGAACTGGACAGCCTCGACCGCGGTATCTGGTGGATGGTGATGGGATTGATCACCACCTTCTTTCTGTTACGGATGTTTCACTTTCACAATCATGGTATCGCCGAGGTTGATCATGTTGGTTATGACCTGCAAACCGACTGCGATCATGAACACGATCATGACCACGACCTGAAAGCAGCAATTTCTCCCGGGCCAGTTGCCACTGAAGCGTGCGAAAAACACCCGCATCGATTGAGTTGGATGGGCGTTTTTATCGGCCTCTCCGTCCATACTCTGATTGATGGATTGGCTCTTGGTGCCAGCGTTCAGGCGAGTGCTGCCCATGGCGAATCGACTATAGGACTGTATGGTCTGGGGACTTTTCTGGCGATTGTCCTGCACAAACCGCTGGATGCCGTTTCCATCACGAGTCTGATGTCCTCTGCGGGATGGTCGAAATCATCACAGCAGAAGGTGAATCTCGCTTATGCCATGATTTGTCCCCTGGGAGCATTTCTCTTCGTGCTTGGGATCAATCAGCTTGGGGACCAGTCGCAAGTGGTCATTGGATGTGCGCTCGCCTTCTCGGCCGGTGTTTTTCTCTCGATCGCACTCTCTGACTTACTTCCTGAACTCGAATTCCATGCGCACGACCGGGCGACCTTGTCGGCGGCGTTGATCGTTGGTCTGGCCCTGGCCTACGGTTTGATTTATCTAGAGCCCACACACCAGAGAAATCAGAACCTGCCGCTAAACCAGATAGAAGCCCCTGCTGAAACAACCCCCTGAATTTTGAAACCCTGAAAACCGACCCTGAAAACCAGACCCTAAAAAATAAACCCTTGAGGAAACGAAATCGTCTCTCCAAGGGCGTTGGTTATTTAGAGTATTGATCGCGATATTAATCCGCGCAGGATTCTGCTGCGATCAGGGATACTCGATTATGTTGCTGCTGGGGTTTCCTGTTCTTCCGATTTCAGGCAGCGATCGATTTGTCGCACCGCCTGTTTCAGGCGTTGCTCATTTTCGACAATCGCTAATCGAAGGTACCCTTCGCCATCTTCGCCGAATCCACGGCCCGGACTGACAGCGACTCCCCCTTCATCGAGAAGTTTCATGGCGAAATCGATGGAGCCCATCTTCTGCCAGGGTTCGGGGATCTTGGCCCAGATGAACATACCTGCCTTGGGAATTTCAATCTCCCAACCGAGCCGGATGAGTCCTTTGCACAATGCATCGCGGCGTTTCTGATAAATTCGAGCCACGTTTTCCACGGCCTCGTCACATTCCCGCATCGCGACGATCGCAGCAATCTGGACGGGCTGGAAAATGCCGTAGTCGTAATAGCCTTTAATAGTGGCAAGCGCCCGGACCATCTCGGCGTTCCCGCAACAGAAGCCGATTCGCCATCCCGCCATACTGTAACCTTTGCTCATCGTGGTGAATTCCACTCCGACATCAATGGCACCGGGCGTCGATAGAAAGCTGGGGGCCTTATAACCGTCGAAGCAGATGTCGGCATAGGCAAAGTCACTGATGACGAGGAACTGATACTTTTTCGCCAACCGAACCAGCTCAACATAAAAGTCCTGCTCAATCACCGTACTCGACGGATTGTGAGGGAAATTCGCGATGACGACCTTCGGTTTGGGGTACAGATGCTCGCAAGTATAAGCCACATTCCTGAGGAACTTATCGGGATCGCGCACATCAATGCTAATCACGTTCCCAGACGCCAGCATGACGGCGTATTCGTGAATGGGAAATGTGGGAGAGGGGACAATCGCCGTATCGCCTGGACCCATGAGGGCCAAACACATATGGCTGAACCCTTCTTTAGACCCGATACAGGCAATGACTTCCTCATCCGGTTCCAAGCGTACGCCGTACTTTTTCCAGTACCGCTTAACGACCTCTTTGCGAAGATTGGCGATTCCATTCGATACGGAGTAACGATGGTTTCGGGGGTCTTTCAGGGTTTCGTTCATCTTTTCGATGACGAGCGGATCGGGGGGATCCGTCGGATTACCCATTCCCAGGTCGATGACGTCGATTCCCGCCACCCGTTTTTCGTACTTCAGCTTGTTGATTTTGCCAAAGAGGTACGGAGGCAGCCTGTTGACCCGATCAGATACGGGAACTTTGAATGGCGTGTCTTCAAACGGAACGTCAGTTTCGCTACGCATAGTGTATAAACTTAAATAAGGGGTGCATTGACTTAAATAAGAGGGGTATTGAATTCAAAAAGGAGGCATTTGCTTCGAGAAGCTTATGCGGAAAAGGGGATTCAGAAAATAGTGCCAAATCAAAGGTCGGCGGTTTCGCTCGTCAGCGTCGCAAAATTCATGAAGACCTGATTCTATGGTTCCCCGTATTTTAACACGGCTCCCCACGGGGCAAAAGGAAAACGGCGTCGCTCAAAAGGAAGCGACGCCGTTTGTTTCTGGTTATCTGGTTGCTGAACCTCGAATTATCGCCGCATCGTCCTGTTGGAGACGTTTTGACGGGGCAGGTTCGGTGCATCTGCGTAAATATCAGACAGTTAGGTTGGGGGAGATAGCTACCCCTAAGTCATTACAGTGAAATCACTGGCCCAACAGTTCGCAGGCCTTAGCGACCCGCTGCTTGACGAACGCTACCTACTTTTTCTGGGGCAGTTCCGCTGGCCGGGGTGATTCCACCAGTACGAACGCCTGTCACGTAGTTGTCGACGGCAATATCACGTTTAATCCGTTCGAATACGTCGGCAACCAGCTTCTGTGTTTTTTCTTCGGTCAGGTGGTCGATCAGGTCCTGGCGAACATCTTCCAGATTGGTCGTGCGTGGCTGGGTGTAGCCTTCACATAGCAAAATGCAGTATTGGTTCTGGTTATAATCAGACAATTGGATGATACCAGAAACTTCCCCTTCTTTGAGTTTGAAGGCGGCATTCCACATTTCCTCACTGCCGGAATACTTGCTAATCGGCGGAATCTGTCCGTCGAGAGCACGGCTGTTTGGTTCAACAGAGTGTTCGCGGGCATAGCGACCGAAGTCCGAAGGGTTCTCTTTGACTTTTTTCCAAATCTGCTGAGCTTCCCGACTCTGGTTGACCATGATCAGCCGGGCTTTAACGCGAGGGCCGTAATCCCGAACGAATGATTTCTGAATGTCTTGTTCGGTCAATTGGACATCTCCGCCGGCCAGTTTGCGAAGTGCAATCATCGGCCAGATGACATCACGCTTGTACTGCAAAGCAGTCAATCCCCGTTCGGCTTGCAGCATCTGCAGCCAGGAATCGGGTTCAAGCTGGAAGCGTTTCGCGATTTCGACAATCTCCTGATTGACTTCGCTGTCTTCGACTTTGACGCCCTGCTGTTCACAGGCTGTTTCAATCACCTTGCGATTGATCAATGTTTCCAGAACTTCCTTACCATATCGTTCCAGACATTCTTGTTTCAGTTCATCTTTTGTGATGAAGTTGTTTCCGACGCGGGCCATTTTAGCCGAGTTGTTAGCCGTGTTTGTATTCGACGCAGTGGTCGTGGCTTTTCGCTCGGTGGCGGCCTGAGTATCTTTCGATTTCAGAAACTGGCTCGAGACGGCGGCGACCGTCACTGCCATTAAAGTTCCGAATACAATAGCCCATTTTTTCTTTGAGCTTTTGTTCGAGGTCGATGTTAAGTGAGTCCCTTCACTCATCGTTTTTTTCTCCAAAAAATCTGTCTTTTTAACCAGAAAACCTAAAGTTTGACGCAGATGGCGCGGGTTATATGCCAGATGTTCAAAACAGGTCAAGCTCTTTTGAGCCCCACTGGACCTCTAATTTGTAAAAAGTTCCATTTCGTAACTCGGTCATTTACTTGGAGGAGAGAAGGGGTTTAAACCATTTTGATGTAACAGGTTAGTGATGTGGCGAAACTCTTTAGGAAATGGCGTTTGTTGAATTGCACGCTTGGAATCTTCACGGAATTCGCCTATGTAGAAGGCAGAGTTCACTGGTAGACCACGATTGCTGGTCACGCCGAAGCGGACACGTTGAGATAGGTTAAACAGGGTTGGATTGATGAAGGAGTGGCGATGAGTCCACCGGTTTTGGATATCGGCGTGATTTACACGGACGATGACGAGCACATGCAAAATCTGCTCTTCTCGCTGCGCGCCAGTCTCCCTGCTTTTCCAATTCGGCTTCTCCTGATCGAAAACGCATCCCGACAGGGAGTGGAACGGTATCGGGAGCTTATTGAACCGACTGAAGTTCTGGTGAACAAAGAGAGAAGAACCTATGCGGAAAATCTCAATCTAATTCTGGCAGCATCCAACGCCGAATTTGTGTTGTTGTTAAACACGGATATTCAGTTTGACAATCAGAATCGCTGTCTCGACCGAATGATAACTTTCATGCGACAGCAAACGGACTGCGGAGTTGCAGGTTGCCGGGTGTATCTTCCCGGAGGCGAATACGGTTATCCAGCGCGCAGATTGCAAACACCGCTCACTTTTCTTACCCGACGAATGGGAATGGATTGCTTCTTTCCTGGTGAAAAAGATCGCTATCTTTATACAGACCAGAATCGACATGGTTCGTTTGCATGTGAATGGCTTTCCGGTTGTTTTATGCTCATTCGACGGGAGGCCTACATTGAAGTTGGCGGCTTTGATGAGCAATTCCAGAAATACTATGAGGATGTCGATTACGCCGTTCGCATGCATCGACAGAACTGGAAGGTAATGTTTCACGGCGAAGCACTCTGTTATCACAACGAACAGCGAGCCAGCCGGAATCTGTTGTCACGCGACGCCTGGCTTCACGCGCGATCCTGGATTCGCTGGCATCGCAAGTGGGGTTGGAATCCGTCCCATTTACTACAAGCAGAGTCGACTGACTAGGCGGAAGTTTCTTGAATACCCCCGAATGTCTGAGGAAACTGTAAATCGATTTCTCAACCTGATGCATAATTGCAGTCGAAAGTAATCCATGCTGTCGCCGATTAAAATTGGAATCAACGCGGTCTACCTCGACCCCAACCGGCGTGGAGGGGCAGAGACGTATGTTCGACAATTGGTTAACCAATTAATCACACGTCCTACAGTGGAACTGGAACGACTTCAGTTTGTCTTGTTTGTTTCTCAGGATTCGGAGTTCATCAATCACCCCGGCTTACGTAATCAGTCACGAATTGAGTTGGTGGTCACTCCCGTTCAGGCGAACAAGAAATTCCAACGCATCGGGTGGGAGCAGGTTTACTTTCCACGTCTCCTGAATCAGCATCAGCTTGAGCTCATGCATTTTCCCTATGGAACGATGTCTGTGCGATATAAGCGTGCATCGATCGTGACCGTTCACGATACACTCCGGTTTTGTTTCCCTGAGCAAATGCCTCGTTCTCAACGACTCTATCGTAGCTGGAATGAACGTGCTCTCCGGCGAAATAATGTACACGCGATTGCCGTCTCTCATGCAGATGCCCAAATTGCTCGCGAACAGTTGAAGATTCCACCAGACCGAATGTCGGTCATCTACCATGGAGTGAATCCCGAATTTGGAGAACTCAACCGGGCCTCAACGGGAAGGTGGACAGAGAAGTTGACGGCTCCTCAGCTACTCTGGATCGGTCGCCCTTACATACGAAAGAATGTGGAACTTCTCATTCGGGTGGTGCATCAATTAGAGGCGATTTTCGGTTTGCAGCCTCAATTGAAGCTGGTGGGAATTGAATCAGCGGATCGAAGGCGAATGGAGAAACAAATTGAACGGACAGATGCTGCCGAACTGATTGAGCTGTCGCCTCCTGTTCCCCATCGAGAAGTGCCTGAGTTATTACGGCAGGCGGACTTCTTTCTGTATCCCTCTTTGTACGAGAGCTTTGGCATCCCCGTCTTGGAAGCATTGGCGATAGGCTTGCCTACGATCTGCGCGGATATTGCTCCCTTCCGAGAATTGTATGGAGATGGAATCATTACCTGTTCGGGAAGTTCACCAAATGCCTGGGCTAAAGTGATTAAGGAGTTATGCGATCAGCCAGAGCAACGACAGCAATTAAGCGAACGAGGCGTCCGCCGCGCGGCAGAGTTCAGTTGGAAAAAATGCATCGACGAACATCTTGAGTTGTATCAACGTCTGACTTGCCCAAAGGAATACGAGAGTCAATAAAAAAGCCCCGCAGGTACTGGAACCGGCAGGGCTTCGTTTATCACATTTCAGTATTGTACAAATCGAGAAGTCTGTTTTCGAAATCAGGAAACGACTTTCTGGAATCGTTTGACAGCTTCCTCAACGTTTTCCCGGCTGTTGAAGGCACTCAGGCGGAAATAGCCTTCACCGCTGGCGCCAAAACCACTACCCGGTGTTCCCACCAGGTGAGCCTGTTGGAGCAGTCTGTCGAAGAATTCCCAACTGGTAAGCCCTCGTGGGGTTTTTAACCAGACGTAAGGAGCATCGACGCCCCCGTAGACATCGATTCCCACTGCTTCCAGGCCTTTTCGGAGCAGGCTGGCGTTTTCCAGATAGAACCGAACCAACTCGTTAATCTGTGCTTTTCCAGCAGGCGAATAGGCGGCTTCGGCTCCACGTTGGATCACGTAGGGAACGCCATTGAACTTGGTGCTATGTCGTCGATTCCATAACGGATGAATGTCGACGAGTTCTCCATCGGCCGCGCGGCCTTTGAGATCTTTCGGAACGACAGTGAATGCACAGCGTGTTCCGGTGAATCCAGCATTTTTACTAAAACTGCGGAACTCGATCGCAACGTCGCGGGCTCCAGGGATTTCGTAGATCGAATGCGGAATGTCCGGGTTGCGAATATATGCCTCGTAAGCGGCATCGAACAGAATGATCGCTTCTTTTTCGCGAGCGTAGTCGACCCATTTCTTTAAGGTCTCTTTGGTTGCGACTGTTCCCGTTGGATTGTTCGGGTAGCAGAGATAAATCAAATCGACCGATTCGCTGGGAAGTTCCGGAGTGAAATCGTTCTCGGCGGTGACAGGCAGATAGACTAAACCGGAGTATTGGCCCGAAGAACTGGCCTCGCCAGTACGTCCAGCCATGACATTCGTATCGACGTAGACAGGATATACTGGATCCGTCACGGCGACTTTATTGTCCTGACCGAAGATGTCGATGATATTTCCGGTGTCACATTTTGAACCATCTGAGATGAAAATCTCGTCCGCTTTGACATTCACCCCGCGTGCCTGATAGTCGTTATCGGCAATCGCTGTTCGCAGAAAATCATATCCCTGCTCGGGACCATAACCACGGAAGGTGCTGCGATCGGCCATTTCGTCGATTGCTTTGTGCATCGCTTCGGTGATAGCAGGGGGGAGTGGTTCAGTAACGTCGCCAATTCCGAGTCGAATGACTTTGGCATCCGGGTTCTCTTCGCAGAACGCGTTCACACGGCGTCCGATTTCAGGGAAGAGGTATCCTGCTTTGAGTTTGAGAAAATGATCGTTGATTCTGGCCATCTTATTACCTGTAAGAGTTTGTGTTTCGGATAGAAGCCCCGGTGATCGGGAATTCAGCGGCACGGCCTTGGCTCAGCTGGGAACAGCGAGCGAGAACCTGAGAAGTACGACATCCTCTGGACTCAAATGTGGCCGCGCAGGTTCGTCCCATGCGGGATCGAGACAGATTTCATCCGCAAATAGTAATGAGGGCCGGGCCGAATTGGTAGCGAGTCTGGCCGGACCCTGATGGACTTGGTTTGATCGACAGAAATCCTTTTCCAGAACAGGACTTTACTCTCCCATCAGCTCCAGCAGGTATTTACCGTAGGAATTGTTCTCCATCGGTTTGGCCAGTTCGATCACTTGCTTGCGGTCGATATAACCGAGTCGCCAGGCGATTTCTTCCAGACAGGCGACCTTGAGCCCCTGCCGGGATTCGAGAACGCTGATGAAGGTGCTGGCTTCAATCAGCGATTCATGAGTACCTGTATCGAGCCATGCCGTTCCTCGCCCGAATTGAGCGACTTTCAATTGCTGTCGCTCCAGATAAACGCGATTCACGTCGGTGATCTCCAACTCGCCCCGCGCGGAAGGCTTCAACTGCCGGGCGATCTCGGTGACCGAGTTATCATAGAAATAAAGCCCCGTGACCGCGTAATGGGATTTCGGTTTCTCGGGTTTTTCTTCGATAGAAATCGCATTTCCATCTCCATCCACTTCCACGACTCCATATCGGCGTGGATCACGGACGTGATATGCAAAAACAGTCGCTCCTTCCTGAGAAGCATTCGCTTCCTGTAAGAAGCTGCTCATTTTGTGCCCGTAAAAGATATTGTCACCCAGAATGAGGCAACTCGGGTCGTCGCCGACGAAGTCTTCACCGATTAAAAATGCTTGCGCGAGCCCTTTGGGTTCCGGTTGTACCGCATAAGTTAAATTTAATCCCCATTGGGAACCATCTTCCAGCAGTTGTTGAAATAGGGGCAAATCGTGCGGTGTGCTGATCAGTAGGATATCGCGAATGCCGGCCAGCATGATGGTGGATAGTGGATGATAAATCATCGGTTTGTCGTAAACGGGCAATAGCTGTTTACTAATCACGCGCGTGGCGGGGTAGAGCCGCGTTCCGGAACCTCCGGCCAGAATGATTCCCTTCCGTGTTGGTGAAGTCGGCGATGGAATGGCGGAGGACGATTTCGGAGAGAGGTTCATCGTTTCAATTTTCTATGCCCGGAATTTTGTTTTGAATTTCGATGGTCGTTAAGACGTGGGGTTGAAATGAATCGCAATCGGTTTTACTGCTTCAGTCCTCCATGCTGACTCTCAGTATCTCAGCCTGTCGGTTGATACTGGTCGCAATGTCCCAGCAGTCGAATTTGACCCGAAGATTAATGTAACAGAACATCCACGCCATACGAATGATCGGATAGGTAAACAGGACCACTGCCGTGGCAGTGACCATCACGTATGGGTCGTAGATCAGCAGGTAAAGAAGCGAGGCATCCTCTTGAAACCGGTAGAAGAAAATGGGGAAATCAAAGAGGAGTGAACTAGCCAGATCGACAAACAGAAAGAGCAACAGACTCAGCAGAACCCAAAAACTCGCCAGCGCTATCACTGCTCCTTCCAGACTAACCGCCTCGGCTTTGGTTAGCTCTTTCCAGACACGCTGTTGAATTTTGGAATCCGGGTTATCAAGATATTTACGTTCCGCGTGAAAATAGCTTTTGCGGAAATACAACAGGCCTGGAATGATCAACAGCAAAGTCAACAATAGTAAAAGCAGTTGCCTTCCAAAGCCGCGTAGGATAACTCGAGTCGTACTCTCCAACTTCAGTATTTCTTTTCCCTGTGAAGTGATTGTTCCAGGAAGGAGCCATTCCCGCTTCGTGACTTTGCGGATGAGCAGGTCTCCCAGAGGGGCCAGCATAAGAAACACGATGGGGAACAGCGTCGCAGAGTAGAAGTTGAAGTAATGATTCAGGCAATAAACCAGAGTGCAGGCCAGAATGGCGAAAGGGATAACTACTTTATAGACGGCGGCGAAGTGAGTGCGGACGACCAGCATGCCGGTATCAATCGATTGAGTCACCGTCAGTGCCTGCAAGGGAATCATGGAGTTGGTAGGTGCGCTAGCCATTATTTCCTCCCTGAAAGCAAGAGATAGATAATCACGACTGCCCACAAAGCCGAACCCAGAACATACTTGAACAGGTTTGGAATATTCGCGGGTGACCAGAAGGCTTCCAGAAATGCAGCGACGATGAGCATGACTGCCGCCCCGAGAGCAATTTTGAGCGCGTCGACTCCCCGTGACTTGAGTGATTGTAGACGGGTCTGCTGTCCAGGGTGGATCATTGCGTGCCCGAGTATCAAGCCCGCACCTCCCGCAACAGCGATGGCCGTCAGTTCAAATGAACCATGAGAAATAATGAAACTGAGAAAGCGATCCCCATGCCCCTCGCTGAGTAGAAAACCTGATACCGTTCCAAGAACGATGCCGTTTGAAAGGAGCGTGTATACAGTAATGACGCCAAACAGGACGCCCCCGGCAAAAGTTCGGAGCGCGATACCAACATTATTGAAAATGTAAAATCCAAACATCCCAGTTCGCTGTTCACCGAATTCCATTGCCGAGACATCTTTCCGTTCTTCAACGGATTCCTCGCTGTACATGTAGGACATGTCTTCGAGTTGTTCGGAACTGATCACGCGTTCGGCCAGATCGGGATTGATCTGAATGACGATCCAACTTACTAAAAATGGCCCGAAAAAGAGAAGCGATGCCAGCAGGAAGTATTTCCAGTTGGCTCGAAAGGTACGGGGATAGTCGATGAAGACGAAATTCCAGAACTCGCCGAAGTTTACCGGCGGAGATTGATAGAAGAGGTTGTGGCCTTGAGAGACCAATGCATTCAGGTAGGCTTCCAGATCCTCACCCAGTTTGCGAGATCGAACCATCGAGAGGTCATTGCAGAGTTCTCGATATAACGTGGAGAACTGTTGCACTTCTGGGCCGGACAAATAATGTCGTTTCGATTTCTTCAGTTTCTCCAGCAGATCTGAGAATTCTTCCCAAGCGTGACGACGCGACTGCATGAATGTTTTCTTATTCATTCCAATCCTCCGTCGATCCAGCTGGCTGAATAATGTTGGCTTCGGTTATCGGTTCCGGAGTAGCTGCCACTTCTTCCGCTTGATTTTGCTCGTTGGGGATAAAGGTCACGTATACGCGAGCGATAAACGCCATCGGGAACTTGCGAACTAATTCGGGATCGCCCCGAAATTGAAATTTCCTCGCCAGTTCATGAGCCAGTGGTCTGCTGAGTTCGTGCCCCCGTTTGTAATCGATCGCAATCCGCCGCGAGAGAAAATCGCCAATGACAGCCAGCATCTGTTCGTCAGGCTTGTACTGGTTTAATAAATTCAATGGCAGAGGGTCGATCTTCTCCAGAATGACTGGTTCACGGGGGAGTCGGACTCGCCTCTCGGTGATGACGACGGTTCCCGCTGTAAGGTCGCCCAGTCGTTGAAATTTCCGCGAGCAAAACATGCTGATCAAGGCCGGGATATAGAGCGGAGTGGAATCAACCGCGCGAATGAAGTTTCGATTAATTGCCATCCAGAAGTTAATCGGATGTCCGTTCTCGTGAATCACGCGAAGCCCCAAGACGTTCTTTCCGGGGGTTTTGCCATGGAAGAAACCTTCACAGATGGCGTAGTAACCCCAACCGTTTATAAACAACCAGAGCAGAAATAACCCGGTTGCAAGACCAGGTAGATAAAGACCGGCGACCGTGAAGATGATCATGAGAACAAAAGTGATCGTTGCGCGAATAACGAAGTCAATGGTATAGGCCATTAGCCGCACTGCCGGACCCGCCAGTTGGTAATGCAATACAACCGTTTCGGGAGTCTCCACCGCGTAGTCGAGGCTGAGGGGCTGATTTCGAAATGGATTATCTGTTGTTTGCGTATCAGTACTCATCAAAGGAGGAAACTTCCGTCAGTGATCCATAGATGAAAAACGATTGGGTAACAGTGGCAAAGATCATCACCAGTAGATGAAGTGGGGAGCGAGCGAATCCTGTCGAGCCTCAGTGCATTTCGCGAGGTGACATTAGTGTATGAAAAATTTGCACGGAAATACGATGAAAAAATGGTGTCCAGATAAATGTTATTAGTTTGAGAATTACCGGATGAACAGATCGCTGTTGAGAAAAGGATTACTGCCGATGGATTTCAAATTCACGGTGTCGTGTCGTCGCAGGCTTCACGACGTACGCCGTCGATTTGGCAAATCCTTCGAGCACTCCATCGGCTTTCTCCTGATTGACTGGTCCGGCGTGCGCCCATAAGAGATATCTTAGTGTGGTCGGTTCTGATCTCTTTAATACAAGGGCCCCTTTACCACAGGTAGAAGGGGACATCCAACCATCTTCACGAACATGCCACCCGACGGGGGCGCGTACATTATCAGGATGATAGAAACAGGTGATGCCTTCGTGCAGATTCTGAGTGATGAGGCCACTGTAGTCGACCCAGTTTGCAGGTTGACCAAAGATCGCTTTTTCCCCTTGTGCACCGTGGGCGTTGGTCAATTGGCCTCCCCCGAAAAACTCGGAGATTTCGGCCGCCATGCGGATCCCCAATAAACCGAATGTGGTTTCCTCTAGTTCGAGAGACTCAGCAACGGGACGGAATGTCGCCTGGATTTCCAGAACGGTTTCTTCTTCGGCAGTCGTTCGTACCGCAACGACCATCTCTTGTTCTATCAAGGGGGCTGGGTCGTGTCCGTCGAACCAACCGATCTGCACGGCCATGCGGGCTTCATCATCTCGGTCTTCATAAGCCATCCAGGTCTGCTGACGGATAAAGGATTCGCTGTTCTCCGACCAGAAGTCCATTCCCATTACCTTCGCATGTGCAAACCAGATCGACCGGTGATGTTCATGGCTGGCGGTTCCGGGGTGCCCCATCCGGGTGAGCGAAATTCGGCTTGGTCCGTAGAACGGGTAAAAGAAAGGACGTGGATATTCAGAGCCGAAATGCCAGCGAAGCCGTTCCTGGCGATCAATTTCAAAAGAAACCTGATTGTCGGGGAGTGGCAGAACACGACAGCGCGGAATGTGATAACTCATGAAGCTCCTCGAAATACAAAACGTCTCGTCAAAAAAACAGGCTGTTCAGTCGGAGAAATTGATCGTGATGACTTTAATGATTGTAATGAAGCAATTGCCCCCCTGTCTTCTGGAAACCCTTACTTTCGCTCTTAGAGGCAGGAATCCTGAGATTTGGTGGAACTCGACAATCTGATGTCACTCAGATTAAAAATATGTCTAACTGGTATTATCGATACAAACAGAGATGACACGAAAGCAGCAGAGCGGTGAGGAAATGAAGATGCGACGTCGAATTCATTCGCAAGCTATGTTTCTGACGTACTTTCGTTTTTGCATCGACAATCGACTGGAATGAACTTGTGAGGTGAGCCGCTGGTTTGCCTGTTCATATCTCGATGATGCTTCACTACTCACGTTGACTGATGAAGCCAGGAGAAATCAATCATGATTTCCGCCCAGAACCTAGAACCTGTCCGATCCGAGTTTGCCGACGATGAAGATTTCGTCGAACTGCTGGAAATGTTTACTGACGAAATTCCAATTCGCCGTCAGCGACTTGAAGTCGCTTACAATGCTCAGGACATTGCTGAATTAAAATCACTCGCTCATCAGCTCAAAGGAGCAGGTGGCGGATACGGATACCCACATCTGACTATCATCTCCGCACGGTTGGAACAGGCCTGTAAAGACAGCGTCCAAGATGAAATTACGAGTCAGTACCAGGAACTGCATCAGTACTTGGGCCGTGTCACTGCCTAATCACTGACTCGATACTTAACCACTGCACTTATACATACAGCCGATCTTCAGGAAGAGAGCCTAATTTATTCTTCTCTGGGGGTCGGAACCGGACTCGGTTGACTGGCCTGACGTTCTTTCCAATGGGAAAGAATCGTTGTGTGGCATTCCAATTCGGAATAGTAAGTCGCGGAGGGATCAATCCCTTGCGCTTCCCAATGTTCCCACCGGCGCTGATTCACTTCGGAGGCACTATACGCTGGCAACACGGCCAACCAGATATAGCCAATCGCTATCCAGCAACTTACGAAAACTCCCCAGCGAATTCCCGTTGGGGATTTTTTTTGGTCTGTGCTGGCGGAGAAAGGTACAGGCATCGGGGCACTATCGTGTTTAGAAATGTCGAATAGAGTCTCTCTTCGAGCTTATCCCGCGAGAGGAGGGACGTCAAATAGTTCCGTTGGAAGGCTTTTGAGACAGACCTGTTTCCGAATTCGTTAAACAGGTCACCCAGTCTTCGCTCAGACTTCATAAGAGGATAAAAGACCTGCTATGCTGCAGGAACGTCCCCTGTTCTCTTCCTGACGACTCCCTGCTTTGAGATTTCCCATGTTGTCGATTGACGAAGCATTAGACATTGTTTCTTCCCGCCTCGCACCTCTCACTCCGGTTGAACGTCATTTACATGACACGCAGGGGTTACTCCTCGCGCAGACAATATCCAGTCCGCTGAATTCTCCCCCGTTTGATAAAGCATGTATGGATGGCTACGCCGTCCGGTCAGCTGATTTTGAGCAGGACAAACCGGTTTTGAAGCTGATTGGTGAATTGACGGCCGGACAGGTTTCATCTCAAAAGGTAAATCCAGGAGAAGCGATTCGTATCATGACGGGTGCCCCTATTCCTGCAGGGGCCGACGCTGTCGTTCAACATGAGCTAACGGAGTTCAATAAACACAGTAACGAGATCGTCTTTAAAATCGACGAGATACGAGCCGGTCTAAATGTGCTCAACCGGGGCGAGATCATGCGCGAAGGAGAAGCGGTCTTCACTGAAAAGACTCGATTGCGCCCGCAGGAACTGGCCGTATTGGCTGAAATGGGATTCGTAAAGGTACAGATATTTCCTCCGCCACGAGTGGCTGTGTTGGCGACAGGTGACGAGCTCGTTGCCGTCGAGGAGACGCCCGGACCTGGCCAGATTCGAAACACTAATGAAGTCATGCTGGTCGAACAACTTCGTCAGGCGGGCGCCATTCCTGTGCCACTGGGCATTGCTCGGGACAACCGGGATGATCTGCAAGCGAAGATCGAGTTAGGCCTGCAACACGACATGTTGATTCTCTCGGGTGGAGTCTCCGCCGGTAAGCTGGACTTGGTTCCTAGTGTCCTCGAATCGCTCGATGTGCAGGAAATCTTTCACAAAGTTCAAATGAAACCGGGCAAACCGATTTGGTTTGGTCAGCAAAATCAAGCATCAGATCGACCTCCCAAAACCGTCTTCGGTCTCCCTGGGAATCCGGTAAGCAGCATGGTCTGTTTTGAGATTTTCGTAAAAACAGCTCTACGCCGAACGATGGGAGATGACGCATTAAGTAGTTTGCCAATAATGGTTTGCGCAAGGTTAACGCATGACCATTTGCATAAAGGGGATCGCCCTACTTACTGGCCTGTACAGTTTGAATTGGCTGAAGGGGAGGTGCGGATCACGCCTTTGGATTGGAGAGGGTCTTCGGACCTGAAAGGGACAGTGCTGGCGGACGGAATGGCTCTATTCTCAAAACCGGATTTTGTCTATAAAGCGGGCACTATATTTAATTTTTATCCTTGGAAGTAGTTCTGTCTCTCCGTTTGCGACCACCTGTTCTGGTTCGCAATAACATGGTGTGGCCTGTGCCGCCCGATAGAACAACGTCAACCGATTCAGCATGGATGCCGAATAATGTCCACAGAGACCATGACGCCTAAAACGACGCCCGATTCATCTACGACTCCTGTTGCTGCCCCTGGTAAAGGCGTGAACGCCAATACTAAGGCGGCCAATCTGGATCCACAGATTCAGGCAATCATCAATAAAGCACGCACTGCGTCGATTTCGTCGCGAGCAACCTGGATGCTGGCAGGGCTATCAGCCGTACTGTTGTGGGCGACGTTCACACCACTCAACTGGTCCGTCCTCGGTTGGGTGGCCCTCGTTCCTTCCATGATGTTAATCCGACCAGTACAGCGAACCCGTTGGACTTATCGCGCGACATTCCTGCTTTCCTTCGTGGGTTACATTTCCATACTACAATGGATGCGTCTCGGCGATCCGCTGATGTACTTCGCCCTTTTCGGTCTCGCGTTGTACCTCTCAGTTTATATGACCATGTTCGTTATGATGTCGCGTGCCGCGGTTCATCGATTACAACTTCCATTCGCGGTGGCTGTTCCCATGGTTTGGGTCGGTTTGGAATTCCTGCGTGGATTTCTGATGACCGGCTTCCCATGGTATTTTTTGTCGCACTCTCAATATCGCTGGACTTCCTTGATTCAGATTTCGGACCTGACCGGAACTTATGGAATCAGCTTTCTGATGGCGGCGACTGCGGCCGTGCTTACGGCACTTTTGCCGGAGTCAGTATTCCATAAGCTAAAAATGCTGAGCCGAACTGTCGAACGTCCGCATCCTGAGGAAGTCCAATCGCAGCAATCCCTGCTGGCAACTCCTTCCCGACCATTCGTGATGGTCATGGCCCATCTGGGGTTGTTTGGATTAGTGCTCGGTTACGGGTACTACCGGTTGTCTGAAACAGAATTCGTACCCGGCCCCCGGGTGGCTCTGGTACAGGGGAACTTTCCTTCTTCATTGAAACATGATCCTCGTCAGTTCCAGCAAATCTTTGATATGCACTACTACCTGACTGGGCAGACGGTTCAATATCAGCCCGACTTAATTGTCTGGCCGGAAACGATGTATCGCTATCCGCTAATGACTGCCGATACCAGCTTGACCGAAGATGAACGGCTGCGTCTGGCTCCCATGGTCCCGGCTGACCGTTGGAACGATAAGACCGTTCCCGAAATGCTGGAAGGTTTGAGTTCTCAATCAGGTGCGGCACTGGTAATCGGAATCGATTCCCGCCGTCTGGATGAGGAACGAATGCACGCTTACAACTCGGCTGTTTGTATTTCACCTCTGGAGGGGATCAAAGGAATCTACGACAAAAATCATCGGGTGGTGTTTGGAGAGTATATTCCTTTCCAGGACGAGCTGTTGAAAGGCAATATGGTCTCGCCGACGACCGGTGGAATGGGAATCGATGCCGGAATCGAACCCTTTTTCTTTGCTCATGATGAATGGAACTTTGCCCCGCTCATCTGTTACGAAGATACTGTCCCGACCTTGGTTCGTGATTTCGTGAAGACAGGAATCGATGAAGAAAAACCAGTCGATTGCCTCGTGAATTTAACCAACGATGGTTGGTTCCATGGTTCCAGTGAACTCGACCAGCACTTGATTACCTCAGCGTTCCGATGCGTAGAAACGCGTACTCCGATGGTGCGTGCCGTGAATACAGGGATTTCTGTCGTCATTGACTCCCAAGGCGTCATCCGCAGCGAACCTGAAGTTTTCCAGACAGTCGAACTGGAAAATCGGGAAACAAAAACAGAAATGCATGCTTCCATTATCGATCCCAAAACCGGCAGCTGGTTCAAACAGGTGAACGGAATTCTGATCGATCAGGTGCCCCTCGACAAACGGACGAGCCCTTACCTCTACTACGGGGACTGGTTCGCCATGATCTGTCTTGGTCTGGTACTGATCTCATTGGTCGCTGCCTGCTGGCCTCGTCAGAAACTTGTTCCGGCACCTGTTCGCAAATAAAACAGTGACCTCCCTTGCTGCAGGTTAGTCTTCGATTTCATCTGGTTCCAATGACGCGATGAATGGCAGATGCCGGTATTCGTCGTTGTAATCGAGACCGTATCCGACGACGAATTCGTTCGGGATTTTAAAGCAATGATAATCGGGAGCGAAATCGACTTCGGTCCGTTCCTGTTTCCATAAAAGCACTGCCGTGCGGACGGTCAGTGCTTTTCGCTTTTCGATGACAGGGATCAGTTTCTGTAGCGTGTGGCCCGTATCAAAAATGTCGTCCAGCAACAGCACGTGACGATTGTCGATATTGGGAATCAAGCTCTCGTTGATGATCAGTTCTCCCCGGGTGGTGGAGGCGCCACGATAGCTGGAGGCTTGGATTAAACCGATTTTGATCGGTAACTCAACGGCGCGGACAAGGTCCGAAAGCAAAATCACGCTGCCTGTTAATACTCCCAGAATGGTGAGCGGTTCTCCCTGGTACCATTTTTCGATTTCGCGCCCCAGCTTTTTGACTGACTGCTCAATCTCGGCTGCTTCGATTAACTTCTTCACGATCTTCTCCCCCGCTGCTTAAGCCTGATACTGTTATCGCGTAGGAACATTGCGAACATGCGTTCCACCCAGTGAGGACTGATCACTTAACAGCTTGCGAGCTTCTTCTGTTTTCTGTTTGAGATGTTCCAACTGGTGCAACTGTTGATGGGCCGAATGGCAGGCGGTGGCTAATTCAGGATAGAGGGGACTGGTCAGTTTTTTGCGAGCGAGGTTGTCGGCCAACTGTTCAATCTCCCGGTTTAATCCTCGACGTATCTGTAAGGTTAAAGCAATAACCAGCACACCAGACCAGAGGATCAGAAAGATACCGGCAGCGATGTAAAATTCCATCCGCAGCAGCGGAGCTTCGTAAAAGAAAGAGTCGATAAAGAAGTTCTCTCCAATTCGCAACAGGACAAAAAACAAATAAGCGGACCAGAGGGTTTCGTAGATGAAGCGGGTCAGCTTTCCTGAGTTTCGTTTGGCGATGCGTTCAATAAGGTCGTCAATCTGTATGCCAACATCCGCCAGAAAACGAGACTCCACCCGAGCGGCATCATGTTGCAAGTTGTCGAAGGAGAAGTCTTTAATTTCCTGTGGGTTGAATCCTGCTTCCTGCGCATACCCTGATACAACGATTTGGCTTTCACGGAGCAAGTCGTCGTCTATGCCCATGGATGAAAGGCGTTCCGCTTGAGATTCCGAACTTTGTTCGGCCTGTTTGGATTTAATCCACCGCATCCCCTGCAGAGTTCCGATGATCGCCATCTGTGCGGTACTGCGGGCTCGGAAGAAGGTGAGCGATGCGGCCAGATTGCCGAGGCTGTTATATAACCTTAAGACAAGGGCAAAGGGGCCGATGCCCCAGATCTCTGCCACCGAGTTGAGTAGCCTTCGTTCCCAGAGACCACGGCTGGATTGCAGTTCGCCCGTCAGGTTGGACGTCAAAGTCTGCGCGACCTTCTGTTGTTCCTGTTCGAGTGCGCTTTCCAGATTTCGCAATGCGACGAGATGGTCGTGAAGGTTATCAAGGCCGCGGTCAACTCCTGCCTGAAGCAAGTCGAGTAAGTTGGCCCTCCGGATTCGTTGACGATGCGAAGCGGACAGTTCTGACTGAATTGTTTCGTATAATCGTCCGAAGTCTCCGGTGAGGGGCAATCCCCGTTGTTGTTCCTGCAGGCCTGTGATCGAGTCGACGAGAAACAGTTCGGGGACGGCGTAGTTCTGTTCGAGTTGACCTCGCCAGTCGTCGCGGATGTCCTCATCCAGGTCGGCATGAGATTGGACAAATAGTAATCGGCATCCGACTGCCGCTTGAATTAATTCATCTTTGACGCGCGAGGAACGATATTTCTGTTGGGTTGTGGTGTAGATCAACACATCGCAATAGGGAATCATCCGGTGCAACCGGGCAAGGTTGCTTTCGTGGGCTGCTGATTCGTCAGTGTCCGGGTCGGGGCAGTCGACCAGTACGATATCCTGGAGGAGGGGTGAGTCGACCACTTCCACTTCGAAGTCGTGAATTGGAAAACTGAGATGGGTTGGATCAGTAGAAGGATGGACCAGCAGAACGGGTCGGCGCGTTGTGGGACGCTGTTTACCAGTGCGGCTGACTTCGGAACCAATCAGGGCATTAACCAGCGTGCTCTTGCCTGTTCCTGTTCCTCCAAAGGTGGCGACGACTAAAGGCTGTTCGATCCGCAGACGAAGATCTTCGGCGCGGCTCAGAAGTTGCTTCAACAGGTTTTGCGAATGCTGCAACGGCTCCCACGCATGTTCCACGTCGATCCAACGACGTAACTGGGTGGTCAGTTCGTCGATTCTGGTCAGCAGTTCTATTTGATCGATTCGGGGTGAGGACATCAGATAAGTCTCAGGCAAATAGGATTCGTTCGGCAAAGGGAATGTCGGTGTTCGTTCAGTTGACAGATTGTTCGACAGTTTTCATTTGCTGTTTTAATTCAAGGAGAGCCGCTTCGACTTGTTTGAATTCTGGAGATTCATTCAAGGACGCTGCCTGTTGCAGGTCACCCGGTAGGTTCCCCAGTAGTTCTTCCTTGATCAGCTCAACCATCCACTGGACACGTATCCGCGTGAAATGGTCCTGTAGTTTTTGAAACTTGGACTGCAGGAATCCAATTCCGGAACTCGCAGTGGAGGTGACTGCCTGTTCGCCCGCGACGGCGGTCACGGTCCCCGTAATGAAGTCAGCAACAAAAGGGACGACCACAGGGGCAACAAGTTCGCCAGCAGGTCCCCATCCCAAAGTGAACAAGGCCACGCTGGTGACGGGGCGTACTGCGGCGGAAGCTTGATTTAAGTTTTGATAAAGCCGATAGGCTTCTGGATTGTTCTTTTGGAACAGACTCATCTCCTGATGTACGACCTGTTTAAGATCATGCTTCAAATCGAAGGCGTCATGTCGAGCTTTGAGTCTCTCGAGAAGTTTCGCACGGTCGTGACCGGCGAGGGCTTTTTCGAAGTTCGGACGGATCAACGTAGAGGAGGAGTCCCGCATCCAACTAAGGGTTTTGAAGATTTCCTCGACTGTCTTCAACAGAGCCGCCCGTTCCCGCTTCCGATATTCTTCGAGTGGAGAAGTTGTTTCCCCACCGAGACTGGCTTTGAGCATTTTGAATGGCTTAGTGATCCCTGCTCCAACCGTATCGTAGACCGATTGCACATTTCGGGCCCAGCCTGTCTGGTGATCTTTCCACCATTGGCGGATTTCATGTACGAGAATTGAATTCGGTAGAATGGGCCAATCAGAAATCTGAGTGACACTTTCCGTCGAGATCTTTTCTGCCGCGACGCGGAACTCCTGGCTAACCCGTTCGATTTCAGTCAGAAATCCGGAGACCCCCTTCTGTGGATGAAGGACTTCTTTCAGTGAACCTTGAAGTGTTCGCAGTTTGATTTCCTGAAACTTGAGCTGTGATAAGTCGGTTGCGAGGTCGCTGGAGGAAGTGGTGTTTTCATTCGTCGTCTGTGAAGCAGCTTCACCCGGTTGGCGATATTCGCGTTCCAGGAAGAGAAGTCGATTCTCGGTGACGGCAGTCCGGTCACTGGGAACCAGATACAGGTATTCCGGGCGTGCCCCTGTCGTCGCGCAGAATGTCTCTAACCAGATGGGCCAGTATTCTTCATCTTCGGGAAGCTGACATTGGTTGAAGACAACCATCAGGACTTTGTCTTCCGCAGCCGCTTTTCGGAAGAACTCTTTTACAGCGGCGTCGTTGTATTTTTGCTGAGTCAGGACGGTAATCAACACGTCGGCAGTCAAGCGAATCTTGTCGGCTCGATCCCAGTTGACCATCGCGTCACTGTCGATGTCGGGAGTGTCGAGGATCAGCAGGTTCGGCGGTAGGTTTTCCGCTTCTCGCCAGAAGAGGTAGTCGGTGTCCGATTCCTGCAATGCTTCGTCCGCGTCGGCCCATTTTTGTAATTCAAAAGAATTGAAGATGTCGTCCAGTTGATGGCGATCATTAAACCCGGTTGGGACAAGACATACAGGATGTTTGGTTCCCGATGCGAGCGGACTAACCGAGCTGATTTGTTCCCCGGCAAGCCGATTAAAGATCGCGCTTTTGCCAATGTTGGTTCCACCGACGACAGCGGCGATCAGGAACGAATCCTGTTGCATCTGAGGCAACAGTTTATGTTCGATTAACTGAAACCATTCCCGTTCTTTGAGTGGTGCAATCTGGAGCAGATGACTGACGTGATGGAGTTTCTCCGTCGCCGTTTTTAAATCTTTTAATTGTGTGGCAAGTTCAGTCAGCGACACGATCAGTTTTCCATCATCAAAGCGGATTCAAGAAGGAGAATATCTGACTAATCATACGCTACCTGAGCGGGTACGTAAAAGGAGTAAAATCCATTTGCGCAAGGCTTTAAGAGAGTGCCTACTGTTGTGCTGGATTTGGCGGGTCCGGGAGAGGCTGAGGGCAGATCCAAGCAGGCTCAATCGTTATGATTGTTCTAATCGATACCCGGAAAAGAACCGCCATTTTGCCCAAAAGGTAAACCATTCCTGCAAAGTCTGCTGCAGATTTCCATTGTCGAACCATTCGTCGGGGATGGTCGATTCGAGTGCTGCCCCCAAGGTGACCCCGGAGATCAATCTTTCCAGAAGCCGAAATTGCGTCTCGTCCACAGCCCTTCGCCGCACGATGTACTCAGACCGAAAGATGACCAGCCACGTTTTTTCCGCAGTGGGGAAACTGGGTTGTTCTTCTTTTTTGACAGCAGTCGCATACAGGTGGATGGGGTATTGGAGTTCCAGGAGTCGCAAGCAGGGTGCCGGAGTGAGGCAGAGTCGTTCCCAATCGGAGGGCGGAATAGCGGCGAGTTGCTCGATGTTGAGGGGCGATTCATCTTCCATTCCAGGACCATCAAAAACGTCGGCATACGTCCGTTCCAGCCGAGCAAGATCGATCAGAAAATCGGCCCACCCGCTGTCTGGATCACGGGGCCGCGTTTCTTCCAGGAAGGTCGGAAAGTTCCTGCCTAAATCATCGAGTGTATAACTGGTGGATGGGTACGATTGCAGATAGGCGAACGCGAAACCTGAAAAAGTTTCTTCGCCCAGGCCATAATGCAGCGCAGGAAATTCTTCCCCCAGACAATCGACCAGACGCGCGTAATAAGCGTTTCCATAAACTTGCAGGCGTTGGAGGCTCGTCAGTTGCCGGGAACGTGGGATGACGGATTCAAGTGATTCGAGATCGACTGGAACCTGCTCCTGTGCGGTGGACGATTGAATGCCGCCCTCGATTCCTTGGGGGTGCGTAATGACCAGTTGCATCCATTGTTGCAGTACGGGCAGTTTAAAGATTGAAGCGGAATCGGGCCTGTCCATTACTCACTCGTATTCGATCATCGTCAGCGTGGTTGGATGGGGAACGGCAGAACGGGCGACGGGTTGTTCGGGTGGAGATTGCTCCTCGAAGGGAGTTGTCAGGCCGCCATCGCGAAACTTTTTGGCTTTCTGAACTTCGGCAAACAACACTGGAAACTCAGGAATTTGAGCGTCCCACTCCAGCAAGGTCGAAACATTTCCCGTTAGCTGACAGACTTCACGGTAGAGATTCCAGACAGGATCAACCACATGCCCGTCATGGGTGTCAATTAAGTGCGTTCCTAGATTAGTGTGACCGGCGAGGTGAAACTGCACGATCGATTCGTGCGGTAAGCGGCGAATGTAGTCGAGTGGATCGGCGTCGTGGTTGTAACAACTGACATAGACGTTGTTCACATCCAACAACAATCCACAACCTGTTTGACGGACAAGACGAGTTATGAATTCTTCCTCCGCCATTGTTGAAGCGGCGAAGGTGATATAGCTGGACGGGTTTTCCAGAACCAGCGGTCGCCCCAAATATTCCTGTACGGTCTGAATTCGAGCCGTGAGATGACCTAAGGTCTCTTCGTTATAAGGAATGGGAAGCAGATCGTGGGTATTGCGACCGGCGATTCCTGTCCAGCAGATATGATCAGAGACCCAACGGGCGTTGATCTCTGTTGCGAGTTTCTTCAGGCCATCGAGATAATCGAAATTCAGCGGATCGGTGCTGCCGATGGAAAGGGAGACACCGTGCATCACCAGTGGATAACGTTCCGCGATCTGGTTGAGAATGTGTCGCGGTCGACCCTCCGAGTTCATGTAGTTCTCGGAGATGATTTCGAACCAGTCCACATCGGGCTGTTGGTCGAGAATGTACTGGTAATGGCAGGATCGCAATCCGAGCCCCAGTCCCAGGTCAGGATGTCCAAGTCGAGCTTCCGTCATGATTGAATCTGCTAATTCGAATTCGCTACGGGAAAGAGGCTGCGGGAAAGACACAGCGAAGCAACTGAAAGAAAAAAACGCACGTCAGACCATTATACCTGAGCCGACGTGCGTTTTCGTGAATTAATCTGTCGAAGTGATGCTTCACCTCAAATCAGAATCAGGATTCGACTTTTGCGGGTGCTTCGCCGAATTCTTTCCCGGCCGCTTTCATCGCTTCTTCGAACGCGGTGCGGGTGGTGGCCCAAATTTTATCGTTCAACGGAACGGAACATTCGCCTTTTCCTTTGCAGGAGTTGCGTCCCGAAGTGGAACCACATCCGCCCTGCCCTTTGCAGTCGTTGTCGGCGTGGCAGGTATGTTTGTTCGCCGTGTAGCAGGCGCCCGTTCCCGCACAGTCGTTTGCTTCTTCGCGGTGGTTTTTGCACTGGTTCAGACCACGGCAGACGTTTTTGCCAGAGGTGATGATTTCTTTCCAGTCTTCTGGAATTCCACCTTCGGCAGCTTCAACGTCATGATCGTGATCATGGTCGTCGTCGTGCTCTTCATGCTCATCGTGAGCTTCAGCTGTCTCAGTTGTTGCAGGTGCAGATTCTCCCGTCCCGCAACCGGCGGCAGTACCGGCCAGTAATCCACCCATGGCGGCCATGGTTAGTTGGCTGAAATCACGTCTATTCAGTTTTTCTGGAGTTAACTCCATCGGAGTGTTCCTTTTTCAGAGTTGAGAGAAAACGGTGAGCGCCTGCATAGGCTTTATATTCTCTCAACAATATCAATCTGGAACGATTCCGCAATAGACTGATCAAACGTTATTCCCAAACTGTGAGCGATCTCACAGTCGCCGCTCGACTCAGAGTAAATTTAGCGATGGAGGGGATTGCGGGGAATAAAGCGAGCTCGCTCCTGAGGGAAATAGCGTTGGCCGCGATACTGTTGATAATCATCTCGAATGGAGCTGTACGGACGAAGCCGCACGATTGCATACGAAGCTTCAAAAACACCCTGACCGGGGACCTTGAGACGAGCATGCAAAAGAGCATCCGAGTCGATGTTCAGCCGGGCTTCAGGATGACGGACACGATAGGGAAGTTGAATCACTGTGCCTTGAACTATGCCTAGAGAATAGAACTGGTCCGCTTTCACTGGATCGGTCCAACGGTCGAGTACGGAAAAACGAGAGTCGAGGCGCTCGATATATTCGCCCCCTCTCCATGTTTTGTGCTGGATGATTAATTCACATTCGAGTTGACCGGTCACGGGAATGATTTCGCCCGTCGCTGAAAGGGGTTGTACTTCTACTAATAAACCATCTCGTTCAGGATCTCGGTCCCAATTGGCAACGCGGGCGGTGATGTTCAAACTGGCGACGCGAGGAACGTCCTGCCGATATTCGGGGGTAGGTGGATAGAAGCCCACAGCAGGCTCAACAGGA
Organism: Polystyrenella longa; assembly: GCF_007750395.1. Lineage (GTDB taxonomy): Bacteria > Planctomycetota > Planctomycetia > Planctomycetales > Planctomycetaceae > Polystyrenella > Polystyrenella longa. Next base: position 4,750,702 of record NZ_CP036281.1, on the reverse strand, counting down.
AATGGCTGCAGGTAACCGTCCTCAATTGCTGAAATCTGGGAAATGTGAATGCCTTCGGACGTCCATCCGCCAAAAGCAGGCCGCATATTGAAGTCGGATTGAATCGCAGGTAATTCCGCTTTCAGCTCTTCGAGTGTTAACGTGTGACCACCCAAACGGATTGAAGAGATGGAACTCCAGGGAAGATGGCTGTTGACTTGAATGTCGGTTGAAGTGACGGTCAGAACGAGTTCGGCGCCGTTGGTTCGGCTATCGACAAGGCCCCGGATTTCACGCCCATTGCTGGTGGTCACTTCGACGAGAGGTGAAGCAACTTCTTCCGCGCACAATGTCCGTTCCGTCGTTAATACGACATAACTCAAGGCCATAATAAACAGCGACAGGCGAAGCAGCACAGACATTGATGAACGTTCCTCTCAAGCGGATAGAATGAGCTTGAGAAGTAACGCAATTTAGATACCAAACACTCTCTGAATGACAGATCAGAGCGGTAAGTGGTTACAGGCAAACGATAAAGAGAAGAATCGCTTCAACTGTAGAGCGAAAGCTGGTGTTGCGCAGCGGGGACAGGCTGTCTCACCAATGATGCTAAAAAACAACATGAAACTGAAATCCGCTTTGCAATCTCTAAAGAAGGCATGGGATCAGTCGAGCGGTTTCTGGACGGAGTTCAACAGAATGCGGATCGTCTCCGGGGCACTGAAACCGGGGGGAGGGTTGGTAAAGAAGATGGAATTGTAAACCAGCGAGAATGTATCTTCGATGGTAATTTTATTACCACCGAGTACCACTCCTTCGATGTTCGCCTGGTTGTCAAAAACCAGGTCATCGCTGACGTAGATCAGGCCCGAGATTTTCGACGGAATCGTATCGACAATGTCATCATCTTCGCCGAGCGTATTGTGAGCCGCCCCAATCGGGTTGTAATTCACTTCATCTCGAGTTTCGTTCAGACCGTCACTGGTGGCGTTAATGTTGAACTTTCCATCGACCAGCAAACAGGGAAAGTTGGGCTCCACAGTGGACCAGGCAATCGGGCCAGGATAAATCTGGCTGCTGTCTCCGGAATCGAGAACGACCAGCGTGCCCAGAATACGGCAAGTATCAATTCCCAGGGCGCTTCCTCCGCAGTCGATAAAGTAAATCCCATCAGGATTTGTTTCCCCGTAAGGGTTATGGTTGGGACTTATGACTCGTTTATAAATCGTACCAGCGGGCGGGTCGGGTTCTTTGAAAGAAACATTGTCGATATTGAAACTGACGCTGCTATAACGGGTCTGGATTCTGATCTTTGCAGAATTGAGGGTTCCACTCCAGTTAGGAGATAAAGAGACGGTGTATTGAACCCAGTACGGCATCATCAGTCCAGTATTCGCAACGACCTGCTGTACTCCGCTGGAAGAGGCGTCAGTTTCTATAATGACGCTGAACGCGTCGTAGGTGATTCCCGAAGAACGGCCCCAGAAGGTGAGGTTGTATGTCTCTCCTTTGGCAATTCGATTCGTCACATCATAGGTGACGGCATCGCTTACCGAGTTACGATTGCTGCACAGTAAGTTGGACGCACCAGCGTAAGGCCAGCTTTCGCTTTTAGATATCGAACAGCTATCCGCTTCCCATAAATCGATATTCGTCTCAAACGTATCATTCTTAATGATGTTGACCGCTTTGTCTTGAATGCTGCTGTAGTCAATTTCAGTTCCCCGCGCCAGATAGTAACTGAGAATATCATCAGTCTCTGGAAAAGCTTCCTGTTGAATTTCTTCCTCTGTTGTACCGTAATATGTACCACTACCTTTTACATCATTTTCGGCTTCTACATCGGCAACGATAGAGCTACCGCTCTGTGCATCGAAATCGTGATTCGATGCCAGGATTTGATTACAGTAGAGGTAAGTGTTCTCTTCAACCTTGATGTCGTGCTGGCTGACAAGGGCTTTCTCTAAAAATGAGTAACCTCGGTTCACGGGCGTTAATGTAAGTTGTGTCTTCTGACGAGCGGAACCAACGACGCCGGTCGCCACCAGCACAACAGGTTCTTCAGGGTTGTTGGCAAGGTCTCCATCGGATGGGTCGTAAGCTTCCAGTGTGTACTTTCCTCCCAGCAGCGCAACGTCATCCTTCCATGTTCCGTTGGGAAAGTTATATCGCCAGTTGGGATCATTTTCGATATCGAGCATGCCGATCCGCAAGGCGGATTGCGCTATGAATCGTGCCTGACTGGCGTCCATTGATGATTGATGGTTCCGCCGTTGGACACGTTTCACCACTAATGCGGACATACCCAACAACGAGACCAGCACCGAGACCATCAGTACCGAAAGGTACATACTGCCCCGCCTTTTTGATTTAGCTGGTGAAGTTGGGGATTTCGTGAACATGAATGATTGATCGAAAAGAGGACAGAATGAGTGGAATGGAAGTCAATGACAGCAAATCAGGGATTGATGGTGATCGTTAAGGTCTTAGTTGCCTGAGCCCCCGAACTGTCGCTGGCCGTCAGGGTGACAATCCGAACGAGAGTGGATCCAGTTCCATTCGTAAAAGTATGGGAAGGTTTAGAGCCAGTGCCTGAACTTCCGTCGCCATAATCCCAGGAAAAAGTGATTGAGTCACCATCCGAGTCGGACGAGTTTGTCGCATCGAACTGGACGTTCACGGAACTTGTACCAGAAGTCGGGCTGGCCGACGCAACAGCGATGGGTGACTGGTTTACAGAGGGTTTGCTACCCGTACTGAGATTATTGTTCGGATCCGGAATCGTGTTAATCCAAGCCTTCGACTGGAGAACAGACAAGGAACCCAGAACGACATTGTTTTTCGAGATAGTGACGGTAATCTTCTTCAAGCCTTCATCGTCGTTGGTGGTCGTGTCTGGAGAGTCAGCCAATACGAACTGGACAGAAACTGCACGGGTCCAGGAGCTTGTGTCAGGGATTTCTGTTCCGTCCTGATATTGCAGTGGTGAGGAAGTCCAGCCGTTGTAGTCGTCGACGTCATCCCATGTTGTTCTGTTGGTGCCCACTTCGCCCGTTTCTCTACCGAAGGAAACTGGGTCGACGGGTTCTTCGTATTCCATCTGAATGATCTCAGACAATAAATCTTCTGCAAACAGCATTGCCTGAGTCTGCTGAGCAGTAAAAAACTCGGCTCGAAACGATGCGCCGACTGTTCGCAAGGCTGTCAACATCAGGATAGAAATCAATAACGTACTCATCACCACTTCAAGCAGGCTCAAACCGGCTTTGCGAGACGAGAAGTTTCTGGTTGTTTGATGACGCTTGTTCATGTTTAGTCGTCGTTACTGATTGTCGGTGAGGTAAGAAAGTTGGCGTGGTTTTGCGAAAACGCTATTCCGGTTGTTCGGATACGCGTATGGAAATGTAATCAAACTCTGCATCACAGCCTGATTCGTAAAGCGATACATATTTCTTCGTATTGTCTGTCGATACTCGCGAGTAAGTGTAATTGTCAAGCAGATTGCCCTGTAGAAATTGGGCATGATTCATATCATCGGGGCTGATGACGACTCGGACTTCGATGAAATCGAGAGGTAAATTCTCTACGCGAACGACTTGGTTCCAGACGCCCGGAGATGATTGAGACTCGGCGGTATAAGTTTGAGTGTTATTCGTTTCGCGGGTGACGCGACCTCGGAGAGCGAAGGCATTTGAATTATCCCAGTCGGAATACATTTCGAAGACGGCCCCCTCCCCTCCTGTGGTTGTTGCTCGCAGGCGAACCACCACCGTCGTCGGTTCCAGAAAGTCGTGATCGGGTGCGGTGCGTAGTATGCTTTCGTCGGATTCCCAAACACCTTGAGCAAGTGTTTCCGTGTCGAAGGTGCCCCCTTCTTTCAAGCTCCAGTCGTTGAGATTGTCGAAGTTGGTGTCGGCCGTTAAAGGGTCATTGTCAAAATCGAGTTCCCAGAGACCCACCAGTAATTCGGGGGAATTCAAGAGCGGAATCCCGGTGCGAACTTGTGACTCCGTTGTGTTTCCCAACTGCAATGTCACGTTCAAACCGGTGAAATAGTTCCGATCAACCGTCATTCCATTATCTGATCCGTAATAATAGGTTCCCCAGACCTCGTGATAGACTATCTCGTCTTCCTCAGAGAACCAGCTCGACCCCTGATTATTTGATCTAACTGCATGAGCATAAGGTTCACCATTCCGATAGTGACTTTTGACTTTGCCAGAGTATGTTCCGTCTAGGTGTTGTAGTACACCGCAGAGTCGATCAGTTGGTAATAAACCCTTCACAGCGGAGAAGTTGAATTCTTTGAGAGTCAATGAACTACTGAGTGAACTCTCCAGTACCAGAGTCTGCTCCAGCACTTCACTCGTGGGGATGTGGCCTGCCGTTGCGGATCGAAGTTGAAGATAGAAACTGCCGTTATCGCTTACGTCGTATTGGGATAATCCAAGTTTGACTTTGGTAACGTTCCAGGATTCGGCTCCATCCGCTATCACCGGAACAAAGTAAAAACCTGGCCAACCAGCCTCATATATGGCGGAGACTCGTTGAGTTCCAGAGAAGGAAATTAACGCACCACCGATTAATTGTTCTTCACTTTCGATCAAGCTAGGTGGGAATTCTTCAGTGGTCGAACGCGTATTATATTTCAGTTCGAAGTTCTGGACTGCATCGATCAGTTGAACTGGGGAACCATAATTGAACTTTTTGATCAACGGATCCCCTGGTGTGCCACTCCATTCATAGCGGACGACATCGGGAACACTGTCTCCATTCATGTCCCGAACAACGAACTCAATAACGTTATCAGTATGCTCGGAAAGGTAAATCGCGTTTTGTACATCGTCGGTCAGGTTATGCAGAACCTCCGTAGCGTTTAGTGTATTTGTAAGCAATTCCGACGGAGCCAGCGCCTGTCCAGCCAGATACATGGAAGATCCCAGCCCCAGAACCAGTACAGTACTGGCACCGATACTCACGACTAACTCGATGAGTGTATATCCGCTACGGGTTGGGTGAATAGCCATGGCCTTACTCAGTGGTTCTTCCGTAAAAAATGGACAAAATTAATCAGAACATTTCCTATGCATTATTCCTGGATTTGAACTTGTCCTGTGATTGATTCCATCGTAATTGTTTTGGTCAGGTCTCCATTGGTGACGGATATTTCCAAATCGGTACTGGGAATGCCATAAGCATTAAAAGTGACCGATCCGTCGTCCAGGTCCAGGGATTGAATCGTGGAGTGATAAGGAGATGTATTCAGCCAGACGGTATAAGCTTGGGACGAATGGTCGATATCTTTAAAGCTGGAAAAGCTATAAGAGTGATCGTCTGTATTGAAAGTAATCGTTTCCGACTGACTGTTTGATCGGGAGTAGCGAGCCGCCAGTTCCAGGTCGGCCTTAATTCGTCTGGCAGAGGCCCGAACACGCTGTTCCTCAATCGCCTTCGAAAATCGAGGCATTGCCACTGCAGATAGAATGCCGATGATGATGATCGTCAGTACTAGATCGATCAATGTCACCCCAGAACGGGCATGTCCGTCACGTCGCAGTTTCGTCGACCAGCCGCAGATCCGAGATTGATCTCTTCTGTGGATTGATTGCCATCTGATTATATGTGACGAATTGAACATCGACCGACCGTTTCGCGGTTTAACAAAAAGGCATCCTGATTAACGAGAGTCCGAACTGAACGCCGGCGTCAATCCTGTTGTTACACGTTGTGAACCGGGCGGTAGCGGAATGAATCTAATGAAATGTCTATCTAGTTAGGCAAGATAAGTATTTCATACGTTTTGTATGTATGCGTTGAAATAATGAAACAAAATCGCCTGTAACGCCAATCTTTTGACGAGGCCAGCGCACCTGCTCATCGATTTTATAAGTTTCTGAAAGTGGTCCACATGGATCGATCGCGTCGGTTGTAACCTTAGAGGCAACTCTATTGGTAGGGTCCCAACAGTCAGGAGGGTTGTGCTGTAGGAGTTATTCCTGCGTTTTCACTTTCCAGGATGAAAAAGGTTGCATCGCAGTGCGATTCAGAGCGTTGATCGATGTTTCGATTTTGAAACATGAGTAACAGGTTGTATATTTCGTTACAGGATTTCGAACGTTGCAATGTCGTTTATTATTTAGACTTCAACAACGCCGTTCTCTGATCCTGTTTCAGTGCCTGAGATTTTGTTCTTTAAGTAGGGGCCTGAGCTCAGCCATTCACTTCTTATTCATGAGGAATACGGGAAATGATCAACACGCTTCCTAAGTCAAAAAAACGAAACGCATTCACACTGGTTGAATTAGTAGTCGTAGTACTGATTCTCGGAATCATCGCCGCAATCGCGACTCCGAAAATGTTTGATACAGCGTCCGATGCACGTGACAACGCCTCAAAGCAGTCGTTAACAGTGCTGCGAGAAGCGATTGAATTGTACCGCGCAAAAAACGGTAGTTTTCCCGCTGCAGCCACTATCAGCACTCAACTGGCCGATTACCTTAAAGGACCGTTTCCCGCACCACACGTCGGTAGCAAGACCGCTACAGTGGGAGCATCAACTGCGGATCCTCTGGCTGTCAAAACAGGCGGAGACGGTTGGGTCTACAATGAAACATCTGGCGATATCGCCATTAATCACGCAGACTATATTTCCTGGTAACTTGGTATCAGTATAAGTCGGTAACAGATGTTGTTGACTTGCCGAGGACTAAGCTAAAGAAATACAGGGAGCGATGAGACTCTTACGAGTTCAGATCGCCAAAGGAATTGGGCCCGAAAATGAGTTCTGTACCGCAACGGATACTGGTTGTTGAAGACAATAAGGCAATGTCATCTGTATTGCGATTCAATATACAGAGGGCAGGTTACGAAGTATTCGTCGCCAACAATGGTGTCGAAGGCCTTGAGATCATCAACCAGCATGCGATTGAGTTCATCATCTCAGACTACCAAATGCCGCAAATGGGCGGATATGACTTTGCTTTACAGATGCGGAAGACTCCGGGTTACGAATCGGTTCCTCTGGCAATGTGTTCTGCCAAAGGGTTCGAGTTAAACCCGGATGAACTCTCTGAAAAACTCCAGGTTATCAAACTGTTTTACAAACCTTTCAGTCCTCGAGAGATTGTTAATTTCATTAATGAGACTCTCTCTGAAACGGTCAATAAAAGTTAAATCGTTAAAATTTAATCGTTGAATGAATTCTCATCCAACTTGGAATGTAAGTTACGACTGCGGAAATTAGTCGATAGCAAGTACATTCAGAATAAGCGCGATTGAAAGAGACGAAAATCACATTCGATGTGACTTCACCTCTTCTGTTCCTTTCTGGAACGGTAACCCTCTTTCAGTACGACGCCAAACTGGTTATCTCGAATAGATTCATTCTTAAGCCAGGTATCATTTCTCTGATCGATAAACACAATGAGCGCCATCCTGCACAACCTGACTACAAAACAAAGGTTAATTCTTTGTTATGTTTTGAGCTGCGCGCTGATCTGGGGGATTCTCCAGTGGGGAAGCAGCTTTAGTGAGGTTCTCCCTGTTTATCTCGCGCTATGCTTTGTCGGTCCACTGGTGATTGTGGTGGTGGGAAGTTATCTGCTTACCCGTGATATTCGAGTTCTGGGATACCTGGAAAGCAGGTTGCTAGGAGTCATCGGTGACCAGACGGGTCGTTTTTCTCTCGATCCTATCATGAATTCCAGCCAACCACTGGTGTTGGCCTGGAACAAGTTGGCCGAAAAAATGGCTCATCAGGAATCACTCCAGGTTCTTGAGGAACGCGTCTGCGGCGAGATCAACTCTTCGCATGACCAACTTAGTACTCAGGCCCTCGAAAATCTGTCTGAAGGCATTGTCGTCACCAACGACGAAGGCATGATTCAATATGCAAATCTCTCTTTCGGTGCCATTCTCAATGTTGAGTTGCCTGAAGAAGTGAAGACGAAGACCTTGGCAGAAATCCTCCCGGACGAATTATACGAACGTATTCCCGAACTGGAGCAGATGATTAAAGCGAATCGTCCGATGAACTTCGAAATCGCGTTGGGCGATCAGACGAGTGATGGCGTTGTCTCCATCAAAACGCGTCCAATCGTAAATAGGGACCGGATGCTCCTCTGGCATTTCTCGGATGTAACACAGAATAAACTGGCCGACGAAATGCGAGACCAGTTTCTTTCTTCTGCGACTCATGAACTGCGAACGCCACTGGCGAATATTAAAGCCTATGCGGAAACATTGCAGACAGCGGATGATATGGATGTTGAAGATCACAAAAACTTTTGCAATATCATCAACAGCGAAGCAACTCGGCTCGCCCGCCTCGTAGACAGTTTACTTGATATCAAACAGATCGAAGCCGGCTCTCTGTCCATTACGAGAAATGAAACGGACCTGCTGCGTTTGATTGAAGAAGTCTGCGAAAATGTCAAACCTCAGATGGAGCAGAAACAGATCGCCTTCGAATTGAACGTCCCTCCCAAACTGAGCAAAATCAGCGTCGACAAAGACAAAATTGTGGCCTCGCTGGTTAATTTACTCGGGAATGCGGCCAAGTACACGATGGAGGGGGGCAAGGTTCTTTTCCGTGTGGAACAGGTTGGTTCGTCGATGCATTTTCATATTGAAGACAGTGGTATTGGTATTCGCGATGAAGAGATCAGCCGAATCTTCGAGCAATTCTTCCGCAGTAGCGATCCCCGGGTTCGAGACATTCCCGGCAATGGTATTGGTCTCGCTTATACAAGCGAAGTCATTGAACTTCATGGCGGACAAATCCTGATTCAATCTGAGATTGATAAAGGAACCCAGTTCACCGTCCAGTTGCCAATGCAATAAAGGGGCCGATCGAATGTATTCACGAAAAAAACAAGGTGCTATTTCAATCATTGAAGGTACCGATGCGCTCACGAGCGATTATCTGGAAGAGATCGACGAACTCCTCAAGGAATGCAAACAGGCGGGCCAACCTAAAGTTGTATTCAGCTTTAAAAATACACCGCTGCTTGATAGCTCTGGATTGGAATGGTTGCTGGATTCGCTTGAATCCTGTCTCTCCAGCGGTGGCAATCTAAAACTCGCTGCCCCGAATCCTGTGTGTGAAGACATCCTCCGTATCACTGGTTTTCTAAGCAAGTTTGAAGTTTACCCGGATACCCTTTCTGCGGTGGGGAGTTATACGCATTGAGTATCGCGACCCCCGCATCCAAAATCAAAACACATGACCCCCTGTGGGACGTTCCCGAAGCGTCGCTCCCGCTGGGGGCCCGCTTGGTTCGCGCCGGTCTCCTCAGTCAGGATGACTTGGAACGCGCCCTGGAACGCCAGGAAAAAGACAACACGCGTTTAGGAGAGATCCTGACGCGCATGGGGCTCGTTGAAGAAGAAGAAATTCTTCCATTCCTGAATCAACAACTGGGCGTTCCCTCCGTACGCCTGCGAGAGGGAATCGTCGACCCCAAAGTCGTACAGATGATACCTCGTTCCCATGCGGAAACGTTGAAGGCGGTTGCGCTTTTCAAAGTGCGTAAGGAAATCTTCGTCGCCATGGCGGAGCCGCAAAACTTGCGGCAGGTCGATGAAGTTGAACGCCTCACGGGTTTGACAGTCAGGCCCGTCATCGCATTGAAGTCTTCTATCGAACGGCTGATACCTCGCTGTTACGAAAAGGACTTTCAAGTAGACCACGTGACGGCCGATATCGATGAGTCGGCAATCGAGTTGCAGGCCGATACGATGCTGCTCGATTTACAGTCATCCGAAGCGATGGCCGACGGCAGCCCGATTATCAACCTGGTAAATTACTTCATTGTGAATTCGATTCGCCAGGGTGCGAGCGACATTCATATTGAGCCAGGTCAGAAACATACGACGATCCGCTTTCGTGTTGATGGAATGTTGCGAGAAGTATTGCGTCCCCGCCGCGATTTTCACGCTGCACTCGTTTCCAGGGTGAAGGTCATGGCTCGTATGGACATTGCCGAACACCGACAAGCCCAAGACGGCCGGATGCATGTCGTTGTTGATAATCGAGAGGTCGACATTCGTGTGTCCACGCTCCCCACCGTTAAAGGGGAAAAGGTCGTGATGCGTGTTCTCGATAGAAAGAACCTGACGTTCAATCTGAACGAACTGGGTATTCCCTCCGAACAACTTAATCCGATTAAAAAAATGCTCCAGAAGCCGCACGGACTGCTGCTGGTAACGGGGCCTACAGGTAGCGGTAAAACGACCACCCTCTATTCCGCACTGGAACTAATTAAGTCCGTTCACACGAATATCGTGACGGTAGAAGATCCGGTGGAATATCAATTGGACATGATTAACCAGGTCCACGCCAATCCTTCAGCGAATCTGTCCTTCAGCGATGCACTCCGGTCAATCCTGCGACAGGACCCTGACGTGATCATGGTTGGGGAAATTCGTGACGCCGAGACAGCAGAAATGGCGATACAGGCGTCTTTAACAGGTCACCTGGTATTGAGCACGCTACACACCAACAGCACCATCGGGGCCATTACGCGACTGATGGACATGGGGATTATGCCCTACAAGATATCGGCCGCGCTGGTCGGGGTAGTGGCACAACGACTGATTCGAACAGTCTGTCCTCGCTGCCGGACGAAATACTATCCCAACGAAGAAATGCTGCAGATGATTGAATACAGCGGCGACACACGTCGTTCGTTTTCGAAGGGAGAAGGGTGCGCTCAATGTTACGATACCGGGTTCGCCGGTCGAACAGGGATTTATGAAGTCTTGCCGATCGATCGTGAATTCCGTCAGGCGATCACCCATTCGGATGATATGTCCGCTGTTCGCGACCTCTTCGATAAGAAGGGCATCAATTCGTTGCTCGACGAAGGGATCAAACTGGCCGAGTCGGGTTCCACAAGTCTGGATGAAGTTGTCCGTCTGGCCTTTGCCGATTGATGAATCAAGTCACCGTTATTAGTCACATTTTATTTTAACATCCTGAAGAGGTCCTCTCACGAGTCGTTATAAATCGATTGTTTTCAGTTGGCTTTGAACTCTCCATTGAATAATTCACACCTCGCTATTTTCCCTTGGTTTCCTGGCAATGATCCGCGTCCTTTCGGACAGGAAAAAACACCATGCCTTATGCATACAAAGCAAAATCCAAATCAGGCGAGATCTCCACTGGTGTCCTCGACGGACATACGGAACAGGAGGCGCGAGAGAGTCTGCGCCGACAGCAATTGTTTCCACTCTCTGTAACAGAGACGAAATCTAATCAAACAAGCTCGAAGAAATCAAAGAAGTCGGGCAGACTGACTTTGAACAAACGTAGCAAACCTTCAAGACGAAGGAAGATTCCGCGAACCGAAATCCTGTTCTTCACTACACAGTTGGCTATCATGTGCCGCTCCGGAATTGACCTGGCGGCATCAATTCATAATATCGCCCAACAGACCACACATGAGGCGTTCCGCGAGACTTTGCTGGAAATCCATTCAGAGGTTTCCGATGGAAAATCGGTTTCTGCGGCTCTTGAGAATCAACCCCATGCTTTCGATGCTACCTACATCGCCAGCGTCGCGGCGGGGGAAGCAGCCGGGCGCGTACCCCATGTGCTTAATCGCATGGCGGAATTAATCCGCAACGAGGTTCGGCTAATTTCTACATTGAAGCAGGTCATGGCTTACCCGCTTGTATTGGTTGGAGTATGTGGTCTCGTTCTTCTCGCGCTGATCTTTTTCGTACTTCCGCAGTTTGCCCAGGTGTTTCAGGATCTCGGAACAGTTGCTCCCCCGTTTACTCAACTGTTGCTCGACATTTCCAGCCTGATTCGTGAAAACCTGCTGATATTGTCGCTGGGGACGATCGCTTGTTCCGCGAGTCTATTTTGCTGGAGTAGGACCGAATCAGCGCATCGCAGGCGCGATTCCTTCCTGCTTTACTTTCCGCTGATTCGCGCGGCTTCGCAAGCTGTAATGATTGGGAGGGTTTTTCAGCTTTTGGGGACCTTGCTACAAAGTGGGATTCCACTACTCGAATCGCTGCAGCTTTGTCAAAGATCTTTGAAGAACATGCATTATCAGTCGCTATTTCAGCGTCTGGAAGACGAAGTAATTAGTGGGCGTTCGATCGGCTCTATATTTATGAAAGCCGATTTTATCCCCCGGGGCGCTGCCCAGATGGTCCTGACGGCTGAGCAGACGGGTAATCTGGGAACGGTTCTCACTGAAGTCGGTTCCTTTTTTGAAGATGAAGGGGAACGACAGGTCAAGGGGCTTACGAAGGTCCTCGAACCGGCGATTATCGTGGTGACAGGAGCGGTTGTCGCGGGTATCGTGCTGGCGATCATGCTCCCACTGCTGGATGTTTCGACTCAGTCGCACTAATCAGGGTTGCACGAAACATCTCTCGCGTGGAAATGCCGACACGTGCGGTGATCGAATCTGGATGCGCCCAATAACGGACGTTGAGAATGGTCCGAGCCAAAATTCTAAGGAGAGAGATTTTGATCAACGAAGAAGATGTACAGCGCAGTCAGTCCGCTGATGAAACCACGCGGCATTTGGTGAAATCCAACCGCTCGCTTCCGCTCGCTATCGTGATCGCCATGATCTTTGGTTTGTTCACCGGTCTAAGTTGGGAAGACAACGAGCACCTCCACGCAGCCCCGCGTGACGAAACCCCGCCGAAAGCATTTGAAAGTGGTGGCGCCCGTTCGGCCAAGACACTGCAGGAAATCAAAGAGATTCTCGTACGAATGGACGGAAGACTCGAGCGGATCGAAAAACAAATGGGAGGAAGCCGCTAACCTCGAATGTGCGATGTCAGGATTCAACCTGATATCGTCGGCCCGTTGGCCATTTTGGACTCTGCTGTGGATGGAAGCCGCACACTATGTTTTTAACCTCCAGTTTACTGGCCCCCTTTAAGGGTCGACAGTTCGCGCCGCTACGGAGTTGGCTCGGTGTCGATATCGGACGGAGTGCGCTCAAACTGGCGGAGGTCGAGCAGGAAAACGACGTCTGGAAAATTAGCCAGATGCAGTTTGCCTCTGTTTGCAATTCGGGGCTCTGGCAAGAGAAGCATCTATCTACTTCGGTGCTCAGCGCAGAGCTTTCGAAGATGGTCTCCCTCTCTACTGGATGGAAGAATCGACAGGCAGCCGCAGTGGTTTCACTGTCCGCCACCGACTATCGCACCGTCAATCTGCCTGAGTCTTCATTAGACGAATATGAAGAGATGATCCATCAGGAGTTGGTTTCCGAGCTCCAGGAAGATGTCATTTTCGATTTCTGGGAACCTGAAGAAGAGTTGAGCGACTCCACCGACGAAGTAACCTCGTTGATCGTCTACGCACTGGCGAACAGCAATTCGACCGCCGTTGGAAAAGCACTGGAGCGAGCGAGCTTAAATTGTCGAGTTCTCGATGGTCTGCCCTTCAGCTTAGCGCGAGCGATAATTATGGCGGATCCGATGGCGCGTCACCAGACCACAGTTGCCATCGACTGGGGGTACTCTGCCGCAACATTGGTTTTTCTGAAGCAGGGGAACCCTTTTTACACGCGTGTGCTACGAGGGTGTCAGTTCCAAGTCTTTCTGCAGGACCTGTCGAAAGAGCTAGGCTTGTCGGAACAGCAGTGCTGGAACCTGTTGTGCTCAATGCTATCGAACGAAAGTCGTTCTGCCGAATTTCAATCGGCATTAAATAAAAGACTGCAACCAGTGATTGATCAATATATCAATCTGGTCCAGAAGGAAGTCAATCGAACTGTTCAATACATACAGTCAAATACTCGCTTGCCAGAATGGAATCATATCTGGCTGTTCGGTGGCGGGGCCCTGTTTCGTCAGGTGTATGAGCCTCTCGCCATTCCGTTAAAAATATCAGTCAAACCCTGGTCCCTTCGTCTGACGGACACACTCGACACGCCGCTTCATCAAAATCTGGTCCCCCTGTTCGGACCTGCGGCGTCACTCGCCTCATTGCGGAGGTGGAAGTGATGCAGAATATCAATCTACTCCCAATCGGGTTTCTCAAGCGATCTCTCATTCGTATTCGACTGAAGCAGTGGGGAGCCGTGATGTTTCTCCTTTGGGGAGGCCTCATTTTCTATTACATCGTCCATCGGGCGGAAATTGAAAAAGAGGCGAGACTGGTCGAGCAAATGCAATTGGATGTGAAACCGATCCAGCAACATCTGGATGAAACGGAATACTCAAACGGAGAGATCAATAAACTTCGAAAACGACAGCAACTGGGAATGGGGTTGGAGCAGAAAAATATTCCGCTTCAAACACTGGGAAAAGTCAGTGAAGCCGCTGCGGCCAGAGCAGGCGATCTTTATCTGACGATCTTCCGGTTATCTACCACCAGCAATTCACGCCAACAGATGACGCGAACCGCCTCAGATTCACCGGAAGAAACGCGAGATCCTACTGAAATGTCTTTGCAGCTGGATGGGCTTGCTATGGATGACTTAACCATTACTGGGTTCATTGCTGACATGTCGTCCACAGGACTGTTTCATTCCGTCGAATTAATTTCGATTGCTGAACAACAAATAGACGATCGTAAACTCCGAATATTTAAAATTGAGTGCCAGTTATAGACCGATCAGTAGACCCGTTTTATGTAAATTCAGGAACCGAGACGCATTAATCCAATTACTCATGTATCAACAGGAACATCAGAGTTAAGTCCAATATCGTGAAAAATTCCAGCGACCGAAATCAATTGAAATTGATCGATATGGGGATACACATTGCCTGTATGGCGGTTGTGCTTATCTCTCTGATCGCTGGCTATCGTTTCGGGTATGATCAGCTGAAAGCTCGAGAGGTCTCACTCGATGCGCAGCGACTGGAATTGTTGGCGTTAATGAATTCAGAAGACGAGGTCGCTAGCGCTCATCGTCTTGCTCAGGAAGAGTTGAGTATTCAACAACAGAAACTGGTCGATTTGTTGAAGCGAATGCCTGAGCAACCCAAAGAGGTTGATTTTCTCGCCCAGATCACGGGGCTTGCTCGAAAATCAGGAGTGAAGATTCAGGACTATCAACCTCAACAGATATCGTCTGGCGAAGAGTACCGCGAGTTACAAATTAAGTTGAATGCTCATGGTGGGTACACAGGTATCTGTTACTTTCTAGATGAAATGCATTCCCTGCAACGATTGAACCGCGTCAGTCAACTCTTTGTTGAGCCGATTGGAGCTACCAGTAAAAAACAGTTGGAAGAAGAGGTTCCGCAATACAAGGCGTCCTTACAGCTCCACATCTATTTTATGCCGGTGAGAAAGACTGAGCGGATAGCCTCACTTCCGGAGGGGCAACATGGCTGAAACCAATTCGAAAAAGAATGAGGTCCGTGAGAAAGCCAAGATGGCTGCAATCCCTCTCCTGGTGTTGGTGCTGATCTGGGTCGTCTACGGACAGTTTGCCGAATCAGACGATTCACTGAAACCTGTTGAAATAAACACCACGGCTGTGGCATCGTTAGCTCCAACTGTCGTTACGAGCAATTCCATTAATTCTTCCGCGATGCAGTTGGCTACGGAGGCGAATGTTGAAGTTGATCGGGAATGGTTAGAAAGCCCACTGGAGCGAATACTAAAACACGACCCCTTCGTGAGAACCGACAATCTGAAATCGCTTGAAGAATTACAGGCTGCTTCTGAGGAAGAATTTCCGGAGGAGAATGTTGCGAATAACGACGATCAGCAAAGAGTGAACGCAGCGATGGGGGAAGTTAAAACAAAGATTCTCATCAAAAGCGAAAAAGGCTCAGCCGCTTACCTTGGATCAAGAATGGTCAGGGAAGGGGATATCTGGGAAGAGGGAATACGCATTAAAAGCATCGACCTGGACGGAGTCATGGTAGGGCCCGATAAAGGTAAGGAACCTGATAAAAGCGATAAAGAAATACCATCGCTCAAATCGACTCTCAAGAACTTCTTTCCCAGTTTACTTCCCCAGCCAGCACCTTAATCCCATTTGCCAAGTCGTTATTCGCGTATTAGACCAACGTCGCGCCGCCATCCAGTACCATCGTCGCCCCAGTCATATAACGGGCAGCGTCGGAGGCCAGATAAACGGCGAGTGGTCCCAGGTCGCTCGGTTCACCAAATTGCTGCATCGGGATCTGAGATTTCATTTTCTCGATTAGCTCGGGTTTCTCGCGAGCCCAACGTAGATTCGGTTCCGTCATAAACGTGCCCGGACAAATCGCATTCACAGTGACCCTGCGAGTAGCCCAGTCGGTAGCGACTGCTTTAGTGAACTGAATAATGGCTCCCTTTGAGGTTTCATAACTGCGACCTCCGATATCAGGAGTGGTGACCAGCCCGCTGATGGAAGCGATGTTAATTACGCGTCCTCCAGTCTCTCGATCGAGCATCGCTCCCCCGATAATACGGGTACACAGGAAAGTACTGGTCACATTCAGATCGAGAATCTGTTGCCACTCGGCCAGGCTTTGGGTTTCAATCGGAACCGAAATTCGCCGCCCGCCAATGTTGTTGATCAGAATATCAACAGGTCCGTAATCTCCCAGAACTCGCTCGCAGACTTCTTCACAGGTATCAGGTGTGGAAAAGTCCGCCTGAATCGGAAAGGCCTGGCGGCCCAGGGCTTCAAGCTCATTTGCTGTCTTCTGCAAACTGGCTTCATCACGACCAGTAAAGATGACATCAGCTCCCGCTTCGGCGATAGCGAGTGCCATTTCGCGGCCCAGGCCCCGGCTGCCTCCTGTGATGAAAAGTCGTTTGCCATCCAATCGAAAGCGATCAAACAAAGTCATGGTTTTCGTTCACAGTTCAGGTCACAGGGGGCGTTGAATTGAGGACAGGTGTTTAAATCTTAAGCTTATGTTTCTTCTTCGTTGGTCGGTTCTTCGTCTGTCTCTTCTTCGCTGGTCGACTTTTCGCTCATCGATGTTTCTATGTCAGCGAAGTCTGCCGGGTCGATTGAGGATGTTTTCCGACAGAAGTACATCGTTGAACTGGAGACGGACATTTTATCTACTATCGTCCACACCGCTGGCAATTCGAACTCGGTGTACCGTTCCGTGCGAAAGAGGAGCAGGGCATCTTCGCTACTGACCTTTTCTTTCGCCAATCGCTCGATCGATTTATAGAGCGGGTCCGACGGTTTTAACCCGGGGACCATCGGGTACGGCGGGTCGAAAAAGATTACGTCGTAAGGTTGAAGCTCTTCGTACCCACGTGGCATAAAGGATGTTCGGAAAACGTCGGTGCGCCAGCAGAACGTTTCTTCTTCCACTCCGATTTTGGAAATATTCTGTTTCAGGATATCGAATGCCCGGTGGTCTCGTTCGATGAAGATGACTGATTTTGCACCGCGACTTAGCGCTTCCAGTCCAATGGTTCCCGTTCCAGCAAAGACATCCAGTACGCGGGCGTCCGGGACATTATTCCGCAGACGTTCAAACAGATATTCTTTCATCCGGTTTGTGATCGGACGGGTAGTCAGACCAGGGTTGGAGAAGAGTCCTTGTCGTCGGAATCTTCCTCCGATTATGCGAATCTGAAAGCGGGCGATAGCCACAACTCCTTGGAATCAAAATGGGGCACTTACGAAAGGTGCAAGGTACGCGGGGTGAACTGTGCTCGAATAACAGTGATGGGGCTAATCGGTGGTATTCCGCTCTAATGCTGAATACCATCTTACCTAAGCACGGTCAGGTAAATCGGAGCCTGTATTCAAATATTGATCTTGTTCACAAAGCCGCCTAGTTTAAGGGGGCTGGATCTGAAGCGGGTAAACACCCATTAAAGCGATTTACGACAGGGAGTGCTACTACCAGCCGCCTGACAGTAAAGCTTGCAGCTGAAATCAATCCTCAATCAGCCTTCGGTAGGAGGGTCCTGCTCGCTTTTTCGGACTGCTTTCCAGTGATTGCGGATGACTTCAGCCGCTTCATCCGCTATGGAGAGCTTCTGGTGAGAGCCGGAACTTACTGAATTCTTATTCGAGATCGCTTTTACTGGGATGATAGTCGTGTCTGATAACGATTGATTGGGAGCGGCGATTTCGCCGCCGATATCGTCCTGGGTATTCAACCAGTCCAGAATATCGGCGTCGCTGGCTCCTTTGCTTCCCGCTTTATTTTGAGGCTGCGTTTTAACGTTGATACGGCGAACTGATTTCTTCGACTTGGGAATCTGGAAGATCATCGGCCCTATACGGATCTCATCACCCGGACTTAAGAGAGTCTCTCCCTCAAGAAGAACGTCATTGATGAATGTACCA
Source organism: Polystyrenella longa (assembly GCF_007750395.1). GTDB lineage: Bacteria > Planctomycetota > Planctomycetia > Planctomycetales > Planctomycetaceae > Polystyrenella > Polystyrenella longa. Next base: position 4,732,472 of record NZ_CP036281.1, on the reverse strand, counting down.
TTCTGGCTATTTAAGTCCTGTGCCAGCATTCCCTCTTCGGTGACAGTCAATTGGCAATGCTGCCGGCTGACATCATCTGAGCTGATCCTTATCTGGCAACTTGGATCTCGCCCCAGAATGACTTCCGCTTGAGGAAGGACGAGTCGTTTCCCTTGGTGTTTTCCGGATTTGATCAGTAATTCAGGCATAGAGTGCTCTGCAGAAAGCTAAAAAGTAGCGTCGCTCGGTTTACAACCGTATCGTTGGATTGCACTGGTGGAGGTCATATTCGAATCGGATTCTGACCGACGTTCACCTAAGTGCTATTATGATTGCCGAAAGATTGTCTCAGAAAGAGCCATTGAGTGAATTTTCTCGATGAGAGTGAAACTCACCAGGATACACGAAGATCAAGGCGTGTGTTGTATTAGAAATAAGAATGGAAAAAGACGGCAAAGTGCGAGTGATAAAAATTCAGATGAGAAATTGCCGGGCCAGTAGATGATAAGGCCGAAATGATTAATTCACTGTCTCACCCAGTGAGAGAAATTGCAATAAGGAAGCTGAAAAAAACAATTCCATCACGAGATTGAAATATGATCTCAGCGGGGAACGATCAGTTGCTCACCGCACATGGGGCAGGTCAGGCTTTTTCCGCGATGGGCGGCTTTCACCTTAAACCGCTTGCCACAACGACAATTGAATCGAATGCGTTCATCACCGGTTGGTTGAGCGAGATGCTTTTTCGACCAGCATTTTTCAGCGACATCCCTAATGGTTTTGATCAGAATTTCCGGGTCGCAAGGTTTGTTCAGATAAGCGTCGGCACCGACGCGATCGGCCAGAACGCGGGATTCCTGCAATTCAATTGCAGTCAAAATTACGACAGGTGTATGCTGATCGAGCGATTTGATTCGTTCGCAGACTTCAAAGCCACTCTCTCGCGGAAGAATTAGATCGAGGACCACGACGTCCGGTTTATGCATGACGAAGGTGGAATGAGCTTGTCCGCCATCTTTAGCTAGAGACACGGAAAAGCCAGCCGCGACTAATGCTGCTTTCAGACTGGCCGCCGTATCCTGATCATCTTCTACGACGAGAATCTGATGGGCCACCGCACCGGGGGTACCGGTAAATCGGAACTCATCACCTGACATACGGAAGTCTCCACAAGTATTGGTACTGACTCAGCTGATTGTATCTATTGGTGGAAAATCGAACAGAGATCATCGGGTGATTTATATCGTCCGTGAGAAAGGCTGACTGGGGTCCGTTTACCAATCGACAGACTGACCATCGCTGCGGGCATAAGGCAATTTCAAACAGCGGTCGCTTTGAAATGTTCGGGAACGAGTCTTCAATCAGAAGTGAGGTATTTCAGCACTGATCTTAACAGCAGGGAGAGAATCCAGAAACCCGTTCTTAATTTGAGGTGCCAGCATCAGAACGAAGGGTCGAAGCTGTAGGAAGAAATACAGAACGATTTGAAAGGAATTCTAAGACTGGACCCTCCATCTAACTCCACCTTACGGGCGATTGCAAGCTGTATAAAGCATGAATCCCGACGGATCATGGCTTCCTGCTGGCATCCAAACCGGTTTTAAACGAGTCTGATTTCAGGCTTTCTTTCTTATAAGACTGACTCTGGAGGAGCGTCATATCGATAAAACGAGATGAAACGGAAGTGATGCACAAAAAAAAACGCCTTAAACGATGATCTCAGGAATTGCGGTCACCCCTCCCTTTTCTGAGCGGAAATTGAGGTGTTATAGTATCCGGAAGAACGCTCAATATTCATTACCCGCTGAACATAGAAATCATTGGAATGTCGGAAACTGACTTCTCTGCAGATCGCAAATGGGCACTGGAGACAATCGATCAAGCTGTCCTGAACGGAAAGCTGCTCGATTCGACCCGCGAAAATCTGGTTCGGTGGATTCGTGAGCCGCAATATGAAAAAAGTCTTCCGGGCATTCTCGAACTTCTGAAAGCGGAAGAGTTCGGTCGGCTGAATGACTTGTTCTGGGAAGTGATTAATTTCGGAACGGGAGGACGTCGGGGAGAAATGTCCGATTTCGGTTCAGCAACGATCAACGAGCGAACCATCGCGGAATCGGCCCATGGGCTGGGCAGTTACTTCATGCATACGAACCATGACCAACCCGGCAGGGCGGTCATCGCGCATGACACCCGCAATCGCTCTCCCGAGTTTGCCCGTCTCACTGCCACTACGCTAGCGGCACACGGGTTTGAAGTCTTCTTCTTTGATACCTATCGGTCCACTCCCGAGTTGTCCTTCGCGGTCCGACATTTAAATTGTGACGTCGGGGCCATGATTTCAGCATCTCACAATGCTCCCTCGGATAACGGATTCAAAGCCTACTGGGGGTCCGGGGCACAAGTGTTGACCCCTCACGACAAAGGGATTATCGATGCCGTTTATAAGGCGTCCGAAATTCCCACGATCGATTTCAACGTCGCTGTTCAAGAGGGCAAAATTAAAATCCTCGACAGTAGCATCGACGACGACTATCTGGCGGAAGTGTGCAAACTAAGTTATTCCGATAAACGGGACATCGTCGCTCTGTTTACTCCGTTGCATGGTGTCGGAGAAACCAACGTGTACGACGTCTTAAAGCAACTTGGCTTCGACGGGCTGCAGATCTTCGAACCTCACCGACAACCCGACGGCAATTTTAGCAATGTTCCCGATCATCTTCCCAACCCGGAACGATTTGAGGTCTTTAGGCCAACATTGGAACCGGCTGCAGCTATGGGGGCAGAACTGATTCTGGCTTCCGATCCCGATGCTGACCGCATTGCCATCTGTGTCAGAAACGGAGCGGGGGAATACATTCCGGTAACGGGCAACCAGGCAGGGGCCTTGATCGTAGATTACCTGCTCCGCAAGCGAAAGGCGGAAGGGACACTTTCTCCTTCGCACTTCATCGTGGAGACATTGGTCACGACGCCACTCATTGCCGATCAGGGACGCAAGTACAACGTCAAAGTCGTTGATGACTTGCTCGTCGGTTTCAAATACATCGCACAGAGTATGGATAACCTCGGCCCGGACAAGTTTATTTTCGGAGCAGAAGAATCACTTGGATATCTCGCAGGAGAGTACTGCCGCGATAAAGATGCAGCCGTCGCGGCCATGTACCTGATGGAATATGCAGCTGAACTGAAAGCGGATTCTGGAAAAACGTTGCTGGATCAACTCGACGAGTTGTACCGTGAATATGGCTTCTATCTGGAAGGTCAAACTTCCAAAATCTGTGAAGGCAGCGACGGACAACTGCAGATTCAGAAATTGATGAAGGCGTTCCGAGAGCAACCTCCGAAAGAACTGGCTGGTAATCGCTTCCTCGAAGTAAGGGACTATGAGACTCACGAAGTTCGCGATTTACCGAATAACAGCAAATCAGCCGACTTGCCTGAACCAGCCGGAAATTTGATGGTGTTCAAGTTGGAGGGGGATGCCGCTCGTTTTCGAATCGCTGTGCGGCCATCCGGAACGGAACCTAAGATCAAATTTTATTACTTCGCCCAGGCCGATGTACCTGTGGCAGATCAGCTCGACGCGACCAAAACAACGGTTCGAGAAGAATTAACTCGCTTGCAAGAGTCGCTCAATGGGTGGATTGATGCACAGTTAAGTTGACCCCGCTGCTGATTTCCTCGGTGACTCCCCGTAATCTGTCTAATCGCGGGATATTCCCGCATGAAGTCCGTTTATGAGTCCTCAGGAGGCGGGAGATGCCTGAAATCCGCTTTGAAATTAGTTTGCAGGCTTTCTTTTTCCTGTGCAGGATTACAAAATGGACCATTCCCGCCTTATTCGTCCCACCTGAGAGTTGGCTACGGCCCGCCCGTGTTTCTCTGTTTAAGAACACTTTAAGCGGGTGGTCCTTCCCCGATCCAAACTCAAACTCTACTGCCTACGGTATCTGTCGCTGGACAAAACTGTAGTGAAGTTCAGTTTAAGCATTGAGTCAGGTTGCCGGATCGCCAGTAAAGTTGACGACAAAACAGTGACGACAGAACTGTGGCGAGAATGGAGTTCAAAGCGGGTGCCCTGAGGATGGACAAGATCTAGCGCTAACGAAAAATAGAATAAATCAAGTCATCATGAGCGATCAGAAAATTGGTATCTGGTTAATTGGAGCCTGGGGTGGGGTGGCTACCACAACTGTGACTGGACTCGCTGCATTGCAGCAAGGTCTGACTCCGGAGTACGGTCTGGTCTCTGCGTTACCGCAGTTCCAGAACGTCGGACTGGCGGACTGGTCTCAGTTTGTCGTCGGTGGTCATGAGATCCGTGACACCAGCTACGTTGAGGCGGCACAGCATCTTCACCAGAACTCTCGCGTCTTCGACGCGGCGACTTTGGACAAGATCGAAGGCACTCTAAAAGAGTTCGACTCCAATGTTCGCCCCGGTACGCTGATGAATGTCGGCCCGACAATCACCTCGCTCGCCACAGGCGACGTTCTTAATCACAAAGACGAAACAACTTCCCAAACATTAGAGCGGCTTAAGCAGGACTTGGTGCATTTCCAGAAGAAGAACGACCTGGCGCACGTCGTCGTGATGAACGTTTCTTCCACCGAACCTCCTCAGACCGAAGAAATCAAATCCCTGAGCTGGTCCGATCTGGAAGCGAAAATCGGAGCTGGAGATTTTGCGATTCCCGCCAGTACGCTGTACGCCATTGCCGCTCTGCAAGCAGGTTGCTCACACGTGAACTTCACTCCTTCCATCGGTTGTGATCTTCCTGCACTCGAAGATCTGTCTCAGCAGACAGGCACCTTGCATGTCGGTCGAGACGGAAAAACGGGCGAGACTTTGATGAAGAGCATCCTCGCTCCGATGTTCGCCAACCGAAACTTGAATGTGATGAGTTGGGTCGGCCACAATATCTTCGGCAACCTGGACGGCAAAGTGCTGGATGACCCGGTTAATAAATCGAACAAGGTGCACTCGAAGGACCATCTCCTCACCGAAATTCTTGGATACAAACCGCAAACTCTGGTTTCCATCGAATACATTGAATCGATGGGTGACTGGAAAACCGCGTGGGACCATATTCACTTCCAGGGTTTCTTGGGAACGCCGATGGTGATGCAATTCACGTGGCAGGGGTGCGATTCTCTACTGGCGGCGCCCTTGGTGCTGGACCTGATTCGCTTCACTGAACGCCAATGGCGCCGTGGCGACCAGTCGGGCACGATGGGCTTTTTGAGTTCCTTCTTCAAGAGCCCCATGGGAACCGACCTGCCCCAGTTCCACAAGCAATTTGATCTGCTGGAAGCCTGGGCGGAAGAAGTCTCTGCAGAGTAGACCCGTTTCGGATCGTATTTTTGCAGTTTAAGTAGTTTTGCAGTTTAAAATGCTGCAAAACAAGGGCGATTGGGACTCTGTCGTGGGTTTCCGGTCGTCTTCAATCCGATACCTGCGGTCGCTCTTCCATGGGTGAGTTATACGGAAGTAGCACTGAAACAGCACCGCATTCCTCTTTTACTAAAGGAGGAGATGCGGTACCTTTTTGCAGACCTTGTTCCCAATTCTCTGCTGAGGAAACGCTGTTTTATGTCTGTTTATGACAATCCGGTTCAAACTGTTTCCCCGGATGAGATGTCATCGCGACAGACTATTTCCGCTTGCCCGGTTTGCCAGGGAACTACCGCTTCGCCCCGATATCAGCTGGAGGGCATGCGATTTCAGTTGGTGGAATGTACCCAGTGCGGGACTGGCTCTCTTTTTCCACTGCCGGAACCGGAAGAGATCCCTGATTTCTACCCACAAGATTATTACGGCGAAACGGGAACCAAGTTCGTCGCCCCCGTTGAAGCGATGATCCGCTACATCTCTCGTCGTCAGGCCAGTAGTATGGCCACAGGCCTGAAGCCCGGTGACAAGGTTCTCGACGTGGGTTGCGGTCGCGGTGTCTTGCTGAAATCATTTGTAGAGTTGGGACTCGACAGCCACGGTTTGGAAATCAGCCCCATGGCGGCGGAAGGGGCGGACAGCCGGATTCAACTTCGGTTTGCCCCAACATTGAAAGACGCCGAGTATGAAGGGGGAATGTTCGATCAGATCGTCATTTGGCATGTGCTCGAACATTTGCTGTATCCCCGCGAGACAATTCAAGAGGCGGCCCGGTTACTGAAGCCGGGAGGCCGGTTGGTAGTCTCTGTTCCTAATTATTCCAGTATGCAGAGCCGCTGGGCTAAGGAAGCCTGGTTCCATCTTGATCTGCCTCGCCATCTGTTTCATTTTTCCGTGGAAGGACTCCGCGCGTTATTGCAGGAGAATGGCTTCGAATGCGAGGAAGAACTCCATTTTTCGTTGCGCATGAACCCCTTTGGCTGGGTTCAGAGCTGGCTGAATCGGAACCGAAAACTACCGCGAAACACACTCTACACCCTGTTGCAAACAAGAGGGGGAGCGGAGAAAGAATCTCTTTCAGCCGGTACGCGGGTTTGCCAGAAGCTGGCATACTACTTCGGAATGCCTGTTGCGTTATTGATCAGCATGTACGCAGCTGCACGGAGATCCGGAGCATCCGTGACGATATACGCACGTAAAATGTAGAGCCCGAACCGCTTCGAAAGACTATCGTCGGTTTGCTGTATCGGTCGGTTCTCAGTGAAAACTGATCGTAGGCAGTCTAGGACCTATTCCATTATTGCTAAAGTCAGGAGGCTTCTTGTGTTAAATGATCTTCCTTTAGATACACCTTATGCATTTTACTGGAACGCGGCATCTGTCACAGGTTTCGCTGGTCCTGATGATTGGCAGCCATGGGCCGATCAACTCATTAGTGTTTGGGACTCTCCTGCCCTGTGGATCCTCAATATGTCACTAGCAAAGGATATAGATTCTTTACGTAGTGCTATTTGGGAAAGGAGAAGACAAGAAAACGGTGCAAATCACGATAAATCTCGAATAGCAAACCAAGGAGCTCTGGGCTATTTGTATTTATTAAAGAAGGACTCGCCAGAAGTTTTATATGAATTCCTTAAAGATGCAGGAATTGCTGCTGACATGTGCAGTGTCGGAATGGATCCAGAGGAGCCATATGGAATCTTGAATGAATTAGAAAAAACGCATGATCTACTGACTGCAGAAAAGAAGACACACGAGTTGTTTGAACCTTTTTTAGAAGCCGCTATGAATCAGTGGGGGACACTACAGGCAGCTTTAAAGCTCTATCCAAAATCAAAATACAGGACTCCCTGCGATTGGTGGTAAATAACATGATTTGAACAGATTGATGTCAGTAAAGAGAGCACAGGCCAATCTGTTCCGTGTTTTTACACAATCGAATCGGCCTGTAAGGCTGAATGCTAGATTGCAGGCGGAATCATCCGTCATTGAGCGAAATCATTAGTCGGATTACTTGTGGTAACCCAAGCCTTTCACAACTTCGAAGAGTTCTTCGAACGTGATGAAACGGCGGCGATGACGCATTTTATACTGGTCGACTGCTTCGGCCAGTTCCTGAACGTCGTGATTCGCGTAGGTGCGGGCATCTTGAAATTGTCGCCGCTCCCCAGAAGGACGGCGAGTTTCCGCATCCTGCTGGCGACGATCAACAAATTCGTTCTTTTGTTGGTCGAAAGTCTGTTGCATCGATTTTCCTCGTAATAGAATACTGCAGTATCCCTTTATGTTTCGGGCATTACTTCGTTTGAAAGTTAGTTCAGGATTCGTAGAAAGCAAGTCGATTTCAGAAAGCCTTACGTTTTAATACGTTTAGCTATTCCGACTGCTGTAGGGTTCCTGCCGTTTAAAGCTGTTCTCCGTTCTGCGAGATGGCCAAGCATCGATTTTAGCTCCTTGGAGGGGCGAATCGGCAGCCGGGTGTGTCTAGGGATCGTTTTAGTTATGTCATACCAGTTAAACAGGATGTAAGGAAAATATGTTTCAACATTGCGCGATCATAGGAAGCGGGGCCATGGCGACCGCCTGTGCCACCATTCTGGGGCAAAAGGGCATCCAGGTCTCCATCTGGTCTCGCGATGAGCAACACGCTCGTACGATGCAGGAGCAACGAGAGAATGAACGCCAGTTGCCCGGGATTAAAATCCCTGATTCGGTCGAGGTGACTTCCGATGTCGAATCGGCACTTAAAGGGGCCGAGATCATCGTCGCCGCCGTTCCAACGCAGTTCTTGAGGGGGGTTTTAGAAACGCTGAGTCCCGCACTCACAGAAACCCGACCGGTGGTCAGTGTGATCAAAGGGCTTGAAAACGAAACATTGATGCGACCCAGTCAGATTATCTCCGAAGTACTCGATCAACGTTCCGTAGTCGCGCTGGGCGGCCCCAGCCACGCCGAGGAGTTTGCCCGCGGGTTGCCTGCCTCGGTGGTCGCCGCTGGAGGTGACGCTCGCCTCACTCGTGAGGTGCAGGAGTTATTCAACACGGACCGATTCCGCGTATATACGAATATCGATATCGTCGGGGTAGAACTCGCAGGGGCACTTAAAAACGTGATTGCGATTGCAGCCGGCATTTGCGATGGACTCGGGTACGGCGACAACGCCAAGTCAGCACTCGTCGCACGCGGGCTCGTCGAAATCACCCGGTTCGGGACACAGATGGGAGCCGAGGCGAACACGTTTTATGGCCTCGCCGGAATCGGTGACCTGATCACCACCTGTATCAGCCCCTATGGTCGCAACAGAGGAGTCGGCGAACGGTTGGGCAAAGGGGAAACTCTGGCTCAAATCGTCTCTGATATGAAAGGGGTCGCCGAAGGGGTTGCAACAACTCGCTCTGTTTATGAACTTTCGCTGCAACAGGGGATTGAAATGCCCCTGACCGAACAGATTTTCCAGGTCCTGTTTGAAGAGAAATCACCAGGTGAAGCGACCGACGCTTTGATGATGCGACCGCCAAAAGACGAATAGGCGGGGCAATGAAGAGGACTGTCGAGTTTACCCGAGGTCATTCTCAGTGCGGCTCCGCTAAAATTCTCACTATTGGGAGGCTCAATTGGAGGGCCTGATTGGAGCCGGTTTTGTTTCGGTAATACCTATCGTTGCTGCAACCGGTCCTGATTGCCTTGTTTCCGTCAGGCGATCTCGATTTCGGCTGTCGGTGATATCGCTTTCTAGCTGATGTAGGCCATAGATTCAGGTTTTTGTGGGCAATTTCGACTTGGGATTGTTTCTGTCATTTTCGTCGCGATTAGGATTTATTCCCGATCTGAAGAGTTATTCTCGGGGGCGATGGGTTCGATCGTGACACTTTGTCATTCCAGCATGCTGTGTTATGATGGGTGGGCTGGGGTGAATGGTCTGGATGTATGTTCAATCCTGTTCAGGCATTCTACCTTTGCGTGCTCCCTTCAAATACGATAAAAATAACCTATTACGACTACTTGATTTTGGGAGCAACGACTCGCGACGAACGAGGTTCCTGAAAAATCAGCCAGTAATGTCAGTGAGACGCTACTATTCCGGTTGCGGAAGGCTCAATAGTCACGAAGATTGAGTTGGAAGAGCGACCCTCTTGAACTTTTATGAAATCACTTTTCATCGCACTCCTCTCGACTGGACAGCTTTCGGGTTGAACCAGTAAAAATCGAGGTGAAATGCGTTGGTTCCGAATGGAATAAACGAACCCATTTGGAAGTCCCCACATTTTTAGACTGCGGTTGCCTGGTTTTCGAACTCAGCCCGGAATGTCGAAACACGGTAACACCCCCAGGAAATTTAGCATATGGCGAGCCACTCTTTAATGGACACGGTTTCAGGCATTGATCCCAACGAAATGGAAGAATGGTACGACTCATTAGAAGATGTGTTGCACCGTTACGGACCGAAAAGATTGCAGGAGTTGCTCGTTAACTTGCAGGAAAGAGCTTACCTGCGAGGAGTGACACTCCCTTTTACGGCCAATACACCGTATATGAATACGATTCCTTCCGACGAGCAGCCACGTTACCCCGGTAACCTGGAATTGGAACGACGTATTAAGAGCATTATCCGTTGGAATGCGATGGCGATGGTCGTGAAAGCGAACCGCTCCAGCGACGGGATTGGTGGTCACATATCTACGTTTGCTTCCTCAGCAACCTTATACGAAGTTGCAGCAAACCACTTCTTCAAAGCCCGCAACGAGAACCAAATTGGTGACATGGTTTATTTTCAGGGGCATGCATCACCGGGAATGTACGCGCGAGCCTTCGTTGAAGGCCGACTGGATGAGTCTCACCTGACTCGTTTCCGACAGGAAATTCCTCGTGGTGGCGGACTCTCTTCGTACCCGCATCCCTGGTTAATGCCGAATTTCTGGCAATTCCCCACGGTCTCCATGGGATTGGGCCCTATCACAGCGATATACCATGCACGCTTCCTGCGATACCTAGAGCATCGCGGAATTATCGATACCTCACAGTCGCGCGTTTACTGTTACGTGGGCGATGGCGAAGTCGATGAACCGGAAACACTCGGTGCACTCACTCTTGCCTCTCGTGAGAAACTGGACAACCTCTGTTTTGTCGTGAACTGCAACCTGCAACGACTGGATGGCCCCGTTCGTGGTAACGGTAAGATCATTCAGGAGTTGGAAGCAGCATTCCGCGGTGCAGGCTGGAACTGCATCAAAGTGGTCTGGGGTGGCGATTGGGACCCCATTCTCGCCGGCGACAGCGATGGTAAACTTGTAAAACGTATGGGCGAAATCGTCGATGGTCAGTTCCAGAAATACGTTGTCGAAGGGGGAGCGTACATTCGCGAACACTTCTTCGGCGTCGATCCAGAACTGCAGGCGATGGTAGAACATCTTTCCGACGAGCAGTTGGAGAAACTCAAACGAGGTGGTCACGACAGCGAGAAAGTCTATGCTGCCTATAAAGCGGCTTCAGAGCATAAGGGATCTCCGACCGTCATTCTGGCGAAAACGATCAAAGGTTATGGTCTGGGTGAAGCGGGCGAAGGACGAAACATCGCTCACAACACCAAGAAAATGAACGAAGAAGAGCTGTTTGCCTTCCGTTCACGATTCGGAATTCCGATTCGCGACGAAGAAGTCAAAGACACTCCGTTCTACCGGCCTGCCGAAGACAGCCAGGAAATGAAATACCTGCAGGAACGTCGCAAAGAACTCGGTGGATATGTTCCCAATCGTCAACCGACTGACGAGAGTCTGGAAACGCCGAAGTTGGATTCATTTGGCAAAATGTTGCAAGGTTCCGGTGGGAAACCCGCTTCGTCGACAATGGCTTTTGGCAACCTGCTTAGTGGGTTATTGAAAGACAAAAAAATTGGCAAGCGAATCGTTCCAATTATTCCGGACGAAGCTCGTACTTTCGGTATGGAAGGCTTGTTTAAACAGTGCGGTATCTATGCCAGTACCGGCCAGCTGTACGAGCCTGTCGACCGTGACCAGGTTATGTACTACAAAGAAGCCAAAGACGGCCAGATTCTCGAAGAGGGAATTAATGAAGCTGGTGCGATGGCATCATTCGTCGCCGCGGGAACCGCTTACGCCAACCTGGGTGTAAACATGATTCCATTCTATATCTACTACTCAATGTTTGGCTTCCAGCGAATTGGCGATTTGATCTGGCTTGCCGGTGACTCTCGCGCCAAAGGTTTCCTCGTGGGGGGAACTTCCGGGCGAACGACATTGAACGGTGAAGGTTTACAGCACCAGGATGGTCACAGTCAGTTGGTCGCAACCACAATCCCGAATTTGCGTGCCTATGATCCTGCATTTGCGTATGAGATCACCGTCATCGTGCAGGAAGGTCTGCGACGGATGTATCAGGAAGGGGAGAACATCTTCTACTACCTGAGCGTCTACAACGGTACCTACGAAATGCCAGCAATGCCCGAAGGGGACCATGTGGTTAATGGCATTCTCAAGGGAATGTATCACTTGGAGAAAACAGACGGACAAGGAGCCGGTGGAGCTCGACCTCAACTCTTCGGTAGTGGTCCGATTTTAATGGAGGTTCAGAGAGCACAACAGATCCTCAAAGAAAAGTACGATATTGGTACTGATGTCTGGAGTATCACCAGTTACAGCGAATTGGCTCGCGAAGCTCGCAGTGCCGATCGTTGGAACCGACTGCATCCTCAAGAATCACCACGTACGAGTTTCCTGGAAGCTCAGATCGACAAGCAGGAAGGTCCCTTCATTGCTGCCAGCGACAATGTTCGATTGGTTCACGATCAAATCCGTCAATGGATTCCTGGTCAATACGTGACCTTGGGAACAGACGGTTTCGGTCGCAGCGATTCTCGGGAGCACCTGCGGGAGCATTTCGAAGTGAACGCAGAGCACACGACCTACGCAACGTTGGTCGCTCTGGCTCACGAAGGAAAAGTCAGCTGGGACCTCGTCAAACAGGCTCAGTCCGATCTGAGTATCGATGTTGATAAAGTCGATCCTCTGTATGCCTGATTTGTATACCTGATTTTGAAGACCAGACCGTAACAGGTCTGGTAACTTCAGACTCGGTCATGAGATCCAGTCGATCCTAAAATTGCCGGAGAGTCCGTAGTCGTTCGCGATCCGCTCGTATGTTTGTCGAACGGGCTCCCGCCTGGTTAATTTTCAAACGGATAGCGGTTATTACCTGAAAGCCGTGTCCTCTTTTTAAGAAACAATTCAGCATGTCGATTGAATTCAAACTTCCTGAAGTTTCCGAAGGCGTGAATGAAGCGGAGATCTCTTCTATCACAGTGAAAGAGGGAGATTCCATCTCCGCTGGCTCCGTGGTGATGGAAGTCGAAACCGAAAAAGCGGTTGCCGAAATTGAATGCCCCCATGCGGGAACGGTTTCCAAAATTCACGTTTCCGAAGGCGACTCGGTACCCATTGGTGCAGTGCTCCTGACGATCGCGGAATCAAACGGCGCTCCCGCCCAAGAAGAAGCCAAATCCGCAGAACCCAAGGAAGAAAAAGAGGAACCCAAAGCGGAAAAACCCGCTAAGGAACAGGAACCGCCGAAAAAAGAAGAGAGCAAACCGTCGTCTCCTCAACCGGCGCAACAGACTCAGCCAACGACATCCGAAGCAGGAAAAATTCCTCCTCCAGCGACTCCCTCTACTCGTCGGCTAGCTCGCGAGTTGGGTGTCGACTTGCATCAAGTTAACGGAACTGGTCCTGGTGGCCGAATTACCGTCGAAGATGTTCAGGGTTTTGTTCGCCAACTGACTTCTGGTGGTGGATCGGGTGGAGGTGGTCCCGTGACCGCACCACCGCTACCAGATTTCTCCCAGTACGGAGAAGTGGAACGCCGCAAACTCAGCAAGCTCGAGCGGACAGCGGCATCGCATCTGAGTATGGCTTGGCAGGTCATTCCTCACGTAACGCAACACGACCTTGCCGACATCACCAACTTGGAAGAGTCTCGCAAAACGTTCATGTCGACCGTCGGGAAGAATGGTCCCAAAGTGACCATGACCGCCGTCGCCGTAAAAGCAGCCGTGAACGCGTTGAAGGCCTATCCCAACTTTAATGCCAGCTATGATGCTCAGTCTGGTGAGTTGGTTCTAAAGCAGTATTACAACATTGGGATCGCGGTTGATACGCCTTATGGTCTCGTGGTACCTGTGATCAAGAACGCCGATAAAAAATCGATTCTGGATATCGCTCAGGAAACGACCGAACTGGCAATCAAAGCCCGCGACCGAAAGCTGTCGATGGACGAAATGCAAGGCGGAACCTTTACGATCACCAACCTGGGTGGTATCGGCGGTACCGGCTTCACACCGATCGTCAACTATCCTGAAGTGGCCATCCTGGGGATGTGCCGCAGTCGGAATGAACTCCGTCTGGATCAGGGCGAAATCGTTGAACGAATGATGATGCCGATTTCCCTTTCCTACGATCACCGAGTGATCAACGGTGCGGACGCGGCACGCTTCGTCAGCAAACTCGTTCGCTCCTTCTCTGATATGTTCCAGTTGCTGACAGACTGTTAAATCCTGAAACTGGCCGGTCGGTTACACACGCGTCCTCGACCGGCTTCGATTGGCAAAAACTCTCCATGCGATTGATCGCAATGTTAAGTCGAGAAGTTTAGTCACGACGGAAACGAGGCGAGTCGCTCTTGTCTGGCGGGGGCGAATGGAACCTTTGTTTGCAAATGGGATTAAATACCCAATATTGAATTAAGAAGAGCAGTACCTGCTCAAAATGAATTTGAAAGCACAGAAAAATGGCGGAATCGCTGGGCGGAGAATGTGATGTCGTAGTTATCGGTGGTGGTCCGGGGGGATACCCGGCCGCATTTGAAGCAGCCGATCATGGCAAGAAAGTCATTCTCGTCGATGAAGATCCCCGTCTGGGCGGCGTTTGTGCCAACCGGGGCTGTATTCCTTCCAAAGCATTGCTCCACGTTTCCAAACTGCTTCACGAAGCCAAAGAAGCCGAAAACTGGGGCGTCTCTTTTTCGAAGCCCAAGGTTAACCTCGACAAATTACGCGACTACAAAAACAGAGTCGTCGAACAACTGACTGGCGGAATCGGTCAGCTTGCTTCGGCCCGTAAGGTGCAAACCGTCCGAGCTCGCGGCTCCTTCCTCGATTCGAATACAATCGAACTGACCCAGGATGGAAAGTCCGTCGGTAAAGTCTCCTTCAAGCAAGCGATCATTGCCACCGGCTCTTCTCCGATTGCTCCTCCGATGTTCCGCCTGGATGACGACCGGGTGATGGATTCGACGGGAGCACTCGAGCTGAAAGATGTCCCCAAACGATTCTTGATTATCGGTGGCGGAATCATTGGACTGGAACTGGGACAAGTTTACGCCGCTCTCGGGTCTCAGGTGACCGTTGTCGAGATGCTGCCACAAATCGCCACAGGGGCTGACCGGGATCTGATCAGGCCGCTGCAAAAACGACTTGAAGAAGACTTCGAAGCGATTCATGTCAACACGAAGGTCAATAGCTTGAAAGCAACCCGCAGCGGCATCGTCGCTGAGATAGAAGGTGACGGTGTGAAATCTCCTCAAACCTTTGATCGAGTGCTGGTCTGTGTTGGCCGACGTCCTAATAGCAATAATATGGGCCTCGAAAACACACAGGTGGAAGTTGATGAACGGGGATTCATTCCTGTCGATGCTCAGCGGCGAACTTCCGAGTCACACATCTACGCCATTGGCGACGTGAACGGCAACCCGATGCTGGCTCATAAAGCGACTCGCGAAGCCAAAGTTGCCGTCGGTTCCATTCTTGGCGAACCCGAAGCTTTTGATCCTGCAGCCATTCCGTCCGTCATCTACACCGATCCCGAAGTCGCCTGGTGTGGTGTCACTGAACTGGACGCCAAAGAGAACGACATTTCGGTCAAAGTCACCAAGTTCCCCTGGGCTGCATCTGGCCGTGCCAAAGCGATTGATCGTCCCGAAGGACTGACAAAACTTCTATTCGATCCCGATACGGATCGAGTCATCGGAGTCGGAATCGTCGGTCCCGGCGCTGGTGAGTTAATCGCCGAAGGTGTTCTGGCTGTGGAAACTGCCGCATTGGCCCGGGATATGGCTGCCACGATCCACGCTCATCCGACGTTGTCAGAAACGCTGATGGAAGCGGCCGAAAGTGCGTTCGCTCAGGCGACTCACGTCTATCGACCCAAACGCAACTAATTCGTGTCACTGTTATTGGTGTCGAATTGAAGGCGGTTATGATCTCGTTGGGCCGAGCGTTCATGTTGTGTTAGCTGCGGCTACGCTCAAAACGTTGCTATGATTCGATACTCACCATGATCGTCTCGAATCGGCGAATATTTGCAGGTGGGAAACCGAAAGTGTGCACTCGCTCCCAATTTTTGCAGACGTTCGTTTTCTAATTAGAGAATAATGGCTGGTCATGTTTCTCATATTCGAGAATGCGGTCGGGTGTTTTGGCAAGTTGAAATAGTTCTTTGAATAATTACTCGACTTAACTACCCAAAAGAAAATCGAACGGTAAGATACCAAAATCTAAGCTGATAAATGCAGCGGATCGATGGAAAGCAACGTCCTTTGAGGATTAGTTTAACCCATCTTTTCAACTTACCTGTTTTGAAGTCGGGCCGGTCACAGCACTTCACTCCTTCGCTGTCTGATCCGGTTCTGTTCCAGTGACAGCTTGAGGGACGCAAGTCTTCTTGTTTCATTACGAGGTTGTCATTGGCCCTTCTCACTGCCTCCTATCCAGTAGCGCTCATTCCCTGAATTTGCCGAAGTTTCGAACGAAATTACCTTGTTCGATCTATTGGGAGGTTTGAAAGTGGAAACAGTATTCGTCAAGTTCGATGTTCTGATTCATCGCCTGGACAAAAAGTTGAAGAGCCGTTTCCGATTCGCATTCAAAATATCGTTCGACAAATTCCAGCGTGGGTTTACAAATCCAATAACTTGGCAGGACTAGGCAACTGGTTCTATGCCAGACACGCGTTCTTGCAGATGATTCAAGGATCGTTATCGAGATGATCACTATTTCGAAGGGTGTTCGCCTGCCAATTGAAGGCGAACCCAAGCAGGAAATTCAGGATGGCGCCGCAGTCACGAAAGTGGCACTGATCGCCGCTGATTACTACGGTATGAAGCCGACGATGGCTGTTGTCGAAGGAGACATGGTCAAAAAAGGAGACTTGTTGTTTACCGACAAGAAAACAGACGGTGTCTGCTATACCGCTCCTGCCAGCGGAAAAGTGATCGAAGTCAACCGCGGAGCCAAGCGGGTATTCCAGTCAATCGTTATTGAAAAGTCTGGTAATGAGTTTGTTAAATTCGAATCTTATCCCGATGTCGATCTGCTGAATCTGGAATCCGATAAGGTTCGCGATTTGCTGGTGAAATCCGGCATGTGGACCGTTCTGCGAACTCGGCCCTACAGCCGAGTGCCCGCGATCGATTCCAAGCCTCGCTCCATTTTCGTCACTGCGATCGATACTCATCCACTTGCTCCCAATCCGGAAATCATCATCGGCCAGAACGAAATGGCATTCCTTCAGGGAATGAAAGTTCTATGTCGATTGACCGACGGAAAAGTCTTTCTCTGTCGCGGCAATGGCAAGTCATTGCCTGGAGCAGAGCTGAATCAGGTGGAAGAGCAGGAATTCGCCGGCCCGCATCCCGCCGGACTTCCCGGAACACACATTCATTTCCTCGATCCTGCCAGTGAAGATCGTGTCGTCTGGCATGTCGATTACCAAAACGTCATCGCAATCGGACGACTCTTCACTGAAGGTGTCCTCTCTTCCGAACGCGTCATCTCACTCGCGGGGCCTTCTATTAAGAATCCTCGATTGATCCGCACCGAGGTCGGTGCCTGTCTGAGTGAAGTTGTCGCAGATGAACTACAAGTTATCGGAGAAAGCGAAAATCGCGTGATTGCTGGCTCCGTGTTCGGTGGCCGCACCGCTGCTGGGCCTTTCAATTACCTGGGACGATTCCACAATCAAGTGACTGTTCTGCCCGAAGGGTCAGAGCGACTCCTACTGGGGTGGCAAGATCCGGGACTGTCCAAATTCTCTGTGACACGAGCATTTGCCTCGGCGTTACGGACGATGGACAGCAAACTACCGTTCACGACTTCGACTCATGGAAGCAAGCGGGCAATGGTCCCGATTGGTTCTTACGAAAAAGTCATGCCGCTCGATATTCTTCCGACCCAACTCTTGCGATCAATCATCATCGGCGACACTGAAGACGCCAAGGCACTTGGTTGTCTTGAGTTAGATGAGGAAGATCTGGCACTTTGTACTTTTGTCTGTCCTGGCAAGTACGAATATGGACCGTTGTTGCGATCCTGTCTGGTGCAGATCGAAAAAGAAGGTTAAATAACATCCCCTGATTTCTGTTTCGATGTTAACTCAGCTTTGTTTAACATCATTCGGAACGAGACTGATCGGTTCGACCTGTCGGAGCACGATTTCAAAGCGAAAACCTTATGAAACCATTGCGAAAAATACTGGACCGTGTTGCTCCCAACTTCGAAGAAGGGGGCAAATGGGAAAAATTGTACCCATTGTACGAGGCGGGGGATACGTTTCTCTATACGCCGGGTGAAGTGGCCAAAACCAACTCACACGTACGGGATGCAATCGATCTCAAACGGATGATGTCGATGGTCATCGTAGCGTTGCTTCCAGCGATCTACATGGCCCTCTATAACACGGGATACCAAGCCAATCTAAACATTCCTTCGGGCACTATCCCTGACGGTTGGCGTGCTGATCTGATGCAGATGCTGGGACTCGGCTTTAATGCCGGAAGCTGGCTCGATTGTATCGCTTATGGTGCATTACACTTCCTCCCCGTCTACATTGTCACGATGTCTGTTGGTGGCGCCTGGGAAGCCTTGTTCTCCATCGTACGTAAACATGAAATTAACGAAGGGTTCCTCGTAACGGGGATGCTCTTTCCATTAACGCTGCCGCCAACGATTCCGCTTTGGCAAGTAGCCATCGGAATTTCCTTCGGTGTAGTCATCGGTAAGGAAATCTTTGGTGGTACAGGACGTAACTTCCTGAACCCGGCTTTGACCGCTCGGGCCTTCCTGTACTTTGCTTACCCGGCACAAATTTCTGGCGACACCGTTTGGACTGCTGTCGATGGTTACAGTCAGGCGACCCCTCTGGGAGCTGCTGCCGCTGGCGGAATGGACAGCGTATATGCTTCTGGCGTAACCCTTGGCGATGCTTTCCTCGGAACGATTCAAGGTTCGATGGGTGAAACATCAGCCTTGGCCTGTCTGATCGGAGCGGCGATCCTGATTATCACTGGGATTGGTTCCTGGCGAATCATGGTCTCTGTGGTGATGGGGGCTCTTGCCTTTTCTTCAGTGCTCTTC
Source organism: Polystyrenella longa (assembly GCF_007750395.1). GTDB lineage: Bacteria > Planctomycetota > Planctomycetia > Planctomycetales > Planctomycetaceae > Polystyrenella > Polystyrenella longa. The sequence continues at coordinate 4,713,685 of NZ_CP036281.1, read as the reverse complement.
CTGATCGGCAGCGAATCCAACCCCATGTTCCAGATGAATCCTATCTGGCATTTGGCAGTTGGAGGCTTCGCTTTTGGTACAGTCTATATGGCAACTGACCCCGTGTCCGCTTCAATGACGGAACGAGGGAAATGGTTTTATGGTTTCCTGATTGGAGCCATGACAATACTTATTCGTGTGGTCAACCCGGCGTTCCCGGAAGGGATTATGCTTGCCATTCTGTTTGGTAACGTATTCGCCCCGCTGATCGATTACTTCGTCATTCAAGCTAACATTAAAAGAAGGTTGGCCCGAAATGCAGCGTGATTCGGTCCAAAATGTGATCGTAGTCTCCCTGGGACTCTGTTTGGTCTGCTCTGTTATCGTCTCGTCCGTCGCAGTCTCACTGCGACCGATCCAGAAGAAAAATCAAGAGTTGGACTTTCAGAAGAATATCCTGTCCGCCGCCGGTATGTGGAACCCGGAAGAGGATGCTCCTACCTCAGGAGAGGGAACTGTTGAAGAAGTCTTCGCTCAGGTGGAGCCAAGACTTGTTGATCTCGAAACGGGAGAATATGTCTCCGGTTCGGAGGTCGATTTCAACGTCTCTGACTATGACCCACGTAAGGCATCCAAAGACCCCGATTTGAGCAAGCCGGTTGAGAACGATATCGCCGGTATCAAAACACGGGAAAGATACACTTTCGTTTACGAAGTGAAGGGCGAAGACGATCAAGTCAGTCTCTTTATCTTTCCTATTCGTGGATACGGACTCTGGTCCACTTTGCGAGGTTTCATCGCCATCGACAAGGACCTGCTTACTATTCGCGGTTTGACATTCTACGAACATGCCGAAACGCCTGGTCTCGGTGGTGAAGTCGATAACCCGAACTGGAAGGCGACTTGGCCTGGGAAAATCGCTTTCAACGACGAAGGGGATGTCACCATTACGGTAATCAAAGGCCAGGTCACTGCGGACGATCCTAACGCACAATACAAAATTGACGGTCTTTCCGGAGCGACAATCACAACCAAGGGCATCGACAATATGCTCCAGTACTGGCTTGGTGAGAACGGCTTCGGACCATTCATCAATAAAATTCGATCTGCGGGAGACCAATAATGGCTGAAAAATCACCCAAAGATGTGCTGCTCGATCCAGTAATGAACAATAACCCCATCGCCCTGCAGGTATTGGGAGTCTGTTCGGCTCTGGCTGTTACAGTCAAGCTGCAGACGACAATCGTTATGTGTCTTGCAGTGATTGCGGTGACTGCCTGTTCGAGTGCGGCAGTCAGTACGCTGCGAAAGCGAATTCCAAACAGCATCCGGATTATCGTACAAATGACGATCATTGCCTCCATGGTGATTGTCGTCGACCAGCTTATGAAAGCGTATTTGCCCAGCATCAGCAAAACTTTGTCCGTTTTTGTCGGGCTGATTATTACGAACTGTATCGTAATGGGACGAGCTGAGGGTTACGCAATGAAAAACAATCCGCAGATGAGCTTTCTCGACGGAGTCGGAAACGGCCTCGGTTACAGTTTTATTCTGCTCTGTGTTGCCGTTGTTCGGGAACTGTTTGGTTCCGGTTCACTAATGGGATTCCAGCTGCTGTCGCTCGAAAAAAATGGCGGCTGGTATGTGCCAAACGGGCTATTGCTGTTGCCCCCCAGTGCCTTTTTTATCATTGGCCTGTTGATCTGGGTTATCCGCACTATCAAACCCGAGCAGATTGAGGAGAGCTAAACCATGCAGGACTTACTCAGCTTATTCATTAAATCCGTCTTCATCGAGAACCTGGCTCTCGCCTTTTTCCTCGGGATGTGTACTTTCCTCGCGGTTTCGAAGAACGTCAAAACGGCGATCGGTCTTGGGATCGCAGTTCTCGTCATTCAAGCGATTACGATTCCTGCTAACAACCTTCTGTTTCAGTTCGTTCTTAAACCCGGAGCACTGTCTTGGCTTGGGTATACTGAAATGGATCTCTCCTTTCTGGGACTGATCAGCTACATCGCGGTGATTGCCACCATGGTGCAGATTCTGGAAATGACGCTCGACCGATTCTTTCCCCCGCTCTACAACGCACTGGGAATTTTCCTGCCATTGATTACCGTGAACTGTGCCATTCTTGGTGGTTCGCTTTTCATGGTTGAACGTGACTACAATTTTGCTGAGAGTGTCACTTACGGCATTGGCTCAGGATTTGGCTGGGCATTAGCGATTGTTGCACTGGCGGGAATTCGGGAAAAACTGAAATACAGCGATGTGCCTCCCGGACTGCGAGGCCTCGGTATCACTTTCATCACCGTCGGATTGATGGCAATGGCCTTCATGTCATTCTCAGGCATCAGCCTGTAGTCTGCATCATCCCCGATTTGAATTCATATAAGCCATCCTGGTAAAACTACTCAGTGAGTTGATCGAACAATGATAGAACCCATCATATTCGGTGTTGTCTTTTTCGTGCTAATTGTAGGCGCGCTTGTCACGCTGATTCTGGTTGCACGATCACGACTCGTCTCTTCCGGCGACGTGAGCATCACCATCAATGATCAGAAAAAAATCACCGTAGCCGCTGGCGGCAAATTACTTGGTGCATTGGCGAACGAAGGGATCTTTATTTCTTCTGCATGTGGTGGTGGTGGAACCTGTGCCCAGTGCGAGGTGAAAGTTCTTGAAGGAGGGGGAGATATTCTTCCGACTGAAAAGACTCACATCTCAAATCGCGAAGCCAAAGAAGGTTGCCGTCTGTCTTGCCAGGTCGCTGTCAAGCAGGACATGAAAATCGAAGTGCCGCCCGAAGTCTTCGAAACGAAGAAATGGGAATGCGAAGTCATTTCGAACCGCAACGTGGCGACCTTCATTAAAGAATTCAAATTGGCTTTACCAGCCAACGAAGCTGTGAATTTCAAAGCGGGTGGTTACATACAGATTGAAGTTCCTCCGCACGATCTGAAATACAAAGACTTTGCAATCGAAGAGGAATATCACGAAGACTGGGACAAGTTCAACGTCTGGCGATACGAATCGCATGTTGAAGACGAGACGATTCGTGCTTATTCCATGGCCAACTATCCGGGCGAACAAGGCATCATCATGCTGAACGTCCGCGTGGCGACTCCACCGCCAAGAGCCCCAGACGGAATTCCTCCCGGACGAGTCTCCTCTTACATCTTCAATTGTAAACCGGGTGACAAAGTCACGATCAGCGGTCCTTATGGTGAATTCTTCATCAATGAATCGGACGCCGAAATGGTCTACATCGGTGGTGGTGCTGGAATGGCTCCGCTCCGTTCGCACATCTTCGAGCTTTTCAAAACCGGTCAAACGAACCGCAAAGTGTCATACTGGTACGGTGCTCGTAGTCTTCGTGAAATGTTCTATGAAGACGAGTTCGAAGCACTGGAGAAAGAGTTCGATAACTTCAGCTTTAAAGTCGCACTTTCCGAACCAATGCCGGAAGACAATTGGACTGGTTACCAAGGCTTCATCCACCAGGTATTGCTTGAAAAGTACCTCAAAGATCATCCTTCGCCAGAAGACCTTGAATATTACATTTGCGGACCGCCTATGATGCTTTCCGCAGTGCGAAAAATGCTGGATGACTTGGGTGTTGAACCCGAAAACGTCCGCTTCGACGACTTCGGTGGCTAAACCCGGCTTTCAAGCCAAACAGCAATGAACAACGAGACCATCATGAGATTGCCGTCCCCCCAAAACAGGTCAAACTGTACCGGACGCATTCTCCTGATGGTCTTTTTCTGTTTGGTCTTTGCTGGATGTGATCGTGCAGGTACGAATTCGTCCGTCCGAATTAAGGGCGAGACCATGGGAACCTATTACGATGTCCGGTTTAACGAGTTACCACCAGGCGAAACAAACGACTCAATCCGGAAAAAACTGGAAGCTGAACTGAAACGAATCAACGATCTGATGTCGACCTGGCAGGCCGACTCTCAGTTGATGAAATTCAATACTGCCGACACAACGGACTGGTTTCCTGTCGATGCCGATGTTGAGGAGGTCGTGTCGAAGTCACTCGAAATCAGTGAAATGACGGATGGCAGCTTTGATGTCACCGTCGGACCGTTGATCGAATTATGGAACTTCGGCGTCGAGCGGGAAGAATTCAAAGTCCCGACTGAGGAAGAGCTCGACGGTATTAAAGAATACGTAGGTTGGCATCTCCTCGAAACTCGTGGGGGCGAGCCTGCACTCAAAAAGAGACATCCCCGAGTGTTCCTCAATCTGTCTGCCATCGCCAAAGGGTATGGTGTCGATCTGTTGGGGCTAGTTCTGGAAGAAGCGGAAATTCAAAACTATCTCGTGAATATTGGGGGAGAAATGGTCGCCCGGGGGAAAAAACCCAACGGCGTCTCCTGGACTGTGGCGATTGAACGACCAACTTCTCAACCTGGAACAACACCGCAGATTGTGAAGACGGTATCTCTGAACAACCGGGCGCTGGCAACGTCTGGGAATTACCGCAACTTCTTTGAAGATTCGGACGGGAATACTTACTCTCACACGATCGATCCAAGAACAAGCCGGCCTGTCACTCATCAATTGCAGTCAGCCTCAGTGCTGGCCGATAATTGTATGTTGGCAGATGCTTTAGCGACCTCCCTGATGGTGATGGGCCCTGAAGAAGCAAAGCAATTCGCCATCGAAAATAATCTGGCAATCTTTTTGGTTTACCCAAACGGAGAAGGCGGTTCGCAGGAAGAATGGAGTTCTGCGGAATTCACGAAGTATTTAAACGAGACCGCCAAGTCAGGACCGTAACGGGCTTAAAACGATAGATTTCACGAACGAAACGATTTTAAGCGGGTCGATAATAGAGCTTGCTTCCGTCTCCGCGTATAATTAATTGAATCGGGTACAGTGAAGCTGCATGTGAGATTGCATGTTGAATTCGTGCAGATGAACGAAACTTCTTTCCCGAATGTATCTGTCAGAGAGTGCCGCCCTGTCACGATCTGCTCGTAAAACTTTGAGATAAACTTTACCGGCTCCCTTCCACCATGAATTATTTCGTCCTATTAGGAATCACTCTCGGTATCTTTCTGATCGCAGTCATTGCTATGAGCGTGGGTGTTCTGATCAGTAACCGGAGTATTAAAGGAACCTGCGGCGGTCTGGCCAATATGACCGATGGGGAAGGCCACTCCATTTGTGACGCGTGTACGAAACCGTCGCCTGAATGCCGAGGCGTGCCCGAAGTTAGTGCCGACGAATCAAAAGTCTAAAACAATTTCGCTCGCTGCTTTTCTCTCTCTTCCGGGATTTGCTCTCTTCCTTTCCCGTCCGCGCTCTCCCGCCAGATTGAATTGACAATGACTCTCCAGAAAGCAGACATCACTATCGTCGGTGGAGGAATAGTCGGGTTGGCGACTGCCTACCAGTTGACCCTAGAATACCCCGGGAAAAAAGTGATTGTGCTGGAGAAGGAATCGCGTCTTGCGCAGCATCAGACGGGGCACAATTCCGGCGTGTTGCACTCGGGGATTTATTATCGCCCCGGTTCACTCAGAGCAACAAACTGTCGCGCAGGTAAAGAGGCGATGGAAGCCTTCTGTCGTGAAGAAGAAATTACTTACGACATCTGTGGCAAAGTCATTGTGGCTGTGGATGAATCCGAGCTGCCTGCTCTGGAAAAAATATATGAGCGAGGTCAAGTCAACGGTGTTCAATGCGAAGTGATCGATCAAGCTCGACTCCGCGAATTAGAACCACACGCCGCCGGCATCAAAGCGATTCATGTTCCCGAGACTGGCATCGTCGATTACGTTCAAGTTGCCGAACGGATGGCGGAGCGAATACGAAAAGCGGATGGTGAAATTATCACCAATGCCGAAGTGATGAACTTTCGTCGTTACGAAGATCATATCGTTGTGGAATCTAAAGCGGGTTCATTTGAAAGCAAATACGTCGTAACTTGTGCTGGGCTGCAAAGCGATCGCGTCGCCCGTATGGCGAACGAACGATTCAACGCGAAGATCGTACCCTTTCGAGGCGAGTACTACGAACTCAAACCCGAAGCGCAACATCTTTGCCGTACGCTCATTTATCCTGTACCCGATCCCAAGTTTCCGTTTCTGGGCGTGCATTTCACCCGCATCATCCATGGTGGAGTGGAATGTGGACCAAACGCGGTGCTGGCCTTTGCCCGGGAAGGTTATCAGAAGAGTGATATCAACGTGCGAGACCTTTTCGAGTCGCTCACTTACAACGGCTTTCTGAAGCTTGCAGTGAACAACTGGCAGGCAGGGCTGGGAGAAATGTGGCGCTCCTACAGCAAAACCGCGTTTGTGAAAGCACTCCAGCATCTCATCCCCGAGATTCGTTCCGAACATCTGGTTTCTGTTCCGGCCGGTGTTCGCGCTCAGGCTCTTTCTCCCGACGGAAAGTTGGTCGATGACTTCATCATCAACGAGTCAGACCGCATGGTGCTTGTTGGCAATGCTCCCTCGCCCGCTGCGACTTCTTCGCTGAACATTGGCAAAATCATCGTTGAAAAACTCGCAGGCCAGTTTTGACACTCCCAAAAAATTCTTGAGCTGCAACGCAACCCACTTCTCCAAGTTGGACTTTTGAACAGATCGCAGGTTAGACTGGAAGTCGTTCGCTCTGTTCGCATCTGCTGTTCAGAGCGGCGCGGAGTAATCGCGACCTGATGCCAAAAAACAGGTGGGGAATATGGCCAGTATTTATGATTTGAAACCTCGCTTTCAGGGATTGTTGCGGCCCTTATCGGACAAGTTAGCGACGATTGGATGTACGGCCAATCAAGTGACTGTGCTAGCCGTCGTATGCTCTCTCATTGTCGGAGCTCTCATAGCGTTGAACCCGAACGAGCATTGGCCACTTCTGGTATTGCCTCCCTTTCTCTTTTTCCGGATGGCACTCAATGCGATTGACGGAATGCTCGCTCGTGAGCACAACATGAAGTCCAACTTGGGACTCGTGTTAAATGAGTTGGGCGACGTCGTGGCTGATGCCGGGCTCTATCTTCCGTTGGCATTGATTTCCGGAGTGTCCGGAGAATTAGTGACGATCATTGTGCTGCTCTCGGTGATGAGTGAAATGACGGGAGTCATAGGAGTTCAACTTGGCACCACACGGCGATATGAAGGGCCTTTAGGAAAAAGTGATCGTGCCTTTTTGTTTGGCTTTCTTGCGCTGTTAATCGGCTTGGGAATCCAACCTCAACCCTGGGTAGACTATGTATTGTGGATGATGATTCTGTTGCTGATATTGACCATCGTTAATCGCGCCCGCAAATCGCTAAGTGAAGTCGAGTCCACTGGAGATCGTCCAACGGAAGATTCTGCCAAGCCCGTGTGACTTGTGCTTATATTCGGATCTTTCATTCTTGCAATAATAAGCTGAAAAATGGCGAGTTGACCCACATGGAACATCTCACAACTGAGGTTCGCTGGGCCCTGGGGGGCATCTTTCTACTGTTGATCCTCTCGTCGTTATACGTCTTCATTCTCTGCCGATTTCAACCGGACAAAAATCGTGTTGAACTTGTGCAACGAATGAAAACCTGGTGGATCATCATTGTGGTGTTTGGTTGTGCTTTTCTTTTGGGGAAAACAGCCCTCTTGTTCTTTTTTGCGTTCGTGAGTTTTCTTGGAATGAAGGAGTACTTCTCACTCATTCCCGCACGACGGGCCGATCGCCGTGTTCTCTTCTGGGCTTATCTTGCCATCCCAGTGCAGTACTACTGGGTTTACGTGGACTGGTATGGCATGTTTATTGTTTTTATTCCAGTTTACATGTTTATGCTCATTCCATCGCGAATGATTCTCACGGGAGTCACAGAGGGGTTCTTGCGATCTATCGGAATGGTTCAGTGGGGACTGATGACGACGGTATTCAGCCTTTCTCACGCCGCAGCACTGATCAGCCTCGAATGGAATTCAAATGCTAGAACGGTTCCCGATGCGAATGACACGATAGGCGAGGTCTCCCCAGGTCCGGGATTATTGATTCTGTTAATTGCTCTGACTCAAATGAACGATGTTGCGCAGTACGTATGGGGAAAGACATGCGGACACCGTAAGATCGCTCCACATATCAGTCCGGGAAAAACCGTAGCAGGATTTGTCGGAGGAGTTGCGACGACAGCAATCATCGCCTGCATCGTGGGCCCTTGGTTAACCTTATTGAACTGGCAATACGCATTGGTTGCCGGGTTACTAATAGGCGTTGGCGGTTTCTTTGGTGATCTCAGTATTTCCGCGTTGAAGCGTGATTTGGGAGTGAAAGATACGAGCGCGATGCTTCCCGGTCATGGAGGGGTAATGGATCGCGTTGATAGTTTGACTTTCACAGCACCCCTCTTTTTCCACTACGTCTACTACCTCTACTTTTAAGAGATCGATGATTCGATGAACCCGTATCTGAGTGCCATCTTTTTCTGGTTGATTGTTCGACCGATCGTACTGATCGTCCTGGGCCTGAATGTGCGTCAGCGGGAGCGGTTACCAAAAACAGGTCCTGCCATTATTGTTGCGAATCACAACAGCCATCTTGATGCACTTGTATTGATGACTTTATACGGTACCCGCCAAATGAAGAATGTCCGTCCGGTGGCGGCTGCAGATTACTTTCTTAAAAACAAGTTTCTCACCTGGTTCTCCACGCAGGTTATCGGAATCATTCCGATCAGTCGCGTCGTAAGCAAAACTAACGTGAGCCCGCTTGCTCCCATCGACGATGCACTTGCGAACAACCAGATCCTCATTCTGTTTCCAGAAGGATCACGAGGAGACCCGGAGAAAATTGAACAGTTCAAAGGGGGGATTGCCCGTATTTCCCAACACCATCCTGAAGTGGATATCGTTCCTGTCTTCATGCATGGTCTCGGGAAAGCACTTCCACGGGGCGAAGCGCTGCTCGTCCCTTTCTTCTGCGATATTTTCGTCGGTTCGGCATTTCGCTGGACAGGGAGTCGAGCATCCCTGATGGAACAACTGACCGAAAACATGCAGCAGCTGAGGGACCAGAAACCTGTTTCAGACTGGTGATTCCGAGTTTGGTATTTCTTGAGAATCAGGTCTGAGGATAGCGTGCGACGATGGGCATGCGGCGACCAGAGCCGAAGGCGCGTTGAGAGAGTTTGATTCCGGGGGGCATCTGACGTCGCTTGAATTCGTTTCGATCAAGCCGGTTGATCACCCACTGCACTGTCTCCGCAGGGAATTCTTCACAGAGGGCAGAGAATGATTTTTCTTGTTCGATCAGACCAGTCAGAATTGCATCAAGGACCGGATACGGTGGGAGAGTATCCTGATCAAATTGATCGGGGGCCAGTTCGGCACTAGGGGGTTTGGTGATAATATTGTCAGGAATGACTTCCCGCTTTTCGCATGTTTCATTGATGTAACGACTCAGGCCGTAGACATCTTCTTTGAACAAATCACAAAGCACGGCGAAACCGCCCGCCATGTCACCGTAGATGGTGCAGTAACCAATGGCGAGTTCGCTTTTGTTACCAGTTGCCAGGGCAATCCAGCCATGGCGGTTGCTGCGAAGCATCACAATTGCCCCGCGAATACGTGCCTGTAGATTCTGATCCGCTAGACCACCCGCTTCACCCGCGAGGTCATCGGAGATGATCGACAATCCTTCGTATGCATTGTGAACAGCATCGATCGGAATCGTCTCGTGGTCGATTCCAATAGCTTCTGCCAGCTTGAGTGCATCGTCGACAGAATGATCTGAGCTGTACCGGCTTGGCATAAGAATCCCATGGACATGCTTTGGGCCAAGAGCCTTCGCGGCTATATAGGCGGCTAATGCGCTGTCGATTCCACCGGAGAGACCGAGTACACAATCGGTGAATCCCGATTTGTGCATGTAATCGCGGAGTCCAACGACCAGGGCGTCGAGCAGTTCCTGTTCGTACTGTCGCTCGAGTCGAACGGGTTCGTCGCCGAGATTATCGATATCGATGTACTCGATGCAACTTTCAAACGGACAAAGCGCGGCAACAGTCTGTCCCTGCTTGTTCATCGCGAAGCTACGTCCATCAAACACAAGGTCATCGTTACCGCCGACTTGATTCACAAACAGGAAGGGCAGGTTATGCTTCTTCACGTGTTTGTGAACAAGCTCCTCCCGCATGTTGGGTTTTTGTTTCTCGAATGGACTGGCGGACAGATTAATTAAAAAGTCGACGCCCTGATCCACCAATCGTTGGATCGGGTCGGGATATAGCTGAGGTTCTTCGTGGTAGTATGTCGATTCCGATCCCCACCAGGCATCTTCACAGATGTGAACGCCAAGTCGACGGCCTTTAAACAGCATCGGTTCTACATTTCGTGCTGCGCGGAAATAACGGTGCTCGTCGAATACGTCATAATTTGGCAGCAGTGTTTTATGGATTGTCGCCTGAACTTTGCCTTCGTGAAGGAGGCTAGCGGCATTGGCGAATCGTTTACCCGGCAGGCCCATTAAACCCGGATGACCAATCAGCACCCCTAGTTCGGAAGGGAGTTGGGAGGCGAGTTCACGGACCTTTGCATCACAGGCATTCACGAACCCCTCGCGGAGCAGCAAGTCTTTAGGCGGATAACCACTCAGAATTAATTCGGAGCAAATCAGTAATTCCGCACCTGCTTCGGCGGCAGCTTGAGCCGCTTCCAGAACGAGTTGGCTGTTACCGTGGAGATCTCCCACGATGGGATTCAATTGAGCCAGGGCAATTTTCAACGTGCTGCTTTCTGTCGGAAAAGCGAAAAAGGTACGACACCTCTATCAACAGGATTCACAAATGGCGGATCGGGTTCGCTTATCCTACGGGAAGTTCTGCCAGCGGGCCAATTCCGATTGTCGACTGCTGTGTCAGCGGATAGCTGGCAAGTAACTCGGCGATTCGTGCGCAGGTCATGCTTCGAACCAGCTCAAGGTCATGTTCGACCGAATGGTATTCCTGTCGATAGACCCAGTTGTTTCCAAGCGACGAGAGGCGACCCATCGGTCGCTCAGAACGGAGAACGATTCGCGAAAGTACTTTATTTTTCGCCTGTTCAAGTTCCGTTTCGGTGATTCCGTTTTCGTTCAGATCGGCGTAGATCTTGGCGATTCGTTCGAGATTTGCTTCGACCTGTTCCGGGCGACATCCGAGGTAGGTCAGCCAGGTACCGCTTCCCGCGTATTCGTTGTATCCCAATTCGGCCATTTCTGCATGACCAGGGTCAACCAGTTCCCAGTACATCCGGCTTCCGCCATCGTCGCCGACGACAACAGACAATAACTCAGCCGCGTAGCGCAGATCGTCAGTTGCCGCTGGGCCTTTGCCGAGTTGCATAATATGCTGTTGCAGGCTGTCTGGTTTGGGAATCATCTGTGCGCCAGGGTTCGGTTCGGCTTCGCGTGTATCGCGAGGAGATTTTCCAGCGGGCCAACTGCTACAATGTTGTTCGGCCAACTCCATTATCTCACGCCAATGGATATTCCCCGCTACGGCCAGAACAATATTGCCAGCTTTGTAATGTTCGGCGTGATAATCTCGCATCTGTGTCGATGTGAGCGCCGCAATCGATTCCGGCGATCCCAGAATACTCTGTCCCAGAGGATGACCTTGGAAATGTCGCTGCATGACGAGCTCGTAGGCTTTAAACGAAGGTTGATCTTCGTACATCCCGATCTCTTCAAGGATGACATTTTTTTCCATGTCAAAGTCATCCTGACGCAGCGTGGGGTAGATCAATGCCGTGAGCAGTTCAAAAGCCTGCGGTAGATATTCCGGTAAAATCGCCGCGTAGTACAACGTCACTTCTTCGCTGGTCGATGCGTTATGCCGTGCACCGATCTCATCGAAAATGCGGTTGATGTCGTCCGCAGTGTATTTATCGTTTCCTTTGAATGCCATATGTTCGAGGAAATGACTGACTCCGGAAATCGCGTCCGTTTCATCACGAGAACCGGTGTTGACGAAAAAACCGATAGCCACGCTATGCACATTCGGAGAAAGCTCTCCGATGATTTGCAGTCCGTTATTCAACTTTGTTTCGTGAAATTTCATATCCGTTTTTCCAACATGCGGGGACCGATGGTCAAGATGGTGAAGTCTTCAGCGGGATGAGATTCGATGAAGGCTTCCACGCGGGGAACCGTCAACGCGTTGATCTGATCCTGCACTTCATTCAAGGTGGTCACTCGACCGAGATGATGCCAGTCGCGAGCGATGCTGGACGATCGTGAGTAAGAGGATTCCTGTTGCATGACGAGCGAACTCTTCGCACGCGCTTTACAACGATCCAGTTCTGCCCCAGTGATGCCGGTGCTCAGGTTTTGCAGCTCAGCTAAAGTGACATCGAGAGTCTCCTGTGCCCGTTCATTAGTCGTGCCGGCATAACAGAGTACACGGGCCAATTGCTTCATGCTGCTATGAGACGCGTAGATCGAATAACACAGACCTCTTTTTTCGCGGACTTCTGTAAACAGGCGGGAACTCATGCCACCGCTAAGGATACTGACCGATGCCCAGGCCGCAAAATAAAGTGGGTCACTGTAGGTAATCGAGTCGTATGAAATCCCGATATGGGTCTGAGCAGAATCGTGTTCAATGTGATCCCACTTAGGCCCAGTT